>CAIQVS010000101.1 GCA_903875345.1 uncultured Pseudomonadota bacterium | reverse complement strand
TATAACGATGAGAGCAGGAGCGTGGGAACCAGCCAGAACAGGGAAACGAACCGTACCAAGTCCAACGGGGCTAGTCGCAGATTTCAAGCCTTTTTTCGATGCGCCCCACCCGCTCGGCCAGACCGTCATATTGAATTTGCTGGCGGTACACGTCTTCTTGAGTGTCGAGGTTGTCGCTGCGGGACTTTAGCACGGCCTTTTGCACACTGAGTAGCCGGGCATGACTTCGACCAACTGCGCCTCCATCCTCTGCCCATACCGGCTCTAATGGCGCGTAGATGCTCAAGAACTAGGTTTTCGACGTTGTCGTTCATTACAATCCCCAAGACTATTGGCTTTAATTGCCATAAAATCAATAATACATCACCGATTGAAGAGACGCAACGTTAATAACCATACATGGGTTTGCTTCATGCCAAGCGTACCCAACTATCCTCTAACCCGGCTTGCTCAAGCCCGGTATGCCTATGCGTTGGATGCGCATGGCATTGTCGCCTTCCTCATAGCGCGGAAGATGCCCCTCGACCCGGTACAACCGGAATGCCAGAGACGCGGTCAGCACCCGGATGGGGTAATCGCGGGGCAAGTTTTGCAGATAAGGCTGGATGGTCGCGAAGTCCCTAGCACCGTATTGGCGCATGATGGAAATCAAGCCACCGTTTTTTGGGCCTATGTTGTAGGCAAGCAGGCTCAGGAACAAATCATTATTCATTTCCTTCAGATAATACCGCCAAGTCGCCGCACCGATCAGTGCATTATGGCGCGTATTCCGCCAATCAAGGGATTTTTCGCCGAGTTGCTTGCCGACCCGCTCCAGAACTTCCTTGGGGGGTGCGGTGATTTGAAACAGACCGCGACCGCCGTCTTTGCTGTCACGGGGCAGGAACGAAGACTCCGCCGCTCCCACGCCCATTAATACTTCCGCATCCACGCCATAAATTGATGCCGCCTCGCGAATGGCAGATTCATAGGGCTTTGCGCGTTCAAGCAAAGTTTGCAATTGAGCGAGGTCGGCGCGCCGGTAGGCAGCATAAACCTGATGAGAGAGGGTAGTGCGTTCCGCCTCCTGAACACCCCCTACCAATAGGCGCAGATTGGTCAACTCGTGGTGAAATGCCAAACCGGTCGAAAACCAACCCGCGCCTAGGGCAATCAACACCGCCAGCAGGCTAGGAAGATTGGCTGACCTTGCCAGCAAGGTAGGGCGAACTTTCATCCACAGCTTAAAGGCCAAGAACAGAATCACGGCCAACACCAAGACCACGCAGGCAAAGGGAACCAAGCTCGACCATAAGCCCACACCAGAAAACCGTTCCGCTGCTTGGCCCAACGCAGCGATTACTGCAACTAGGGCCACCCCTGTCAAAGCCATGATTTCCCCGCCCAGCAACAGCACTTTACGTCCGTGATTTAGGAGAAATCCTTGCAGCAAGGCTTTTGTTGAAGTTTTAGGTTTGATTCTTTTAGTAATCTTGTCGGGCTTTTTTTTAATGGTCTGTTTAATCACTTTAATCTGTTGCCCACGAAATCTGCTGTCGATACAGCGTTTTCTATATCTCAGTTACTGAAAAAATGACACATACTATGCGTAGGAGCGGGTCATGCCGGCGAATGATTGGATCCTCGGCAATCGTGG
>CAIQVS010000100.1 GCA_903875345.1 uncultured Pseudomonadota bacterium | reverse complement strand
CCGTTTACGGGAGGGGTTAGGGGCGGGCACACAAAATGTTGAGGCATTTTCTATCCTCACCCGCCCTCACCCAACCTCTCCCGCAAGCGGGAGAGGGGCTCCTCCGCTCTTGCTTCAACGTTAATTCTCTAAAATTAAGCTGACGCAATCCACGAGCCGTCGATTAGGACTGAGCTTGGTTCGATTTCGTTACCCGGCGGTGTAAGCAGAACCTCTTGCTTGCGGCGCATGGGCTGCTATCGCTGCGGGGAGCCGCTCGTGGACAAGCTTTCGTACGCGAGCCATTCCTTCTTGATCCAGATAGCTGACGGTTGACGTTACTTGCGATAGCTGCGTCAGAAATCTTTCGGACAGATAGGGGGATTCGGAAACCGGAGACGCGGCGCGGGATGGCGTCGCGGCCTTCGAAAAATGATGCTCTATTTCTCGACGAAGATAACGGGGTTTTGTGAATTCGTTTTCGAGAAATTCTATAAACGCGTCCTGAGTTGCCAGCCTTATCCGGGTTGCCGGACTGTAATTTCCATTGGCCGTTCTTTCAAGATGCCGAGAAAAATCATTATGATACCCCCACTCTCTTTTCCAATGAGGCCGGTTTGATTCTGGAGGCGATAGGCCGCTTTTCTATGCACCGCCTGAGCATCGGCTTCTCGCATTACATCAAAAATGCTTTTGTCGGTTGGCGAGGTGGACTGCCTTACACATGCAGGAAAGACCAGATCCTGCCAATGATGTCGACTTTCATGCGTGTAATAAACAGCAAGGTCAATTTCATGAGCGCCGTTCACAAATAATTGCAGATAATCATCCGGCTCCGTTGCGCTCCTGTTCGGCATATAATTGCCAAGACTAACATTGTCTCTGGCGTGCAAATCTGCATCTGACATGAGATAGCGGTACAGAGTAACAGGCAGTCCGTTCTTTTTGACGGCATCCAACATCCATGACGCCGTGGCATCGTGCCGCATCAGGGTTTCGATACGAAGCAATCTTGCCGGATCAAACACGGGTTCAAAATTGGGAGCGTCACTTTTTTTTGTTGCTTGAGAATGAGCGATAGCTTTGTTGACTCGGTCGCGCAGCCGCTGCTCTTCGCCGGAAAAAGCGTCGGGGGAAACTTCATCGAAGCGACGTCGGGTTAAACTTTCATATTCTTGCCGAGCCAATAATATTGGCGATCGAGCGCCTTCAGTTCGCGCATAAACATCGAAAGAAATTCGTAATTCTTGTCCAGCCTTTGCTACCCCTGCGGCGCGTTCGTGATCTGCGACCGGCCTCGACAATAAGGCGAAAGCTCTTGCAGCGGCTTCATAGGCTCTATGCTGTTCGGCCACATGGGCGTTATATCTTGTGGGATCACGTTCGCCGCTTGACAGAAGATAAGCGGCCATACTTTGCGCTTGTGCAACAGATGCATGAGGTGAAACAACTTCCGTTCGTGTCAACTGCAATAATTGATGTAAAGACACGGCTGGTCCTGAAAGCCCCAATGTTCGCGCTTCTTGGGGGGACAAAGGAATATCCACGTATTGGGCATGGGCAGCGTTATCCTCCGGAAGAACGGGTTTGCCGGAAGCGTCCTTGTGCAAATAGGATTGATAAGTAGCCAGCGCTTCTTGCCGCGCCCGTATACTATCTGATTCATCGCTCCCGTCGGCTTGCGGTTCCGCTCGCAGTTTCGCAGCAATGTCCTGCGCTCCATAAGGGAAGAATAAACAATTCGTCATATAGGATACCGGCAAATTCCTGTTTGTCAGGTACCTTATATCACTTTTTTCTCGCGTGATTTTTGCTTTTTTACTTTCATGGCTTTTGGCGGGGCTTGGCTAGGCGTCAAAAATCGGACGATACTCTCGTTAACCATAACCATCCGCCTTTCTTTCTCCGCCGGTTTCGCGTAGGCAATCAGGCCAGTCTCCTGTTATGCTGATCCGACTTCACGGATGGTCTGTTCCCATGCCTAATTTTGTTTTCGCCAATGCTTCCCTTGTCGCGGCGGTGGCCGTCGTGGTTGCGGTTTTGCTCGCCTTCGGGCTTAAGCTTGGCATCGGCGCTGCGGGAATGGCTTTCGTCGGAGTGGTTGGCGCCGTCGCCGTTCTGGGCGCGCAGGTTTATGCGCTGAACAAGCGGGTGCGCGAACGCGAAACCAAAACCCGTCAGTCCTTGCTGGTCGTCGAACGTTTGCAGGCGATGCTGGGCACGATGCCGACCGGCTATTGCTTGTTTACACCGCAGGGCGTGTTGCGCGAGGCGGTTCGCGTATCCAACATTCTCGGTATCGAAAAAGTCGCGCACAACGAGGACATCGTCGCCGCGATCAAGGAAGCCGCCGATTTTCTCGCCGCGTTCCGCAAGTTGCAGCAGACCGGCGAGGGTTTTGAGTTGCAGGCCGAAGCGTCGCAGGCCAGCAAGCAAGTTCGTATCACGGGTCGACGCTTCCGCATTGGCCGCGAAGGCCCGCTGATCGACGTTTTGTGGTTTAACGATATTCCAAGTCCGCAGACGGTCGAATCCGATCAGACGGCTAATGTCGGCAATCATGCGCTGTCGACGCAGCTTGTTCTCGATGCGCTTTCCTTTCCGGCATGGCAACGCAACCCCGATCTGGCGCTGGTGTCCTGCAACAAGGCTTACGCTGAGGCTGTCGACGCCACGGCTGAAGACATCGCGGCGCGGCAGGTTGAGCTGGTGTCGCAAACGGCGCGTGGCGGCAGCGGTCGCGGTTTGGCCGCCAATGCGCTCTCCGTAGAACGCGCCGTTACCGAGCGCCGTCATGTGATCATCGGCGGCAAGCGGAGGCTGCTGGAAATCACCGAGAAGCCCTTGAAGAATGAGGAGGGCGCGTTGCTGGGCATGCTGGGCTTCGCCGTCGACGTCACGACCGAGGAGGAAAAGGATACAGAGTTGCAGCGGCATCTGACCGCGCAAAACGAAGTGCTGGAGCATCTCGGCAGCGCGATCGCGATCTATGGCGCCGACACGCGGCTCGCCTTTTACAACCGCGCCTATATGCGGTTGTGGGACGCCGATGAAAATTTTCTCAACGGTCATCCGACGTTCGGCGAAATTCTCGAAGATTTGCGCACCCGCCGCCGCGCGCCGGAGCAAGCCGATTTCCAGCGATACAAGAAGGAGCGTCTCGCGCTGTTCACGTCGCTGATCGAGCCGCGCGACGATCTGATGCATTTGCCCGACGGCACGACGCTGCGCATCCTTGCCGCGCCGCATCCGCTCGGCGGCATCATGTTCGTGCATGAGGATGTGACCGACAAGCTGGCGCTGGAATCCTCTTACAACACGCTTATCGCCGTGCAGCGGGAGACGCTCGACAACCTCGCCGAGGGCATCGCCGTGTTTGGTCCGGACGGCAAGCTGCGGCTGTTCAATCCGGCGTTTGTCGCTATCTGGAAATTGCCGACGGATTTCCTCGGCTCCAATCCGCATATCGCCGATTTGCTGGAGCACATGAAGCCGTTGTTCGATTACGGCGCGAACTGGAGCAGCTTTAAGGAGGAGACGGTCGGCTACACTCTCGACCGCAATCCGCGCAAGGGTCGCATCGAACGCGCCGACCAATCCGTGATCGAATACAGCACGGTCCCGTTGCCCGATGGCGCGGTGCTGAACAGCTATCTCGATATCTCGGATTCGATTAAGGTCGAACAGGCGCTTCGCGCCAGCAACGCGGCTTTGGCGACGGCGGATCGGCTGAAATCGGAGTTCGTCGCCAACGTGTCGTACCAGCTGCGCACGCCGCTCAACACGATCATGGGTTTTTCAGAAATCCTGACCAACCAGTATTTCGGCACTTTGAACGACCGCCAGTTCGAATACACGCGCACGATTATGGACGCCAGCAAGCGGCTGCTCCTGCTGATCAACGACGTGCTGGATCTGGCGACGATCGAGGCCGGACGGATGGCGCTCAACCGCGCGTCGGTCAATGTCGCCGATCTTCTCAACGCGGCCAAGCAGATGTCGGCGGAATGGGCGCGGCAGCAAGCGCTGGAAATCGTCATCGACTGCCCAACGGCTATCGGAACGTTTGACGTCGATGAGCCGCGCCTGAAACAGGTTCTGTTCAATCTCGTCAGCAACGCGATCAAATTCACCCCGTCCGGCGGGCGCATTACGCTGGAGGCGCGGCGGGTCGAGCCGTGGATCAAGATCAGCGTTATCGATACGGGTATCGGGATTCCCGACGCCGACCGCGAGCGGGTGTTCGGAAAATTCGAACGCGCCAATCCGCAAATCCGTCAATCCGGCTCCGGTCTCGGCCTCAGTCTCGTCAAAAGTTTCGTCGAGCTGCACGGCGGCCATATCGAGCTGGAGAGCGTCGTCGATCAAGGCACGCGTATCATGTGCTACCTCCCCATCGTCGCGCCGGAGAACAAGGCGGAGTAGGGGAGCGACGAATTGATGAAAGTCTCGGACGCCGCCGACTCAATTAAAGCCGCCTTCAGAACGGCATCGCTCTTTTTGGTAAGGCATGCGCCAAAAATTGTGTTTGGGTGTTTTACCACTGGAAATACATTGTTGGCCGCAAAAGCCGGGCTGCATATGGATATGGACACGGCTTCGGGGGCATTGTTTATCGTTCAGTCAATTTGTCTTGGATTTACAGGACGCTATCCCACAGCTTCTTTTCGCTGCGCCGGTGTGACCGGCATTCTTGCCTCAGCTTGTCTGAGCGCGAAAGGCATAGATACGAATTCGGGACATGTTCTTGACTGGTGGCGCGCCGTCTCGCCTTTGATGGGGTTCGGAATGACGGCTACGTCCATGCTCTTACATAAAGAAATCGCTCGATACGCGCAGAGGACAACGCTGTCGAGTCACATTCTACGGCGGACGTGTGCACATGTTCTGAAATATCCTGTTGCGCTCGGGGCCGTTATCGACAGCATTGGCATTATAGGAACCGGATACAGCGCTTATCTAAACCGGGATCCCGTAACTCTCTTGGTTACGGGGCTTTGGCTACCGGGAGATGTAGCGCTATTCCTGACCGATCCAACAATTCAGGGTGTGGAACATGGTCATCGACCAATCGCGGCGCAAGCAGCAAAAATTTCGGTGTTGCCCGCCGATTTGCGCTGAATTCGGGGGGGGCGGGGATTGGAGCTTTTTGCTCTGGCTTAAATAACCCGAGCTACGGGTTTGAGTGTAACGGGAATCATAAAAAACACGTGTCATTCCGGCGCAAGCCGGAATCCAAGGACGCGCTTTTATCTGCGTCCTTTGCCGCGAAGCGGCAAAACGCGGTAAGCGCTTTCTTGCGGCGTTTTGATGCTTCGCATCCAGCGCCCCCTTAAGAAAGTGGGGGCGCTGGATACCGGCTTTCGCCGGAATGACTCTTTTTTCAAAGGCGCGGATAAACCCATAGCTCGGGTTAAAAAATAGTCAATAATTCCTCTTGCAAGACGCGACATGGTGTGGTAGGAATATCGTACTACCTCATCGCAAAGGGGTAGGGTTTGTCAGAGACAGCGGGTCCCGGTGCACCTACGGAAT
>CAIQVS010000099.1 GCA_903875345.1 uncultured Pseudomonadota bacterium | reverse complement strand
TTGCTCATTTCTGGTCACGCCGCTGTGACGATGGTTTAGCCGAAGCTGCGCTCATCGCTTTTTACGGACAGAATTTCGGGGGCGTTCAATGATCCTCCGCAATTATCATCCCGCTGCGCTCGATGAAATGGACATCGCCTCTATCGCCGCTTTGCAGGCGCAAGAACTAGCCGACCTGATCGATTTACTCGAAAGGGACACGACGCTTCTCAAGCTGCGCAAAGACAAGCTCGCCTGTGCATTGAGCCGCAAGTACGGCGAGGCCGCGCATCGGACGCGCATCGCCGCTGGCAAGGACACCGGCGTCGTTCATCTGGAGGATGCGGGCTTCGATGTCGCCGCTGAAGTCGGCAAGACTGTCAAATGGGATCAAGCCAAGCTGATCGTGGCGCTGGATTCCCTGCCAGCCGAAACGGCCAAACACTATGCGAAGGCCGAGTTCAAGGTGGACGAGCGCAAATACGCAGCAGCCTCTCCCGACGTTCAGAAGATCTTCGCCCCCGCACGCGCCGTCGTGCCGGGACGCGAGACCTATACCCTCCAACCAAAGAACAGGGCGTGACATGACTTTTCAGATCATCACCGCCGATCAAAGACTGTCCGAAAAGCGTGGCATCAAAGGCTGCATTTTCGGGCGGTGGAAAATCGGCAAGACCAGCTTGCTCTGGACGCTCGACGCGGCCAGCACTTTGTTTATCGACTTGGAGGCAGGCGATCTGGCCGTTGAAGGCTGGGCGGGCGACACGATCCGCCCGCGCACATGGCAGGAATGCCGAGATTTCGCCGCTTATATCGGTGGCCCCAATCCTGCGCTCCGCGAGAACCAACCTTATAGTCAGGCGCACTACGATTATGTGTGCAGCCAATTCGGCGACGCGGCTGCACTCGAAAAATACGAAACGATCTTCGTCGACAGCATCACGGTCGCGGCACGTCTGTGCTTTCAATGGTGCACGGGGCAACCGGAGGCCATCAGCGAGAAAACGGGCAAGCCTGACACACGCGGCGCCTATGGGCTTCTTGGCCGTGAGATGATCGGCTGGCTCACGCATCTTCAGCACACGCGCGGCAAAAACGTCTGGTTCGTCGGGATCCTCGACGAGAAAACGGATGATTTCAACCGGCGCGTCTATTCGCCGCAGATCGACGGCAGCAAGACCGGCCTCGAACTGCCCGGCATCGTCGACCAGGTCGTCACGATGGCAGAGATCAAGGCCGACGATGGCAAACCTTATCGCGCATTCGTTTGCCAGACACTGAATTCATGGGGCTTTCCGGCAGGCGACCGCAGCGGACGCCTCGCCATGATCGAAGAGCCGCATCTGGGGCGGCTCATGGAAAAAATCAGACAACCGCTCACCAAAACAGCGCAGGAGCGACTGGAATTTTCCACGCCACAGCCTGCCGAAACCCCCGCCACAAACAGCCAACCAGCACAGGAGTAAGTGAACATGAACGGAATGGATTTTAACGACGCCGGACAACAGCAGGCTGGCGAACTGATACCGGCAGGCACCATCGCCAAGGTGGTTATCACCATTCGCCCCGGCAGCGCCGGTCAAGGCGGCTGGCTGACACGCAGCAACACCAGCGATGTCGAATATCTCAATTGCGAATTCACGGTTCTCGAAGGTTCGTTTGCACGCCGTAAGTTCTGGCAGAACATGACCGTCTCCGGTGGCAAGGTCGACGAGCGCGGCCAGTCCAAGGCATGGGGCATCACGAAAGCATCCCTGCGCGCCATGCTGGACAGCGCCTTCGGCCTTGATCCCGATGACGACACGCCTGCCGCGAAACAGAAGCGCGTCACACAGGATTGGGGCGCGTTCAACGGTCTGCAGTTCGTTGCCAAGATCGGCATAGAAAAAGGCAAAGACGGGTATTCAGACAAGAACCGCCTTCAGTTCGTTCTGACGCGCAAAAATCAGGAATACGCCTCCGTGATGTTCGGTGTGCAAACGGGATACGCGCCGCAGCCGACACAGGCGCCCACACAGCAGTCTCAGCAACAGCCCTCCCAACAGCAAACACCTCAACAGCAAGGAACGCCGAACGGCAACGTCCCCACCTGGGCGCGCTAATCCCCGTTTTTCTTTTCCTGTCTTTTTGTTTTCCCGCCTGTTTGAGAGTGTCCGATGCTGCTGCGGCCACGCCAGAAAATTTTTGTCGAAAATTGCGTCGCTGCGCTGAAGCAGCGGCGCAATACGCTCGGCGTTGCCCCGACAGGTGCTGGCAAAACTATCATGCTGTCGGCGGCCACAGGCGACATCCTGCGCGAAACGGGCGGCAAGGCCGCGATCCTCGCCCACCGTGATGAGCTGACAGCGCAAAACGTCACAAAATTCGTGCGGGTCAATCCCAGCCTTAACACGTCCATCTATGATGCAAACAGCAAATCGTGGCACGGGCGGGCAACCTTTGCGATGGTTCCAACCTTATCGCGGCAGGAGAACTTGTCGCGGATGCCGCAGCTTGATCTGCTTGTCATCGACGAGGCGCATCACGCGGCCGCCACGAGTTATCTGCGGATCATTGAGGAAGCGAAAGCTAAGAATCCTAACCTACTACTCTTCGGGCTGACGGCTACGCCCAACCGAGGCGACCAGAAAGCCTTACGTCCTATCTTCGACAATGTCGGCGATCAAATCCGACTGGCTGAGCTTATTCAATCTGGCCATCTCGTTCCACCTCGCACGTTCGTTGTCGATGTAGGCGTTCAGGACGATCTCAAGAAAGTGCGGAAAAACGCGCTTGATTTCGACATGAACGAGGTCGAGCAGATCATGAACCGCCCCGTCATCACGGACGCGGTTGTAAGACATTGGCTTGAGAAAGCAGGCGACAGGAAGACCGTGGCCTTCTGTTCAACCGTCGCGCATGCCGAAAACGTCAGGCAGACGTTCCAGAACAACGGCATCGAAGCGGTCATCGTCCATGGTGAAATGGCCGGCAGTGATCGAAGGCTTGCCTTAGCGCGGTTTCAGCAAGGCAGTGCACGCGTGATCGTCAACGTGGCGGTGTTGACGGAAGGCTGGGACTATCCGCCGACTTCCTGCGTTTTGCTGCTGCGTCCGAGTTCCTATCGCTCGACCATGATTCAGATGGTCGGTCGCGGTCTTCGTACCATCGATCCCAAGGAGCATCCGGGCGTTATCAAAACCGACTGCATCGTTCTCGACTTCGGCACGTCCACGCTGATGCACGGAAGCTTGGAGCAAGACGTCAATCTGGACGGAAAAACCTTTCATGGCGATGCCCCAACGAAAGAATGCCCCGAATGCGACGCGACGGTTCCGCTCTCTGCGCAAGAATGCGCGCTGTGTGGCTACGAATTTTTCTCCAGCGCGGCGACAGGCGAAGCTGGCGCGGGCGACGAACCGCTACCGCTCGAAAACTTCTCCCTGACCGAAATTGATCTTCTGAAACGAAGCAGTTTCCGCTGGATCGACCTTTTTGACGACGATGCAGCGTTTATGGCCTCCGGCTTTTCGGCATGGGCCGCGATCTTCTGGCTCGGTGGCTACTGGCATGCCATCGGCGGGTTCGAGCGCGATGTGCAAATCCTCGGCACGGGCGAGCGTACCGTCATGATGGCCGTGGCCGACGATTTTCTGAATGAGCGCGAAACGAGCGAAAGCGCCCACAAGACCCGTCGCTGGATGAACGAACCCGCCAGCGAGAAGCAACTCGCACTTCTTGGCGAGGCAACGCGCTTCGACTTCAGCATGACGAAGTATCGCGCGTCATGCCTTCTCAATTTCCGCTTCAACAAAGGCCGCATTCGCCAACTGGTCGAACAGGCCATCGGGCAAAGGGGGGTGGCGTGACATGGTGTGCAATTTGCCTCCGCAAAGAACGTGGCTTCGGCTTTTCCCCGCGCACAACCGGCTACCGCGATCTGCAGGACTCGAAGTTTTGCAGCATGAACTGCCTCAATCTTTACGCGGCTCTTTTCCGGAAAGGAAACGGCATGGTTGATCTGACTGATTTCGAACGCGCGTCCATCCATTCATGCCTCAAGCCGCTCGGTGAATGTGTGGCCGAGATTGGCATGGATAAGCCGCTTTCCGCTTACAGCAAGGAACAGGTTCTCACGCTGATCGAGGTCATCGTCACGGCCTATCAGGATGCCATGCGCAAAGGCAGTCCGGAGGTGCCGTTTTGATGCTCGACTTCAATCACGGCTCTGATCGCCCCGCGCAGGATCCGCGTGCGCTTCCCGTTGCCATGCGCATCAACGATCTAGTGGACGCCGCACTAATCGCTGAGCGTGATAAACAACCACGCCGCGAGTATCTAGGCGCGTCCATGCTTGGCGACCCATGTTCCCGCCGTATCCAGTACGAATATGTCGG
>CAIQVS010000098.1 GCA_903875345.1 uncultured Pseudomonadota bacterium | reverse complement strand
CTTGCGCCTCCAGCGCCGCGCGTTCGCCGCCTTCCCCCGCCAGCCACAGATGAAAGCCGGGCAGTTTCGCCAAAGCCGCAATCAGCACGTCAAAGCCTTTGTTCGGGTGCAACCGCCCCAGCGCGAGCAGCAGCGGCGCATGGTCCGGCGTGTTGAGCGCGGCGCGCGCGACCGGAGCGCCTTTTTCCACCGTGACAAAATTCGGCAGGTAATGCGTGTGGGACTCCGGCCAGCCGTTGGCGCGGAGATAACCGACGATGCCGCGCGTGTTGCCGATCAGATGATCGCAATGCCGGTAATATTTCAGATCGTAATAGCCGCCGAGGCGCGCCGCGTGGACGAAGTCACCGCGCGGGCAAACCGCCGTCGCGCGATTCATCCACGTCAAGACAAGCGAAGGCCGATAAGTTTCTATCGCTCGGTGAAAAGCAGGCCGTGTTTTGAAATCAAGAAACTGGCCAAAAGGCAATTCGACCAGATCAAGCCCCGCCTCACGAAGCCGTTTGTTGCGTTCGCTGCCCTTGCGGACGACAAGCCTTTGCTCGACGCCCTTCTTATGCAAGCCGATCGTCAAGCGTTCGAAAAAAGCCTCTGCGCCGCCTTCACCCGCGCTGGCGATGGCCTGCATCAAGCGCATTCACCCAGCAACCCCTACGGCCACCGGCGCCGGAGCCGCGTGACTTTCGCCGCCATTCGATCCATGCACGCCGAGCAATTTAAGCTTGCGATGCAGCGCCGAACGCTCCATGCCGACAAAGCTCGCGGTGCGCGAGATGTTGCCGCCGAAACGCGTGACTTGCGCCAGCAGGTATTCACGCTCGAACATTTCGCGCGCGTCGCGCAGCGGCATCGACATGATCTCACCGCTCTTTTCCCAACGCAGGACGTTTGGCGCCGAGGACGTTATCTCCGGCGGCAGCATGTCGGCGCGGATCGGCTCGTTCGCCGCGCCCTGCGCCATGATCAGCACCCACTCCATCGCGTTGCGCAACTGCCGCGCATTGCCCGGCCACGCATAGGCCTGCAAAGCCGCCATCGCGTCGTCGCCCAAGGACGGCGAAACTGTGCCCGAAGCCTCGGCGGCGCGCGCCAGAAAATGATTGGCGAGCAAAGGAATATCCTCGCGCCGTTCGGTCAAGGGCGGGATGACGACCGGAACGACGTTGAGGCGGTAGTATAAATCCTGACGGATTTTGCCCATCTGCAATTCTTCCTGAACATCGCCGCTGCAGGCCGCGACGACGCGCACATCGACCTCGACGCGGGTCGAGCCGCCAACGCGCGTAAAGGCTTGTTCCTGCAAAACGCGCACGACCTTGCCCTGCGCCTCCATCGGCATGTCGCCGATTTCGTCGAGATAAAGCGTGCCGCCGTGCGCCTGCTCCAGCACGCCGATCTTGCGCCCGCCTCCGGCGACGGCGTGTTCGGTGCCGAACAGCTCAATCTCGACAAGCTCCGGCTCAATCGCCCCGCAACTCAGCGCCACGAACGGCCCCGACGCGCGGCGCGATTTCTCATGCACGATGCGCGCGACTGTTTCCTTGCCGACTCCCGAAGGTCCGGTCAGCAAGATGCGGCTGCCCGTCGCGGCGACGCGGTCGATAATCTGCTTCACCTGATTGACCGCCGTCGATTTACCGATCAGCTGATTGTCCGTTCCGGCGCGGAATTTCAATTCCTGATTCTCGCGCTTCAGCCGCGCCGCTTCCAGCGCATGCTGCACCTGCAGGATCAGGCGGTCGGTCTTGAAGGGTTTCTCGATGAAGTCGTAGGCGCCGACCTTGATCGCCGCGACCGCCGTTTCGATGTTGCCGTGACCGCTGATCATAATGACCGGCAGATCGGAATATTCAGCGCGAAGCTCCTTGAGGATTTCCATCCCGTCCTTCTTGCTGCCCTGCAGCCAGATGTCGAGGATCACCAGATTGGGTTTGCGCTGCTTGACGGCATTGAACGTTTCGTCGGAATTCCCGGCTTCGCGCACGGATAGGCCTTCGTCGTTCAGCACGCCCTTCATCAAAAGACGAATGTCGGCTTCGTCATCGACGATCAGAATATCGGAAGTTAAATTCATTTCACGTGCTGGCGATGGCGGCATAGATTCTATGGCTCCTTGATGTATGTTCAGGCGCAGCGCGCGCATTCGACGCCGGAACCTGAAACACTTGTATAAGTCCTATCAGATTCTTATAGATTCGACAAACGGTCTGCGAATCGAGCGGGGCGCATGCGATCTTCATCATAGTCACGCGCACGCTACGATAAAATCCACCCTCAAACATCCTTAATTTTCCACCCGTCGCGCCCGAAAGTAATTCAAGAATTGACAGTAATTATTGCCGTCGGCCAGTTCACGAATTCATCACACCGCAACCGCGCTATGAGCGCCTTCGGCTTGTGGGAGAACGCAACGCGGCCAAGACAACCGCACCACCGCGCCGCCCCCTGCCCGATCCGTGAGCGTCAGCTCGCCGCGATGCTCCTCCATGATTTTCTTGACGATGGCGAGGCCTAACCCCGTCCCCTTGCTGCGCGTCGTGACATAGGGCTCGGTCAGGCTCTTGCGATCCTCGACCGGCAGGCCTTTGCCGTTATCCTCGACAGACAGCTCGATAAATTCATCCTTGCTGTGAAGATGAATGCGGATTTCACCTTGCGGCAATTGCCCCTCGATCGGCACAGGCCGCGCATCGATCGCCTCCGCCGCGTTCTTAAGCAGATTGGTCAACGCCTGAGCGATCTGACGGCTGTCGCATTCGGCATAACAGGGGCTGGGCGGCAAATCCTGAATGTAACGAATGTCGCCGCGACCCGTGGCCTGAAGAAACACCGCCTGACGGCACAGCTCGCGCAGCTCATGCTCCTTGATGACCGGCGCGGGCATGCGCGCGAACGCCGAGAATTCATCGACCATGCGTCCGATATCCTCGACATGGCGGATGATCGTGGCGGTGCAGGTCTGGAAAACTTCGGGTTCGGTTATGATCTCGTTCGCGTATTTGCGCCGCAGCCGCTCCGCCGACAATTGAATCGGCGTCAACGGATTCTTGATTTCATGCGCGATGCGCCGCGCCACGTCGGCCCACGCGGCGGTGCGCTGCGCCGAAACGAGTTCCGACATATCGTCGAAGGTCACGACATAACCACGGGTTTCCGAATCGGCCAGTTCCGAGGACACGCGCACCAAAAGCGTCCGCGCCTGTTTGCCCGGCTGGCGCATCTCGATCTGGCTCTCAAAGAAACGCGATCCCGTCGGCATGGCCTGCACGACCGCCTGAAGCTCCGGCGCAAGCTCGGCCACGGCATGGCCGTTGATTGAAGCCGGGTCGACAACGCCGAAAAATTCCGCCGCCGAAGCATTCATCAAATTGATCCTGTATTCCGGATCAAGCCCGACAATGCCCGCCGAGACGCCGGATAAAACGGCTTCGGTAAAACGACGGCGAAAATCGAGCTGGCGGTTGGCCTCGACCAATTCGGCACGCTGCGCGCCAAGCTGGCTCGTCATGCGGTTGAAGGCGCGTCCCAGCCGTTCCAGCTCGTCGTCGCCGCCCGGCCCGGCTTCGGGAACGCGCGCGTTCAAATCGCCGTTGCGCACGCGATCGGCGGCGTCGATCAACTGGCTGATGGGACCAACCAGTCGCGTCGCGAAATTCATCCCGAACCATACCGCCGTCAACAGCAACAACGTCGCCACGGCGGCGAAGATCAGCGAAATCGTCAGTTGCAAGCCGGAGCGTTTCAACTCCAGTTTTTTATATTCGCTCACCGCCTGTTGCGTCGTATCCATATGGGCGAGGACTTTGGCCTCGACCGGTCGACCGACGAACAAATAAGTATCGACGAAATTATCGAGCTGCACCAACGCCCGCACACGGTCGTCGTTATCGCTGATGATCAAGGTCACGTCGCCCTGACGGGCGTGGTGCAACATTTCATCGGTAATCGGTTCCAGAGACAGGGCAAAGCTTAACCCCGACCGCGCCAGAATTTTACCGGACCCGTCGAAAACGATCACCTCGGTCAGGTTGCGTAAATAGGCTTGCGTCGAGACGGCTTGGGCGAAACGTACCGGATCGCTGGATAACAGCACCGCCTGCCGATTGAGGTCGTTCGCCATAGCAAGGGCATCGGCGCGCAGCACCTGTTTATGTTCCTCGACATAGGCTTGCGCGACCTCCAGCGATTCATTCAGCGAGGTTTTGACGTGCTTGGAAAACCACGTCTCGACGCCGAAATAGAAGAACACGACGGCGCAAGTCGCCACCAGCAACGCCGGAGCGACGGCCAGCAAGGTAAAGACACTGACCATGCGCACTTGCAGCCGCGCTCCGGCCTGATTATGCCGCCGCCGCCGCCAGATAGAAAACACGCGCTGCGCGATCACCGCGCCGAGCAGCAGCAGAAAAACCAGATCAAGAACCGTGAGGATCATCACGACCGTCGGATCGGTAGTGAAGAACGGCGAGCGCGTCATCGCCGCAAAGGTAATGATGCCGGACGCGACCGAACACGCGATCAGAACGGCAATCAGCTTGTGACGCAACCGCACCCGCAACGCCCATGTAAGCAAACGTCGGCGCAAGGCTTCAACCATCGGCATAAACATCACCCTCGTCGTCGCTCTTTTTCCGCCGTCCCGCCGTCAATCCCAGATCGCGGATTTTCCGCCGCAACGTGTTGCGATTGAGTCCGAGCAACGCGGCGGCGCGAAGTTGATTGCCTTTGCATTGATCCAGCGCGACGGCAAGCAAAGGCCGCTCGATCTCATGCAGCACGCGGTCATAAAGGCCGGAGGCCGGAAGCCCGCCCTCATGCGCGGCGAAATAATCGCGCAAGTGGCGCTCGACGCTGGCCGACAGGCCGGAGGCTTGCTGCCCACGTGCGGTCATGCCGCGCCCCCAAAAGCAAAATTGGCCGTATTTAAAAGGCTATCTGGAAGGGCGAGCGGAGGAATTCCCTCCCCCTCGCGGGGAGGGTTAGGGAGGGGGGCGAACGACCGGGAACCGCGCTTCAGATTCTGAAACAAATCACCAACCCTCTCTCCCCCTCCCCCAACCCCTCCCGCAAGGGGAGGGGAGACATACCGCTCCCGCCGTAACCAAATTTCTTGCGTTCCGGCGTTCATCATCCCGCCTTCTCCAGCAAGGGATGAAAAAATCCTTCGATCAAAGCCCGAACTTTGGCGACTTCGTCAACGTGATTGATCGCGTCGCGGAATTCCGAGGATTGCGGCAAGCCTTTGCTGTACCAACCGATATGCTTGCGGGCGATACGCAACCCGGCGTGAACGCCGTACTGCTCCAGCATCGCCTCCAGATGTTCGATCAGCGTCTCCAGCTGATGCCGCAGCGACGGCACCGGAGAAACAATTCCCGTGCGCAGATAGTCGATCACCTGACGCAGAAACCACGGACGGCCATACGCGCCGCGCCCGATCATCACCCCGTCAGCGCCGGACAGCTCCAACGCCCGCGCCGCGTCTTCGCAAGCGTTGATGTCGCCGTTGACGATCACGGGAATCGTCACGGCGTTTTTGACGCTGCGGATAAACGCCCAATCCGCCTGCCCTTCATACATCTGGCAGCGCGTGCGGCCATGCACCGTGATCATTTGAATGCCGCACTCCTCGGCGATTTTGGCGAGGCGCGGCGCGTTCCGATTGTCGTGATTCCAGCCCATGCGCATCTTCAGCGTCACCGGAATTTTGACCGCCTTGACGGTGGCCTCCAGAATTTTCGCGGCGTGCAGTTCGTCGCGCATCAAGGCCGATCCGGCGTGGCCGTTGACGACCTTTTTGACCGGACAGCCGAAATTAATGTCGATGATAGGCGCGCCGCGATCCTCGTTGAGCCGCGCCGCCTCGCCCATAACCTCCGGCTCGCAACCCGCGATCTGCACCGCCATAGGGTTTTCTTCATCCGAGCGTTCCGCCATCTGCAAAGTCTTGCGGCATTCGCGGATCATGGCTTGGCTGGCGATCATCTCGGAGACAACGAGGCCAGCGCCATGGCGCTTGACCAGCCGTCGGAACGGCCTGTCCGTCACGCCCGACATCGGCGCGAGAATAACCGGCTCGTCGAGCTTCACCGCCCCGATTTGGATCGGCTTCAGGCGCGGCAAAGCCACCGGCGCGAGGGGCAGTTCAGAAGCATAATCCAACATTCCCGCACCCTAGCAGTTGCCTGTTTTTTAGGCAAACAGCCTTTAGCCACCCCAACTACTTCTTATGACTTCTGCTTTCTCACCGCAGCCACGATACATTCAATTTCTTGAAAATAGTTCGGCACCTTAGACGAGAAACGTTTTTTCACAACGCTCTCTGTTGCAGGCAGAAAGTCGGCATCGTCATGGTCGGCAAGACTCAGTGCAGTCGCCAGCACATCCTGCAGATCATCTTGCCAATCGAAGGACAGATAATTGTCTAGGCCATGAAAGATTTCATCGGATTTTTCCGTCCTATCCGTCACGACGATACTACCAAAATAAAATCCCATCAGCACGCGTTCATGGATGCCGTCGCGCCAAAGAGGATTTGAGTTTGCATTAATACGATAATTTTGAATGCGCGCAATATATTCATGCGCCGGTATTGCCGGAGAAAATTCGGCTTGATGTGGATAAGATTTCAGATAATCCCACCCGCGCCCGACAATCAATGCCGGATGGGGCAACAGGGCGCGCGCCAGACGATCGCTGCGCCATGCGCGAATATAATTATCGACTTCCGCAACAATACCCATCAGAACATCCAGCTTATCCGGAGATGCTCCAGCGTTCCGCAACATAGGAATAGCTGTTCCGATCAGATCAATATTCCTGTCTTTCTGGCCGCATAGAGCGAGCTCCCTTAAAATGGCCTGTACCTTCGGAGGATGCCGCTCCCAATCCTTGATGATCAGCTCTGGCTGTTTGCCTGTTTTGACAAAAAATATTCTCTTTTCACGCTCCCTGAACGGTCGATTGTACTGAGGCGGAATTGTCGAACACAAAATATGCAACAAAATAGACGAGCTGGTGCTGGCGGGAAGGTAAGCCTGCCGTACATCCATATGGTCACGCACATGATAGGCATGAACGACATACGGGCTATCAACGATATGCTGACGGTAATTGTAAGCCGGGTGATCAAACCACAAGGCGATATAAGGCGTCCGCGACGCTGTCCACAAATTCACTCCATTCTGCAAACTGAACTGGCTACCCACGCCCGCAAAGCCATAGGCGAATGCAACCTCGCCCGAAGCCAACAACGCAACTAGCTCATGCGCTCCAGAGGCCGTAAACATATCAATGATACGGTGACGATAACCACGACTAGCCCAATCGCGTCCCAACCCTTCGGACGAAACCCGTAAAGCGCTG
This sequence comes from uncultured Pseudomonadota bacterium, assembly GCA_903875345.1. Lineage (GTDB taxonomy): Bacteria > Pseudomonadota > Alphaproteobacteria > UBA9219 > UBA9219 > CAIQVS01. The sequence goes on along the minus strand of CAIQVS010000098.1, from coordinate 580 downwards.
TTTTCATTTTGCGCAACGATTGCGATAATAATGTTTTGTTGTGGTGCGTGATCCGTCATAACCTTACACTACAAACATCTTCTGTTCTATGGTAGGCATAAACCTCAGAAATTTCTGCTATGGCCACGATGCGAACAATTGATACAAGCTGGTCGCCCTTGCGTATGATAAGCAGCGCGAAACGCCCTTATCTGGTCATCGTGCGGACCGGCGAGCAATCAATCCATAAGAGATGGCCCAAGGATCTGATCAGTCAGGACAGGAACTGGGATCTGTTGATTAGCCATTATGGCAAAAACGAACCGGGATGCCCTGACGCTGAAGTTATCATACGCCAAGGCGGATTCAAATACTGTGCCTGCTTTCGCCTATTTCAGGACATGACTTGGCTTGACCAATATCGTGCCGTTTGCTTCTGCGACGATGACATTATGACGTCATGGTCAACTCTTAATCGCGTCTTTGAGATTTTTGACCAATATGAGTTGGCTCTGGCGCAACCGTCTGAGCTGGCCCCCGAAAACTGGACAGGTAGCTAAGAGAGAGTCGCGCCCCTAAAATGGCGGAAAGCCAAGGGGAT
>CAIQVS010000097.1 GCA_903875345.1 uncultured Pseudomonadota bacterium | reverse complement strand
GCCGCCATAGCCACTTTCGCCTTAAACTCTGCGCTGTGTTTCTTTCGGATGTTTGTCATCTCTATCCCCTTGGCTTTCCGCCATTTTAGGGGCGCGACTCTCTCTTAGCTACCTGTCCAGTTTTCGGGGGCCAGCTCAGAAAGCTGCTAATTGATGTCGATTTATACAAGCCGACAAAATTTCCCAATGTCAAGTTTGCGTTGTTGGTGCTGATCCCAGTTATGTCGATTGAGATCGATATGGCCGATCCGCTTCCTGTAATGGAGAGGTTATACTGTCCCCGTGACGCTGTGCCGTAAATGACCGATCCTGTGCCTGATGTCGATGAATTCAGCGGGCTAACCGACAGACTAACGGCTCCTGACGTAGGCAAAGCTATCGTGGGAAAAGCCAAGTTTTGCGCCGTGCTAATCGAAACATTCTTCGCAAATGACTGGCCATGCCAGAGGCAAAACAAAAGCGCGATGATCGCTGTAAGTTTATGATTTTTTTCATGATTTTCGGGATCTAGGGGCTGCTTGCCTCTAACGCCAGAACTTTGCCCCAAAAAATGGCTTTTGACAAAAAAATCTTGGAGTTGCTGGAAAGAAAAAAGGGCGAGACCTGAATCTCGCCCTCTTCTTCATGATAGGTTTTCTTGTTTCAGATTACGTATAAGTGATCGTCAGAACGAAGCTCGGGGCGTATGTCGAGCCATCGGCTTCTGCCCCAGTAGGAGCAATTGTCACGCCAACCAACAGAGGCTTGCCACCTGCTGTAGGAGCCGCCAGGCCTGTGCCACTGCAGCTGGCAACCGGCGAACCTGCGTAGTTACATGTTGCCGCTGAGATTTGAACTGTGCGATCTGCTGTGTAGGTTCCAGCGCTGATGCTGATTGTCTGGTTGCCCGATCCAGTGACCGTATAGGAGCCGGCTTGCGGTGTCCCGCCAAGATATGTGCCACCCGTTGTGCTTGTCGCGCCAGCAGGAGAGATTGTGTATGTCGCTGCAGTGCCAGCCAACAAATAACCAAAGTTAATTGCATTAACTGGCGTTACGTTCAGCGCCGAATCAAAGGCGGCATTGGCGGTTACGGTTTGCGTCGCAGCAAACGCTTGCCCGCTCACAAGGCATGAAGCCAAAAGACCAACGGCTAGGTACTTTGTGTTAATTTTCATAGGGTTCTCCTGTCGAGATTGAGGAACTGAAGAGCATACGAGCGTATGTCGCGGATACCCTTACATATTTTGAATTAAAAAAAGGTTAAATAGAAATTTTGCGGAATGGTTGAGTAAATGTGATGCGCATGACATGTAGCAGTAATATTGCTCAATCTGCTCAACTCGCATCTTATGACTAATCTCACGTCGAAAAAATGAGGACCGCATTACACGCCAAGCGAGTGTATAATTTTCAGCATATGGTGTATAATTTTCAGCATATGAGCGGGCATCAGCTATAGATTATTGTGATGATGAAGCTGCTGGATGAGGTCGTTCCGGGCGTTTGTGTGCCGTCGACGTTGGCTTTGACGCCGAGTTTAAGTATCGCTCCAGCTAGGGGCGGTGCCGGTAAACCTGTTCCGCCTGCGTCGCAATTCGATATTAATGTACCATTATAGTTGCAGGTTGCATTTGATATTGTGACGCCGGGGCTTGATGTGTATGTGCTTGCCTTGATTGAAATGGTCTGCGTACCGGACCCCATTATTGTGATTTGTCCGCTTGTCTGGGTACCTCCAATAACCTGTCCCCCATTTGAAGCCGTGACACTTCCGGATGTATCGATGACGTAAGTGCCTGCTTGCAAGGCCTTGAGATAGCCGAATTGGATGTCGCTGTTCTTTGATAAGGACAGCGGTGCCATAAAAGTCATGTTGGCGGAAACGAGGGTGCTTGCAGCAAAAGGCGCTGTTGACGGCACGCAGATGATTGCTGTTAAAGCGGAAAGAAGAAGAAATCTGCGGTATGTAACCATGATCTGTCGGATAAAAATTTTCAGATTACGGGCGACAGATTTCAAAATCCGGACAGCTTTTTCAATCGCCAGCGCGTCTTCGACCTGCAACTCGACATAGGTCGTAACATTGCCCTTCGGGAACAGGATATCTTCGGCATGGGCAGCAATCCGTTTGCCGCTGATGAAGTCTCGGAAAGATTGCACCACTCCACGGTGAGGGTCGGAGACAAAGAGGTCGATTACTTCTACATGCAGAGCAAAGCCAGCGACGCTTTTGGCGCATCGTTCAACAATGGCTTTTTCATTGGACAGTACGACAAGGCTCGTTCGTGGGTGGAAACATGGGCGCCGGGACAGACGCGCACCAATCCTGTTACCGGCCAACCTTACTCGCGTGAAGAGCTGCTTGCCATTTATGGCGATATGAGGGTGCGAGAAACCGCCGAACATCCATTTGCTTCTGATGCTGGGAAATATTCAGGTATTTTCGCTTTGGCAGGGACGGCGGCAGTGATGATAGCGGCACCGGAGGTTGTTGCCGTGGAAATGGAAATGGCGTCGGCTGAGGTAGCGTTAACTGCTGCCACACGCGCAGCTGCTACGGAATCTGAATTTGCCACGATTTCTAAAGCTGTGGCTTCTGGTCGCCTCTTACCGACACCAGCATGGAGAGAGCTTATGCGGAGAGCGGGGCAACTACGAGAAGCACGGCTCGGGTCCGGCAAACCTGTACCTAATCAGTCTGTGACGGTCGAACCACCGCCTACCGTCGTAGCTACAACTCCCGCGCGACCAATGCTGACTCAACTGAACGTTTCCGAACCACTGATTCCACGGCTGACAGCCGTACCTGCCACAACCGGCTCTCCCGCAGCACTTGTCGCTGCTACGGGTGCCGGGGTCATGGTCGCCCCGCAAGTTACAGCGGACGATGCGACGGTTAAGCCCGCTTCCGCCCCTCCCCACGCACAAACCGTTGCAGCGGATCCGGAGCCACAACCTCTACCACCACCTGTTATTAAGCTTCAGGATCATAGCCGTGATGATGAAATTGGCCACCGCAGCAGGTCTACTCCCAGTGGTACGGTAGTCATAGCACCTGCGGAACCGCGTAGAGAACGGCAGTGGCGAGGAGACACTCGCTCGCGGATGGCCAATGTTGGTCACCCCAAGCCCAAACCCAACAAAAATTTTGTGGCGGAGGGGACAGGGGATGTCTATGACACTGCTAGGAAATCGATTATAGCTGGCAAAACAAGTTTGCCTCCCGGAACTATCGTTCATGGTATGCCAGGCGGAACTGTGGTTGCTGGTAGGAGGCCTTCGGGCGATCCCAGTCTGTCGCCAAGTAATAGAGGTGGTTAGCCGTTACGAATTGTTTCACGCCGCCCAGACCACAGTATGATGTACATTCTAGAACTTCTTACCTGTCTATATCTACGGAGCAGTCTCGGCAGTGAATTCTTCACTGATTACGGATACTCATTGTAGATCATAAGCAGTATGTTGCGTATTATCGGGCATTCGCCGTAGGTTGTTCAATCGAAAAACGAGGACAATCCCCATGATTGCCGTTACCATGATCGCGCTGCTGCTGATGTTTCTGCTGGGGCTTTACGGCCTTGCGCTTGGGGCTGGTGCGGCCAATTTTCCACATGTCCTGTCCGGGCGCCGCTCGGTAACGGCTTTCAGCTTCTTAATTCTGGTCATGGTGGCCGATACGTCAGGGATATGGGCTTATTTTCATACGCCTCTGCCGCAAGCTGCGGTGCAGAAATCAGTCACATATTCCACGGCTTGGATAACAGCTCTGGCCATGCGTTCGCGCCTGACACTTCCCGTTAAGGTTAATCAGGACGTTCAGCTGGAAAATATACAGTCGGACTCCGGTCGACTGGTTTATGTCATGTCTATCAAGGCGCCTGATTCTGAAAGTTTTCTACAAAGCGTCGACCAAGTCAGGAGCGAGACGATCAAAAACGGCTGCCAGCGCGAGGATTACCGAACCTTGATGAAATACGGGCTGGGCATTGAAATTGATTTTATCGTGTCAGGGGCGTGGGGCGCGGAGCCGATCATTCTGACTCCGGAAATGTGCGGTTTTCAATGAGATATAAAAAACCCGGTTTGATCGCGAGCTTCGCGCTGGTTCTGGGAGCTGTTGTGGCACTGGGTGGAATCTATCTAACTTTGTCGCCGCCTCAACCGGCTCCGCACCGTCCCGCTCCGGTCGAAGTTCCCGTTTTGACGGCTCCGCCGGAAGCTACAACGCCGATTATGCCGCCACCGGCGCTTCAGCCCGTTCCGCCCGGATCATCGCCCGAATCCGCCGCCGTTGGCGATGAAAGAGCGCAGCCGGAGGCCATTACCACGACGCCCATTATCCCTGCGCCGGAGGTTCCGTCTCCCGTACCGCAAGGCCACCCGGTTATTGCGATCATCATTGACGATATGGGATTGGATCTGAAAAATTCGAAACGCGCGGCAATGCTGCCCGCCGCTGTGACGCTGTCTTATATGCCCTACGCTCCGGGATTGCATGACCAGACGCAGGCCGCGAGCGATCAAGGGCATGAATTGATGCTGCACATGCCAATGGAGCCATTGGGTCGCGACGATCCGGGACCGGGAGCCTTGCTGGTCGGGTTGCAGCCCGATGAAATACGGCAACGTTTCCAAAAAGCGTTAGGCAGTTTTATCGGTTTTGACGGCGTCAACAATCATATGGGAAGCAAATTCACCGCCGATCCTGCAGGCATGGAGATCGTCCTCGACGAATTGCAGCAGCGGCATTTGTTCTTTCTCGACTCCCGCACCAACGCCAAGTCGGTTGGCTATGCTCTTGCGCGGCAACACAGCTTACCAACAATTGGCCGCGATGTTTTTCTCGACGACGACATCAAAGCTGACAGCATCGACAAGCAACTGGCATCGACGGAAAAAGTCGCGCTACGGAAAGGCTACGCCGTGGCGATCGGACATCCGCATGCGTTGACTCTCGAACGTCTTGAGCAATGGCTGCCGGATGCGGAAAAACGCGGGTTTAAATTTGTTCCGGTACGCGAGCTGGTCTATAAAGACTCTCCGCCGCCCTGAACCGGATTTTCTTCCGCATGAAACGCAAGCCCGATTCCAAACCCCGCCGTCACCGTCCGCGCCTTGTTCCGCGCAAGGGCGAGAAGTACGAGATTGTCCGTATCGGGCGCAAACAAATCCTGTTTCGCGACCTCTATGTCAATCTTTTGTCGCTGTCGTGGTGGTGGTTGATCGCCTTTATCGCGGTCTTTTATCTGCTGTCGAATTTGTTCTTTGCCATGATTTATTACGTCGATGGAAACGGCGTCGAAAATGCCCATAATTTCACGGATATGTTTTTCTTCAGCGTTCAGACGATGGCGACCATCGGCTACGGCAAGATGGTGCCGCTGGATATTCCGACTAATTTACTGGTGACGATTGAAGCTTTCTGGGGCTTCGCCTTTTTCGCCTTTGTCACCGGACTTGTGTTCGCGAAATTTTCACGTCCCACGGCGCGGGTGCTGTTCAGCGACGTGGCGGTAATCAGCAATTTTAACGGCATGCCACATTTAAAAATTCGCCTTGCTAATCAGCGCAGCAACCGCATCGTCGATTCCCGCGCCAATCTTTACCTGATGCGCGACATCGTGACCAAGGAGGGGTATCCGATGCGCCAAATTCACGATCTGAAATTGGTGCGCGATCATACACCGTTGTTGACGCTGACATGGACGTTGATGCATCAGATCGATGAATCGAGTCCTCTGCATGGGATGACCACCGAAGATTTATGCGAGAAAGGCGACGAAATCATTGTCGGCCTTATCGGGATGGATGAAACACTGGCGCAGACGATCTACGCGCATCATTCCTATGTCGCGGAGGAAATTATTTTCGACGCTTTCTTCGAGGACGTTCTGATCCGCGAGGAAACCCGCGTACAGGTCAATTACAACCTGTTTCATGCCATTCGCCGGAATGCGAAGACGGAAAACACTTAAATCGCGAACGACGATCCGCACCCGCACGACGACGTTGCGTTCGGATTGCGCACCTGAAATCCGGCTTCCATCAGGCTTTCGCCGTAATCGATCTCGCTGCCTTGCAGCAGGGGTAGTGACGTTTTATCGACGACCAGTTTCGCGCCATCACGTTCGATGATGACATCTTCATCGACATTAAACACCGCGTTGAAGCCAAACCGATATTGGTACCCGGAACAGCCTCCGCCCAGCACTTCCAACCGTACCATTTGTGCGCCGTCCTTACTTGCAGCGACAATCTTGTTGATGTGCCGCGCCGCCGCTTCGGACAGGCTTACGTCGATTGCACTTTGCATAAGCTCACACCACGCTGGAAAAAATGAAACGCTAAGGCTAATGTGGGCAGATGAATGACCCTTTGCAAGTCCGCCCTTCGTCGGTTGCCGTTTATGCAACAAAACCAGAAGCTTCGCGCGGGCGGCTGGTGCCGGAACCGCCGAGCCCGACACGCACCGAGTATCAACGCGACCGCGACCGCATCATCCATTCCGGCGCGTTCCGCAAATTGCGCAACAAAACGCAGGTATTCATTGAAAACGAAGGCGATTATTACCGCACACGCCTGACCCATTCGCTGGAAGTGGCACAAATCGCGCGTTCCGTCAGCCGGGCACTAGGTCTGGATGACGATCTGGCGGAGACTATCGCGCTGGCGCATGATCTCGGCCACACCTGTTTCGGCCATGCGGGCGAGGAGGCTCTGGCCGAAGCCATGCAGCCCTATGGCGGATTCAACCATAACGAACAGACTTTCCGCATCCTAACGCGGCTTGAGAAAAGCTACGCCCGCTTCGACGGGCTAAATCTGACATGGGAAACACTGGAGGGAGTCGTCAAGCATAACGGACCAATCTCGGACATTAACGCGATGCCGACCCTGAGCGCGTTTTGTACGACATGGGATCTGGAAATCCACACGTTCGCCGGAGCCGAGGCACAGGTTGCCGCGATTGCCGACGATGCCGCCTACAACTCGCATGACATCGACGACGGCTATCGCTCCGGCTTGCTACGGCTTGAGGATATAAGTGAACTACCGCTGTTTGGCCCGTCTTTCGCAACGATCAAGGCGCGTTATCCTGAGGCGGATTCCGAACGCCTGATGCATGAAACGGTGCGCGAGGTCATCGGTTTGATGGTTACCGATTTGCTGGATTCGACGCGGCAACGGTTGCGTGTCCTCAATCCGCGTTCGGTTGCCGATATTCGCCACGCCCAACAATCCGTCGTCGGCTTCAGTCCGGATACGGCCAAGCAAATCGAAGTAATACGGCAGTACTTGCGCGAAAATATGTACCGTCACAGCAAGGTCAACCGCGTCTGCGCCAAGGCGCGGCAGATCGTGAAAGAGCTGTTCGACACTTTCATGTCCGAACCGCAGACGCTGCCCAACGCATGGGCGGAGGAACTGAGCCGTGAAACGAGCGCAACCGCCAAAGCGCGCCTGATCGCCGATTACATTGCAGGTATGACCGACCGCTTTGCGGCGCAGGAGCATCAGCGTTTGTTCTCGACCGAGACGATGATTTAACTGGCCAACGCCGCTTGCAAGGTATTCTTCAGCAAACACGCGATCGTCATTGGGCCAACGCCACCGGGGACGGGGGTAATCGCGCCCGCGTGTTGCGAAGCTTCGGCGAAGGCCACGTCGCCGACGAGACGGGTTTTGCCCGGATTGGCGGGGTCATCAATACGATTGATGCCGACATCGATCACCGTCGCGCCCGGCTTGATCCAGTCACCGCGTACGAATTCCGGTTTGCCGATGGCGGCGATAAGAATATCCGCGTTACGGCATTCCTCAGCCAGATTTTGGGTGCGCGAATGAGCGATAGTAACGGTGCAATTCGCTTGTAACAATAAATGCGCGACCGGCTTGCCGACGATGTTCGAACGCCCCAGCACCAGAGCTTTGCGTCCCGACAGATCTCCGAGCGTTTCACGCAGCAGGATCATGCAGCCTTGCGGCGTGCAGGGGACGAGGCTCGGCAGGCCAAGGCTCAAGCGTCCGGCGTTAACGGGATGGAACCCGTCGACATCCTTGGTCGGGCTGATCGCGGCGATAATCGCTTGCGCATCAATCTGTTTCGGCAGCGGCAGCTGCACGAGAATGCCATTCACACCCGGATTGCCGTTCAGTTCCGCGACCTTATCAAGCAGTTGTTCTTGCGTTGTCTCTGGCGGCAAGCGATAGGTCCATGATTTCATGCCCACTTCTTCGGCGGCGCGGGACTTGTTGCGCACATAGACCTGACTCGCGGCATCCTCGCCGACCAGAACGACGGCGAGGCCGGGCGTAATTTTATGCGCCGCAACTTCAGCGGCGATTTCGGCGCGGAGCTTTTTGGCCGCCGCAACTCCGTCGATCACGCGCGCCGTCATCCGATCACCAGATGGCGGATAAAGGATTGCACGAACATGATAATAAAG
>CAIQVS010000096.1 GCA_903875345.1 uncultured Pseudomonadota bacterium | reverse complement strand
GCATCCATCGCGATAATCCACGGTTCTTTATGACCTTTTTCATGCAGGACGCCGATATTAGTGGTGACGCCGCTGCCGTAAAGTTCAGCGCCGACTACGCCTTGCGGCAAGCGCGTTACAACCTCGCCCGTCGTGAGTTCGCCGCCCTCGTGGTTGAGGGTTAGGTTGCCTTTCATGCGAATGCGGTATGACCACTCTGCCTTCTGGCACCAGTCAATCAGCGCCGCCGTTCCATAAAAACGATCCGCCGCCAGCAGGATTGACGCGCCTTCTGGCATCCATGCCTTGACGCCATCCAGAAGCTCCTTTTGCATGCCAATGCCAATGTTGCCTTGTGTCGATCTTACGCGCCACGCTACAGGCAAAGCTCGTTTGCGCAGACGCGCAGACAACATCAGAACTTCGTTCACATCATTGATGTGGCTTTGATCCATTTGCAAAACGATCGTCTCGCCGCGCGCGGATAAACGCTCAATCACCTCCAGCGCATAAGGCTTGATCGTGGCATCAACGTCCGTTTTGTCGTTCTTTAACTGCCGTTCCATATACTGGTAACGATCATGCGTCGTGCCAATCTCGCGCGGCAAAGCCGCTGATAACTCCATAAGATTGGCGCTCCGCACATCCAGCATTACCCCGGCCAGCGTCGCCAGTCCCTCGCGCCGTGACTTGTGATACAGCGGATGCCGTTCCTGAAAATCTTCTTCAATCCCCCTAATCAGCCCCTGCGTCTTACCCATAGAACCCTCCAAATTCACCGGAGAATCCTTGAATCACACATGCTTCCTATAGGTCAAGAAATATTGACGGGTGGTAAAATTTCCACCTTTTTCCGCGATGAGCCAGTTTTTGCAGGAGCTTTCTTCTGGCTTTCAAACTGCATCGTTAGCTTGAACACCTCACCTTTTACTTGCTCCCTGCCTGTCAGATCAAGAAGCCCTTGCTTGGGAAGTCCCTAGCGCGTCCGACACAATATTGAGGCTCCACATCTGATTGACTGAACAGCCATAGATGTCTTCCCTGCGCATGCTATGTGCGTTGATGCAGTAATCAGTTGAACTTGCACAAGATTTTGTGGAAATATTCGTCCATCGACTCGTCGCGATATATGTCGCCAATGCAACGCGATATGTCGACAACCGGTACATTGTTGCGCAGAGCCTGTGCATAGAGGAGGCGGCATGCGTCAACCTTGGGAAGTCCGTTGTCGAACGGATCGTCAAGAAGCTGGTCGATGTGACTCCAAGCGGAACAGACGGCATCCATCTCTTTGGGGAGACCGAAGAAAAATATGTCATAGATACGGTTCGGATAGCTAATCTTCGGCGGGTTTAAATGATACACGCAGCCTTCGGGATTCTGGGTTCTTAAGAGACTAAGGATCGTATCATCTGGTATAGGTTCGACAAGACACATGTCAGGGCGGAATCGTATGACGATATCGTACTCGAAGCCATGTTCTGCTTCGTATCTTTTGCGCAGAAGATTTGCCTTTTCTATGGAGTAGAGTTGCGGAAAGGACGTGGCAAAAACGCGTTTTCCTCCGGCTGCCATCCCTTCATAATAGAATTCACGGTGCCTTTGCGGCTGCTGAAGCAGCCAAGCCTCAAAATCTTCAAATTCGGCTGCGCGTAAGTGACAACCCGCCCGCGAAAACAATTTATCCAGATTTTGTGCCGAGGCTTCTTCTACCTCCGTATAGTCCGTTGGAACTCCCGCTCCGTGATGAAGGGAGTAGCCGCGCTTTTTCCAGCAGAAAGAGAACACATCACAGTTCAACCGGTTAAAAAGGTTCACAAAATTATAATAAAGCAAATCGGCGTTGTTGTAATTTCTCAACTGGCCGCAGTAAAGAACAGCGACACGCGGAACTTTCGTCATGCTCTTGAGGGACAGAGCGCGTTGATGTATCGAAAGTCCAAGGCAGGATGGCTCACGGTTGCGATCCGCTTTTCGACGCGCCAGTAGACCATTTAAAATAGCCTGTTCCTGCGTATTGTGACGCAGTTCGGCATGCTGAATGCCGGTTGTAAGGGGTGACAGGAGTTTTGAATCCATGCAGAGCGTAAGCCAATCCTGCATAAACTTTATGGTCTTCTCTGTTTTACGGCAGATCACAACGGAGGCGTTGTACAAATAATCTTCCGTGGCCGTTTCATTGAGAACGTCGCTGGCCTCGAAGGCCTCCCGCTTAACATGGTTCTTCATCTTGATGCGGGGATAATTCTCGATCGGCACAAAAATATCGTCGTCGCACAGGCGGAGAATTTCGTTGACGTTCCTTGCGGTATTATGTACATCAAACAAGATATTAT
>CAIQVS010000095.1 GCA_903875345.1 uncultured Pseudomonadota bacterium | reverse complement strand
TTTTGGAAATGCTTTACGAAGGCCATCACGAACATGTTCTGCTGTTGCCAAATAACGGCAAAACACAACTGGATTAGCGCTTTCCTTGAGAAGAGGCGTTAGCGCATCAATCAAAGCCAATAATTTTGGATCCGGCTTTTTAACGAGTTCTTCGGCGCGCTGAGTCAGTTTGAGCAGTGCCGGATCGACAGCAAAATTTGAACTTGGCTCAATATCTACGGCGTCTTCATCGTCCCCATCTTCGTCGTAGATCTGAGGCTCAAGGCGATCACTTTCATTGGAGGCTCGGTTTCTAAGAGCACTTAAAGCAGCTGCCGGGGATGATCCGACGCACCGCATGAGGGCTAAGGTTCCCCAGAAAGCAAGCCGTCGTTCGCGTTGCCCGTCGCCGACCCTAGAAACAATTCCAAAACAGTAATCTAAAATGGCTTCTTGGAAATCAAGATGATCCTGCGATAGCCGATAGGAAAATTCAGCAGCATCATGTTTGGGAAAGGCGCGATCCTCTCCCCAATCACCTGCAATAAGATCTATTCGACGCCGCTGCACGAAATGCCGCGCGAGACGTTCTCGGTATTTTATATCTTCAAAATTTACTGACATAAACGATGGATCGACAAGAGATAAAAGTCGAGCGAACGCCTCTTCATCTCCAGAGTGCGGGGTAGCCGTCAACATGATGATCCGTCTATTGGAATCTCGCGCCAATCCAGCGAGGAGATCAAACCGCTGTTGTTTTCCCTTATGTGTGCCAACGCAAGCATGTGCTTCATCAACAATCACAAAATCTGGACAGGCGCGGGCAAATCCCTCCCGTCGTTTTTCAGCTTTGATGTAATCGAGGCTAACCACTGTGTATGGGTAAGCATGGAATAGTGTCTGGGCGAGGGGCAAGCCACGCTCTAGCCTCGCTGCGGTTCCTGAGGAGACGGCGACAGCCTCAATACCAAAGCGCATCTTGAGCTCTGTCACCCACTGCTCGACGAGATGTGGGGGGCAAAGCACAGAGAAAGCATCGACCTCACCACGATCCATCATCTCGCGCAGAATTAATCCGGCCTCGATAGTTTTTCCAATCCCCACATCGTCAGCGATAAGCAGACGAGGCACCTGAAGCCGAAGTGCCATAAGCAAAGGAACGAGTTGGTATATTCGTGGCTCGAAAGTGAGCTGGGCCGCTGAACGAAATGGCCCGGCTCCTCGTCGTAGAGTCAATCGCAGCGCATCCGCAAGCAGAGCCGCTTTTGCTTGAACAGTCATCGCGGCATCAGCGGGGAGATCAAAGCGAGCGGGTTCGACCGAAAGCACTTCGAGCGCGGGATCGAGAATGACTGTGCTGTTTTCGCTGCCAGATAATGGCCTCAAAGCTAGCACGCCATCACGAGGAGCCGGAAGGGTAACCCATTCGCGACCGCGAGCACGAACCAAATCTCCTACAGCAAAATTCACGGTCATGAAATCAATCCTTAAACAATGAAATCATGGCGGTGGGGACACCCGCGTCAGTTTGTTCAGGCAATTCGAACAAATTCCATCCCTTAGCTTCAGCGATTTCACGGGTTGCCTTGCTCAGTGGTGAATTGGATGCGGCAACGAAATGGCTGCGCCATGCAAAGATCATTGTCTGATCCCCAAAACTAACGGAAGCGGTGTCCGACTCTGGCATACCTTCATCTTTAAAAACTTTTTCCCATCCCCCTGTTTTGTTGGAATCTTTGGATAATGTGGCCAAAACAACTTTCCCACCCGCAAGGTTGACTAATGCCTGCTTGGCCTCATCACTTGTGCGATCGATTAGCTCATGATCTGGTTGGTTAAAATAAGAGAGTAGGCAGCGGTAACAGCCTCGAACACAAGCCTCCCCTTCATGATCTACCAGTATCTTGGCATCACCTGCAGCTATTGCTTCATCGACCTTGTCAAAATGCATCAAGGTCAGGGCTTTCCGAGCCACTGTGCTCAGGGCTGTTGGATCTTCGACTAATCGACTCAGGACACCAGCGCCGCCCTCTGTTGCTTCATAGGCCAAAATAGATCGGCGATTATCGCGCGCTGGGAGCGGCTCTCCGAGAATCTCCCCTTCCTCTAGCTGAAATACAACTTCGATACCGCGCATAAGTGCATGATGCACAGTCGCAATAGTTTCAGGTGCATAGGCCTCAGGTTTATGAAAGCGGAACAGAAGCGCATTTTTTCTATCGCGGACAATCGGAACAATACGAACTGGCTTCACTACGTCTGGCGGAACATCGGCATCCGGATCTTCATCTTCGGCTTTCGCCCAATATCCACTACGAGGGTCGATGTTAAAACCGAAAACAGTTTGGTCTTTCCGTCGCTTTAGCCCCTTATTGATCCGACTGATCTCAGCGCTGTTTGCATACTGTAGCGCAAAAATGGACGTTTCCCCACAATATGAATTTGCCTCTGTAATCTGAATGCGACCATCCCGTTTAGGCCATGAGAATACGGTCTGTATATCAAAGCCTTGACGTACCCGTTCTTCGTCATTTGCCGTGATCCGATCAGCAGGCGCTGCTTCCACATTGTCTATACGAAGCGTCCGTTGTACCGGAACTTCGCTGGCCATTGACGCACCACAGGCATGGCAGCGTTCCATCTCACCCTCATGGCAAGCGCCACAGTTTGAACAGATGAAAATATCTTTTGTGGCTAATTCCGATCCGTCATTCGTGCGGGCTTCAGGGGGCAACTTCGCCTTCATAACGCGATAGGCGCGACCTTCATGATAAATTAGGCTGCGAGGCCCAAACTCAGAGATAGCGAGAAATCGAGCGCGCTGCAGGAAGGAACCCGTTTTTCCTTCACCTGGAATGAATGCATACAGGGGAAGTCTGGGAAAATTATAACCAGGAAGAAATCCTTCGGTCGCAAGATACCGGTATGAGTAGAAATCAGAACCATTCGAAGCCTTGCCTTGTTCAAGAATGGCAATCTGATCGCTTGCCTGCATTTGTGCCGCTTTAATTTTGCGCCGGTCAGCACCGGAAAGTCCTGTGATTTCGGATCGGGCATTGGCCTCAAACAATTGGGTTCGTGCCGAATTGTAGAGCTCACGCCAGCGGTCAAAGGCTTTATCAAAAAACTCAGGGGCTCGCGTTGCAACTTCAAGTACGAATTCATCAGGAGCCCCCATCCAAGCTGGCTTAACTCCAGCGACGGCAGCCAGGATTTGATCCAAAACCCGCCTCATAGGAATCAGTGCTTTCGCAATAAGCGCAGACTGGCGGATGAGTTCGAGAGTTTCTTGTTTTAGGGGGTAATTATCCTGCTTCAGATCAAGAATCTCAGGGATATCCGGTGAGAGAGCCATCCCAGTTTCCGCCAGCCAGACCGCATGCAAATGTGATCGCACCAATTCTTCGTTGGTTATATCAAGTGCCGGTGGGCGAACGACCCCTGCAACCATATCGTTGCGACGCTCAAAAAAGTACTGATCATGTGGAGACTGTGCTGCACAATAGGTTACGATGACTGCGGCTTGACCAGAGCGCCCAGCCCGGCCTGCACGCTGGGCATAATTTGCTGGCGTCGGTGGAACGTTACGTAGATAGACCGCGTTTAGCGCGGAAATGTCGACGCCGAGCTCCATTGTGGGTGAGCAAAAGAGTGCTGGCAGGAATTGGTCGGACTCACCAGAGGCTTTTATTTCGACGCTGTTTTCTTGAAGATTTACCCGGTCATCATCCTCAAAACGGAATCTCCACTCTCTCCATTCCCGTTGTCTCTGCGAAACTTGCGCTGTATGCTCGCGGCCTTCGATCCCCCAATAAGAGCTTCGCCCCTGTTTCAGATCAGTGGCAATCGAATTATAGAGATCATGGAAGTAACGGTTTCCGTAGACTTCATTGTTGCGGATCGCTTCTCCTGGGATCACGCGCACAGCAGACGGTGAGAGGCGCCAACCATGAAGATCTGCTTCAATCTCAACAAGTGACACTAGTCCTTCGCGAGACAAAAACTCCATAATACCGGTCATGACTGTAAGGTAGTCGGTTTTACTGAGTTTTTTTCCGATAATGCTCCTTCGGTTAATGCGGCGACCGATACGAGAATTATGCCCTGCACGAATAATGGTCTGTTCCTCACGAAGCCCGACCTGATCTTTACCCGGAGCTTGCAGGAATAATGTTGTGCGGCTTCTTGGCGTCTCTTTCTGATCGATCGCCCATGGAGCACGCAGGAGGTTGCGAGATTTTTGAGCAACGGTATCAAGAACAGTCAGGTCAAGTGCCTCTGTTCCTACGGCGAGACCTTCCAGCATGGCGCTTAATATCTCTCGAAGAACTTTCTTCCGTGCCGTATGATCGAGGGACCCAAGCTCGGGCAGAATAGTTGCCAAGGTTTCTTTATCCTCAGCGATCGCATCAAGCCCAATGAATTCAACATCAATAAGTTTAAGCACGGCTAAGCTCGGGTTAGTATATCTCCACCCACGACGCAGATCTGTCCAAAAGCGATGTGCTAAAACTTTTGCTAAAGCACGCTGTGCATCTTCGCGGACGACAGCGCCCGCCTCGGGATCTAACATCCAATGGAGTCGAGCATCTTTATTCGATGCTGTAAAACGGAGCGCATTTAAAACGCGCAGACCAAATTCGTCCTCGGTCATACCATTGTCACCAGCATCAAGGACAGCTCGGAGTATTGCGCCGCGAAGCAAGCTTACAAATAGGTAGTCATTGAAATGACCTGCCTGCAGGGCTGCATCCTGACGATTGTCAGTGAAACCTAGAAGTTTTCGTTTCTCTGGAAGAACTCCGCTTTCGTCTCTGTTCATCCATTCGAGCGCAGTGGCAACCAGCAGCGTAGTTGCGGAACTTCGGCCTTCACCAGACAAGCCTGCTAACTTACTGCGTTCACGCATGCTGGGGTGTTGCTGATCGAGGCAGCAGGGACAGAAACCAAATCGGCCAGGAATGAACCAGAAGCTTTTTCCTGACGAATTTTCCCGTCCGTCAGGATTTACAGTGACCATGTGAGGCAGGCGTGACTTACGGTTTGAGCGAATACGTTCAATTCCATTGCGCTCTTCTCGCCAATCTTCAGGATACTTCTCAACTTCACCTGTAAATGCATAGTCCTGATCACCATCACCGG
>CAIQVS010000094.1 GCA_903875345.1 uncultured Pseudomonadota bacterium | reverse complement strand
ATTAGTCTATTTCTGTCAATAAGTGGATAATACATCCTTTAAGGATATTAGAGCTGCGCTCGTCTGCGGCGTGGCTTTTCCGCGACCGCGTCATCCTCCTCGCCATCGGCCCTGAGCGCTGGAAGCCCGTTCCAGAGCATCTCGAATGTCTGCCGCAAGCCATCGGCCAGCATTGCCGAGCGCACAAGGAGAATGCGATCCGGCCCGACCATCTGCGCGACATTGGTTCCATACACGGCTTGCAGCGCCAGCGGCGCATGGCTGGCTGGCGCGCAACGGAACAACGGCGATTGAGCTTCGTCGTTGTGGCAAATCGTGCGATGCGTAATTCCGGCCTTCCCAAGTTCCTCGCAATGGGGAGCAAGATCGGGCGAGGTCAGGCACGGCTCTCCGCACAGGAAAAGCACTTCTGCCGTCTTGTTTCCGCGCATTCGCGCATCGATGTCCTCAAACATCTGCGGAATCGCATTCTCGCCTTCGAGAACCAGATAATCGCCTTCCCGCAGCGCAACACCGCGCGTGCCGATAAAGTCGATCCACTGTCCGAGAAAAGCCAGAAGCGCGGCTTCGGTTTTTTGCTGCAGGTTGGTGGTGACGCCGAGTTCAAACTGGCGAATGGACGTGACCGCTACTTTCGCAGCTTGGGCAAGCTTGTCCTGCGACATATTGAGAAGGCCGCGCGCGGCGCGGAGTTGGTTCGGTGTAAGCGTCATGTCATCCATAGCGTATGTTTAATACGCGAAGTGTGTCGTTGTGATGCTAAATGTCAAGTTTTTTATTGATTTTTCCACAGAAATCGGGCATTCTCCACCCCATAACAGACCTTTTTTTGGTAGCTGGCCATTGCTCGAAAGCCGTTTTTATGAGTGATTCCAATAAAATAGTTTCAGTCATCTTCGAGCAGGTCGCAGACGAGCAAGACCTCTATTCCCCAAGGCATCAAGCCGTTATCGCCAATGGCGCAAATGCGCAACCGATCGACCATATTCAGACCATGATTATCGAAGGCCTGATCTATCGCCAGGCCAAGCGTTACGGCCATCCCGCCGACAGCATGCGCGTGGCGTTCGAGTGCCGCTTTAAGGTCTTGGAGTTGAAAAAGCTCCCGCGTTACCTGTTTGACGAGGCTTTGACCTACCTTGACGTCTTGCCGGGGATGAACTGATCAATGCGCGACGACCGTCAGCATGTCGTCGACTTTCTCGTGGATTTGCGTGGTTTTCTTGCTTTCGGCGCTTTGTCGGCAACGGGCGTAGGTGGTGACGATCACTTTGGTCAGGATATGCGGATCGACATTGCGTCCGGCGCAACGTCCCAGAGCGTAAGCGACGATTTCCTCCAAAAGACCGGCATCGACGCCGGTGTCCGATGGGGAAGTCTCGGCAGCTATGGTAACGCCCTCGGCGATTAATTCAGGCACGGAGACCTTGTAAAGCTCGGCCAGCTTCTCCAGCCATTTGAGGCTGACATTGCGGGTGCCCTTTTCGAAGCGCTGGATCGTCATAGGCGTGACCTCGAAGGCTTCGGCCACTTGCTTCAGCGTCAGTCCCGCGTTTTTGCGTATGTCTCTCAATCTGTTCATACCCCATTTTATATCCGAAAAGGATATACTTGCGCAAGTCATATCTAAAATTCTCTCGTTAAGGATATTTTTAGACTTGTGCAAAATATCCTAATAGTCTATTTGTCGGCTCATGCAACTGGCCGATTACCTGAAACAGAAGAACCTCACCTACGCCGCCTTCGCGTATTTGCTCGGCATGACCAGCACGGCGGCGGCCATGAATGTCTGCCGCTATGTCAAGGGAACGCGCAAACCGCGCCCCGCCGTTGCCGCCAAAATCGTCGCCGTCACCAAAGGGCGCGTCACGTTAAACGACCTCTACAACGTGGGGGAGCGGTCATGACGCTTTTCGTCGGCATTGATCCCGGTCTGTCCGGCGCGATTGCGTTCCGCCGCAGCGACGACGACATGGAGGTGTTGCCGCTGCCGGTGCTGACTATCACAAAAGCCAAAGGCATGCGCCGCGTTCTTGATCTGACGGCGCTGGCGAACATCGTCGATGACAAAACCAAAAATGCCACGGGCGTAAGCGTCTTTATCGAACGCGTCTCCGCCATGCCGAAACAGGGCGTCGCCAGCATGTTCGCGTTCGGCGAAACCTATGGCGCGATCAAGGGCATCGTCGCTGCAAACTTTCTTCCCATGACGCTCGTCACGCCGGTGACGTGGAAAGCGAAGCTCAAAGTCTCCAGCAATAAAGACGACGCCCGTTACCGCGCCAGCCAGCTGATGCCGCGTTTCGCGCATCTGTGGTCGCGCCGCAGCGAAGACGGCTTGGCCGAGGCCGCGATGATCGCCTTTTTCGGACAACATCACGGAGACGCCGCATGAACATTCCCAATCTTCATCTCGGCGCCGTGGACGATCTCGATATCGCCGCGCTTGCCGCATTGCCGCCCTCTGATCTCGCGCGGCTGCTTGATCTGCTCGATGAAAGCGCCGACGCGCTTAAGGCGCGCAAGGACAAACTGGCCACTGCCCTCGACCGCAAATACGGCGAGGCCGCGCATCGGATGCGCATCGCGGCGGGCAAAGACACCGGCGTCGTGCATCTCGACGATGGCGCGTTCGATGTCGCCGCCGACACGGGCAAGACGGTCAAATGGAACCAGAAGTTGCTGATCGCGGCGCTGAATTCTCTCCCGCCGGAGACGGCCCGACATTACGGAAAAGCCGAGTTCAAGGTCGAGGAAAGCAAATACACCGGCGCTCCCCCCGACATCCAGAAAGTCCTCGCCCCCGCGCGCTCCGTCACGCCGGGCCGGACGTCCTACACCTTCAAACTCAAAAAGAAGGAGTAACATGAGCGGCTTCAAACTCATAACAGCGGAAGAGCGGCTTGCTGAAAAGCGTGGCATCAAGGGCCTTATCAATGGACGCTATAAAATCGGCAAAACCAGTTTGCTGTGGACGCTCGACGCGCCAAGCACGCTGTTCATGGATCTCGAAGCGGGCGATCTTGCCGTCGAGGGCTGGAGGGGCGATACGATTCGCCCGCGAACTTGGCAGGAATGCCGCGACTTTGCGGCCTATATCGGCGGTCCCAATCCGGCGCTGCGCGACAACCAGCCTTACAGCATGGCTCACTACAGCCATGTCTGCGAGCAGTTTGGCCATCCCTCAGTTCTCGCCAAATATGAAACCATTTTCATCGACAGCATCACGGTAGCCTCGCGCCTGTGCTTCCAGTGGTGCACGGGACAGCCGGAGGCCTTCAGCGAAAAGACCGGCAAGCCCGACACGCGCGGCGCCTACGGACTTCTGGGCCGCGAGATGATCGGCTGGCTCACGCATCTTCAGCACACGCGCGACACAAACGTCTGGTTCGTTAGCATCCTCGACGAAAAGACCGATGACTTTAATCGCCGCGTTTACCTGCCGCAGATTGAAGGCAGCAAGACCGGCCTCGAACTGCCGGGCATCGTCGATCAGGTCATCACGATGGCCGAATTAAAAACGGACAGCGGCACGCCTTATCGCGCGTTCGTCTGCCAAGCGCTCAATCCATGGGGCTATCCGGCGGGCGACCGCAGTGGACGACTTTCCATGATCGAGGAGCCGCATCTGGGGCTGCTCATGGACAAAATCCGACAACCCCTCACGAAAACGGCATCGGAACGGCTGGAGTTTTGCAGGCCACAGCCGCCCGGTGCCGATACCCCCGATCAAGCCGTTTAACAAACACAGGAGTGAAAGAACATGTACCAGAACCAAGGGATGGATTTCAATGACGCTGGACAGCAGCAGTCCGGCGAGCTTATCCCCGTCAATACAATCGCCAAGGTGGTGATTACCATCCGGCCCGGCACCGCCGGACAAGGCGGTTGGCTTACGCGCAGCAACAGCAGCGACGTGGAATATCTGAACTGCGAATTTGTGGTTCTCGAAGGGCCATACGCCAAGCGTAAATTCTGGCAGAACATGACGGTATCGGGCGGCAAGGTCGACGAGCGCGGCCAGTCAAAGGCATGGGGCATCACCAAGTCCTCGCTGCGCGCGATGCTCGATAGCGCTTATGGCCTCGATCCCGATGACGACAGCCCCGCCGCGCGGCAGAAGCGCATCGCGCAGGATTGGGGTTCCTTTAATGGACTGCAGTTCATCGCTAAAATCGGCATCGAAAAGGGCAAAGACGGTTATGCCGATAAAAACCGTCTTCAGTACGTCCTGACGCGCAAGAATCCGGAATATGCGAGCTTGATGTACGGCGCTCAAGCCGGATCAGCGCCGATCCCGACCATGGCGTCGCAACCGTCTCCGGCATCGGGGCAACCGCAACCGGCCCAGCAACAACAGCAGCAGCAGCAGCCTCCGGCAGGCCCACAAGGAAACAGCCTTCCGACATGGGCGCGTTAAATCTCGCGTCCCTGTTTCGTCCGCTCTTTATTCCTGCAGGTTTGTCATGCTGCTGCGCCCACGCCAGAAGATTTTTGTCGACAAGTGTGTTGCCTCGCTGAAAGAGCGCGGCAACACGCTCGGCGTGGCTCCGACAGGTGCAGGAAAAACCATCATGCTCTCGGCAGCGACAGGCGACATCCTGCGCGAGACCGGCGGCAAGGCGGCAATCCTCGCCCACCGCGATGAGCTGACGGCGCAAAACGTGATGAAGTTTGCGCGGATCAATCCTGATCTCAGCACTTCCATCTGCGACGCCAACAGCAAATCGTGGCACGGACGCGCGACGTTTGCGATGGCGCCGACCCTGTCGCGGCCGGAAAATTTGGCGCGAATGCCGGAACTCGCTCTGCTTGTGATCGACGAGGCGCACCACGCTGCCGCCGCCAGCTATCTACGGATTATCGAGGAAGCGAAGGCCGGAAACCCGAACCTGATGCTCTTTGGCCTGACGGCGACACCCAATCGCGGCGACCAGAAAGCCTTGCGCCCGATTTTCGACAATGTCGGCGACCAAATCCGTCTGGCCGAACTCATCCAGTCCGGCCATCTCGTGCCCCCGCGCACGTTCGTGGTCGATGTCGGCGTACAGGGCGACCTTCGGAAAGTGAGACGCAACGCGCTCGATTTCGACATGAACGAAGTCGCAGCGATCATGGATCGCCCGGTCGTAACCAGCGCGGTCGTCGAACGCTGGAAGGAAAAGGCAGGCGACCGGAAAACCGTGGTCTTTTGCTCCACAGTCAAACATGCCATGCACGTAACGGAAGCCTTCCGCCTATCCGGGGTCGAAGCCGTGCTTGTGCATGGCGACCTGTCTGACAGCGACCGCCGCCTGACGCTCGCGCGCTTCCAGCAGGGCAGCGCTCGCGTCATCGTCAATGTCGCGGTTCTTACCGAAGGATGGGATTACCCGCCGACCTCCTGCGTCGTACTGCTTCGCCCAAGCTCTTACCGCTCGACCATGATCCAGATGATCGGGCGCGGCCTGCGCATCGTTGACCCGAAGGAGAACCCCGGCGTCATCAAGACCGATTGCATTGTGCTTGATTTCGGGATCTCCACGCTGATGCACGGGAGCCTTGAGCAGGACGTCAACCTGGATGGCAAGGCCTTTCACGGGGACGCGCCCACCAAGGAATGCCCGGAATGTGACGCGATCGTCCCGTTGGCAGCGCGAGAATGCGCTTTGTGTGGTCATGAGTTTGTGTTCCCCGCCGATGTAAATCCCGCTATCGGCGACGAAACGCCGTCGCCATCTCTTGAAAACTTCTCTCTGACGGAAATAGACCTTCTGAAGCGGAGTTGCTTCCGCTGGATCGATCTTTTCGACGACGACTCGGCCCATATGGCCTCTGGCTTCTCGGCCTGGGCCGCGATTTTCTGGTTCGGCGGCTACTGGCACGCCATCGGCGGGTTCGAGCGCAACGTCCAGCTCCTCGGCACGGGCGAGCGCGTCGTCATGATGGCCGTGGCCGACGATTTTCTCAACGAGCGCGAGACGAGCGAAAGCGCCCACAAGACCCGCCGCTGGATGAACGAACCGGCGAGCGAAAGGCAGCTGGCGCTGCTCGGCGACGTCTCGCATCTCGAATTCGGCATGACCAAATATCGCGCGTCCTGCATGCTTAATTTTCGGTTCAGCAAGGGACGCATCCGCCAGCTTGTCGAAAGCGCCATCGGGCAGAAGGCGGTGGCATGATGCAGCACATCGTCTTTTTCTCAGGCGGAATGGGGTCATGGGCGGCGGCCAAACGGGTGGTCGAAAGGCACGGCGCGGCGAATACGCGCTTGCTGTTCATGGACACGCGCATGGAAGACGAGGATTTGTATCGCTTCCTCGACGAAGCGGCGGCCAATGTCGGCGCACCACTGATCCGCATCGCGGAAGGCCGGACGCCGTGGGAAGTCTTTTTCGACCGGCGTTTTCTCGGCAACAGCCGCGTCGATCCCTGCAGCCAAATACTGAAACGCCGTCTCGCCGATGCATGGGTAGCAGAACATTGCGATCCCGCCGCGACCGTCTGCCATGTCGGCATCGACTGGACGGAGCGCCATCGCTTCGACCGTCTGGCGCAACGCAAACTGCCTTGGGTCTACGAAGCGCCGATGTGCGATCCGCCCTACATAAACCGCTACGACATTTTACGGTGGATGAAAAGCGAAGACCTCGCGCCGCCGCGTCTCTATGGCATGGGCTTCGCCCACAACAATTGCGGCGGCTTTTGCGTCAAGGCCGGACAAGGACATTTTGCCAACCTGCTGCGCGCCTTGCCGGAACGCTACGCATGGCACGAGGAAAACGAACAGGCCCTGCGGCACCACCTCGTCAAGGATGTCTCAATCCTGAAGGGCGGGGAAACGCTGAAAGCCTTGCGCGAGAAGATCGAAGCTAAGGGCGAGATCGATCTGTTCGAGATCGGCGGGTGCGGCTGTTTTATCGACGATGACACGGGGGCCGCGTGACATGGTGCGCCATTTGCCTTCGCAAGGAACGCGGCTTCGGCTTTTCTCCGCGCATGACTGGCACCCGCAATCTGCAGGACGCGCACTTTTGCAGCATGCGCTGCCTCAATCTCTACACAGCCCTTTTCAGGAAAGGAGGCGGCATGATCGACATGACCGATTTTGAACGTGCGGCCATCTACTCGTGTCTTAAACCGCTCGGCGAATGCGTGGCCGAAATCGGCGTGGACAAGCCGCTCTCATCCTACAGCAAGGAGCAGGTTCTTACGCTGATCGAGGTCATCGTCACGGCTTGGCAGGACGCCATGCGCAAAGGCAGTCCGGAGATTCCATTTTAATGATCGACTTTAACCACGGCTCTGATCGCTCCGCGCAGGATTTGCGCGCGCTTCCTGCTGCCGTGCGCATCAACGATCTGGTTGACATAGCCCTGATGGCCGAGCGCGATAAGCAACCGCGCCGCGAGTATCTGGGCGCGTCAGTTCTTGGCGATCCTTGTCCCCGCCGCATCCAGTATGAATATGTCGGTGCAGCCAAGGATTCCGGCAAGGATTTTGACGGCCAGACCCTACGCATCTTCGCGGCTGGTCATCAATTCGAGGCTTTGTCGATCAAATGGCTCCGCGCGGCCGGTTTCGATCTGCGGACGGAAAAAGCGGACGGCGGGCAATTCGGCTTTTCCGTCGCCAAGGGGCGCATCAAAGGCCATATCGACGGGGTGATCGTCGACGGGCCGTCATGGTTTTCTTGTCCCGCCCTTTGGGAGCACAAGGCGCTGAAGGATAAAAGTTGGCAGGATCTGGCGAAACGCGGCCTTGCGATCTCCAAGCCGCTTTATGCCGCGCAGGTCGCGCTTTATCAGGGATACATGCCTGATCTGGCGCAAAACCCGGCACTGTTCACGGCGCTGAACAAGGACACGCAGGAACTTTATCACGAGCTGGTGCCGTTCGACGCATCGCTGGCGCAAAGCACGAGCGACAAGGCCGTCAACATCCTGCAAGCCACCGATGCCGGACAGCAAATGCCGCGCGTTGCGGCGAATGCCGATTATTACCTGTGCCTCTTCTGCCCCTACGCCAAGAGGTGCTGGAATGGCGTCTGAGGAGTTGGACTTCAACGATGCGCGCCGTCAAGTCCATGACACGCGTGGCAAGATCGATGTCGTCCGGCTCAAGGAGCGCATGGCCGATTGCTATCGGCAAATTCTCGATCATCTTTTGCCGAACGGCGTCTATGTCGGCGAAGAGTTTCAATGCGGCGATGTTTACGGCGCTCCGGGCGAGAGCCTGAAACTCAGCGTACGCAAAAACAAAATGGGCGTCGGCGAGGATTTTGCCACAGGCCAAAAGTTTGGCGACCTGATCGATGTCTGGAAAGCCGTTCAGCACGAGGATTACGCGACAGCGATCAAAAACATCGCCGACTTTCTGGGCCTTGCGGAACACGAACCTAAGGTTCCAAAAACCAAAGCCGTCAAATCCTCTCCCGACATCGGCCCGCCTGTCGCGCAGTACAATTACACGGATGCCAAAGGCGACATTCAACTGGTCGTCTATCGGCATGAATTCTCTGATGCGGATGGTAAGCGCAAAAAAAGCTTCCGGATATGGAACGCGGTCACGCGCAAGGCTGAGGCTCCAAGATCGAACCGTCCGCTTTACAATCTGCACGGCATCGCCGATGCCGACCGGGTCGTTTTGACCGAAGGCGAGAAAGCGGCGAACGCACTCATCGCGGCGGCCATTCCCGCCACCAGCGCCTTATGCGGCGCCAATGCGCCCGCCGACAAAACCGACTGGTCGCCCCTAGCTGGTAAGCACTTGCTGATCTGGCCGGACAACGACGCGCCGGGCCTGTTCTTCGCGCAGGCGGCCGCCAAGGCAGCGCTTGCCGCTAAAGCGGCCAGTGTCGGTATTATCTCCATACCGGAGGGAAAATCTGAAGGTTGGGACGCCGCCGATGCAAGCGACGAAGGCATGGATGTGCGCGCCCTCATCGATGCAGCCACGTGCGCACCGGTCGAACCGCCGCCGAATGTTTTCCTTTCGGCCTACAGCATGCGCGAGTACCTGGCGGATACCAGCCCCATGCCGGAAGACTTGATCGCGCCGCGCATCCTGACGCCGGGCGGCCTCGCGATTTTCGGCGGCGCGCCCAAGGTTGGCAAAAGCGATTTTCTTCTCTGCCTGTTCGTTCACATGGCGGCGGGCGTTCCTTTTCTTGGCATGACGCCGCCGCGCAAATTGCGGGTTTTCGTTCTTCAGGCGGAAATTCAGTACCACTACCTGCGTGAGCGCATCCAGGAACTGCGCATCGATCTCACAATCGCCGAGGCCGCTTTCGACAATCTCGTCATCACGCCGCAGCTGAAGCTGATCCTGAACGAGGTCGGACTTGCCGCGATCATTGACCTGATCCGGCAAAAGTTTAGCGCGCTGCCTCCCGACATCATCGTCATTGATCCCTTGCGCAACGTCTTCGACGGCGGCGACGGCGAGGCGAATGAGAACGACAACAATGCCATGCTGTTTTTCCTGCAAAAGCGCGTGGAGGCGTTGCGGGACGCGATCAATCCCAATGCGGGCGTCATCATCGCTCACCACACCAGCAAAATGCCCAAAAAGCTGATCGAGGACGATCCGTTCCGCGCGCTCAGTGGCGCGAACGCCTTGCGCGGCTATTACACATCCGGCCTTCTGTTGTTCCGTCCCGACGAGACGCGCAGCGAAAGGCTTTTGTATTTCGAGCTTCGCAACGGCGAGGCCCTGCCGTTGAAGATCATCGACAAGATCGGCGGTCAATGGGTCGAACTCGACCGCGCGCAGCAAAGGCTCGTCCGGCAGGATTACAGCCAAAAGCTGGATGCCGAGCGGCGGCGCAAGCATGACGTCATCCTGCAAGTCATATTCGACGAGGCCTTGCAAGGCCGTGTCTACACCTCCGCCCAGTTTGCGCAGGTGTTCGAGAACAAAGGTGGTCTCGGCGCTGAACGCACGATCCGCGAACGCCTCTCGGTGCTCGCGTCCAAGGGCTACATCAAATATTTCCAGAACGCCGATGAATACGGCCTGCGCAAACCGGCGCGCACGAAGTTCGGGTACGTATGCGTCGAGAATATGGATCTTCAGACTCTCGGCGACCTGAGACGCGTTCTGCCCACTCACTACAAATGCCGCAGCACAGGCACGCCGCTACCTGTCGAAAACCCCGAAGACTGGAATTACCACGACGATGGAGATGCCGCATGACGTCCGAAAAAAACGCGCGTTCCAGATGGCAGATGGCTTGCCATCTGCCATCTGACTGCCAACTGGAACTGAATAAAATCAAGGAATTAGGGCAAAATCCAGTTGGCAGGCGCCAACTGCCGCCGCCAACTTGCCTACTGACACATTTTCCTGTGTTTCCAGTTGGTTCGTCGTCAATTCCAGATGGCGGGGCTTATGCCTACTACTACGTAGTAGAGGAGGAAGGCTCCCCATCAAGAATGGATGGGGGCCTTCCCCGCGCCTTGCGCAGGCCATGTGCCCGATCCGTCCCGCCGCACCTCCAACCAGTTTTCATTCGGAGAACGGCATGAGCGTGGTCGTTCATTCAATCCGTTTCAAATGCCCACCGGATATCGGCACGATCCTGATGCTCGACGCCCAGCGTTACGAAGTTATCGGCATCGAGCCTTACATCCGCGCTGACGGGTCGGCCTCAATCCTGATCGTCTGG
This sequence comes from uncultured Pseudomonadota bacterium, assembly GCA_903875345.1. Taxonomy (GTDB): domain Bacteria; phylum Pseudomonadota; class Alphaproteobacteria; order UBA9219; family UBA9219; genus CAIQVS01. Next base: position 1,626 of record CAIQVS010000094.1, on the reverse strand, counting down.
CAGGCATGGTGCGCTGAGACAGGCCATCCCTTCACGCTCAAGACCGGACTGGTCGCCAAGGGCATCAATCGCCGGTGCAAAAAGCACGCGAAGCCGGGCCAAGCAGCGACCCGCGCCGGAGCCATGCGCATGCGGAAATATTTAAGAAAACAATCAGGGAGGAGACATGTCTGAACTCATTAAGGCCAGCGACGCGAACATTTGCTGGCGCTGCTCGCACACGGGACGCGTCTATGACGTACGCGTAAGGGATCGCTATGCGCCCACCGAAGAGCGAAGCTGTTCAAGCGGCGTCGCATGGTCGCTCTGGGGACGCAGGAAGGGCGCATCGCCAGAGGTCGTCTTTGGCGAATTGCTTTTTGGTCGTGGCTTCACGACGACCGAAGAAGCGCGCATTGCGCTCCTGCAGTTCGCCAAGATCGACAGCTGCGCATGGGCGCGCAACATGCTCAAAGCCGGGGACAGCGGAGCGCAGCCATGAAACGAAAAAATAATCCGACCGCAGCCGAAGTCGCAGACCGTCTTGAGCAAGCCGCGCACACGTTGCGGCGTCTGCCGAAAGTCACGGTTCGTGGCTATTTCGGGACATGGCCACCGATCATGCAAGAAGCGCTTTACGCCTATGGCTGGGAAGAAGCGCGCCTCAGGCCAGGCCCGCCTTCGGCGATCCATATCAGCGAAATGGACGAAACCCTGCGTTGGTTCCTTTGGCTCGAAAGCCATGAAACGACGCTGGTCTGGCTGCGCGCCTGCGGCGTCAGATGGAAAACCATCAGCCGTTTGTCGGGCTGGTCGGTGCGCAAAATGCAGTATGACTGGCGCGTCGCGCTGGTGAAAATCGCCCACCGGCTCGGTTCGCCAGAGGAGCATTTTGCGTATCCCTACCGCAAAAGAATCCAGAACGGATAGGCAAAAATGCGCAAAATACGCGCAACCATTTCAAAGGATTGATAAAACCCGTGCGCATTTTAGTCGTGCGCATTTTTTGGGGTTTTGGGCATAATTCTTGTCATGCTCGCGAGAGACGCGCCCGATAAAATCGCCTGAAAAACACTGTGCGTCACTGTCGGAAACTGTTCGATCCTGTGACAATGTCGAACATGATCCGACATGAACCGCGAAATTCGCGCGAATTCGCTCGATGATGTGCTTCATGTGCGAACATCATCACATGGGCTTGCCGTTATTCGGCAGAACAGCGCAGCTTTCTAGCCGAATCTGGCAGGCACTTTCCAACACTGTCGGTCACTGTGCAGACCTTCGACCATGACCGACGGTATCGAACAGTGATCGCCCAAACCGGCGCGTTACCTTCCGTCATTGTCGGACAATCCGGACAATGAAGACAGTGACGAACATGGTTCGCAGGAATTCGGCAAAAACTGGCCGCCCCCGCGTGACTTATCGAGGCTTTGATGAATGACCTGGCTTTACCTGCCGCCGCATGCGTTGACGCAGATGGTGGCGGGCGAAGCCTGCTCGGACTTTCCCTCTGCGCTGGAGCCGGAGGGCTTGATCTCGGCCTCCATCTCGCCATCGCCGGGTACCGCACTGTGGGTTACGTCGAGCGGGACACCTACGCTGCGGCCACCCTCGTGGCGCGGATGGAAAACGCGGCCTTGGATT
>CAIQVS010000093.1 GCA_903875345.1 uncultured Pseudomonadota bacterium | reverse complement strand
CCGGAGGCAAGCAATGGGTTCCATGCCGACGTGGTTCGCAGCGAGGGCACGCTCGTTTCGCTGCAGGCGCAGGGGTCGGAGCAGGCGCAGGCCTACGAGGGCCTCCTGCGGCGTGCCGGCGCCTTGCGGGTCTCGATCTTGCCGGCGGAAGACACGGTTTCCTTTCATCGGCTCTATGTTCGACGCGACGGGAAGCTGCGTCCTGCGACATGGGACGAAGCGTTTGCAGCGATTGCCGAACAACTTCGTATGGCAACGCCCGGTCACGTTGCCGCCATTGCCGGAGACTTGGCAGATTGCGAAAGCATGTTCGCGCTGAAATCTCTGATGCAAGCCATAGGCTCGCCGAACATCGATTGCCGTCAAGACGGCGCGAGCTACGATATCTCCAGCCGCGCCCTGTATGTGATGAATAGCGGCATCGCCGGAATTGAGCAGGCCGACGCGATTGTTCTGATCGGCACGAATCCGCGCCACGAAGGCACGCTCGTCAACGCTCGCATTCGCAAGCGCTGGATGCGCGGAGGTTGCCGTGTCGGGTTGATCGGCGCTGCCGTAGATCTCAGTTATCCTTACCGTCACATTGGAGACAGTCCGGCGGCGATCAAGGCGCTGGCAGAAGGCAAACACGAATTTTCCGCGATCCTGAAGAACGCAAAAAAGCCAATGGTGATTGTCGGCGCGGGGGCTTTGGCGCGAACTGACGGAGCGGCGATCCATGCGGCGACGCGCGGATTGGCCGAGGCGTATAATATGCTTCAGCCGGACTGGAACGGATTTAATGTCCTGCAACTCGCGGCATCGCGCGTTGGCGGGATCGATCTCGGATTCGTGCCGCAGGCGAACGGCCTTGCGACCAACGGCATTTTACAAGCGGCGGAGCAGGGGAAGTTGGATTTTCTCTGGCTGCTTGGCGCGGATGAGATCGACATAAGCCGTTTGGGAAAAACGTTCGTCGTCTATCAGGGGCATCACGGCGATGCCGGAGCGCACCGCGCCGATGTCATCCTGCCGGGGGCTGCCTACACTGAAAAGAACGCGATCTACGTCAACACCGAAGGCCGTCCGCAGCTGGGGCAACAGGCCGTTTTCCCGCCGGGCGAAGCGAAAGAAGACTGGACGATTATCCGCGCCGTGTCGGAAGTCATCGGCAAGACCCTGCCGTTCAATTCGCTTGCGGAGCTGCGCGCCCGAATGCTTGAGGCCGCGCCAGCGCTGGCGAAAATCGGCAAGATCGATAATCCTTCTGCCGCTATGCCGGGCCTTGCTCAGCCAGTCGATTATTCCGGCCTGTCGTCGCAACCGTTCACGTCGGCTATCAAGAATTTCTATATGACCGATCCGATCAGCCGCGCCTCTGAAACGATGGCGCTATGCACCGAGCAGATCACGCGCCACGCGACGGCGGAGGCGGCGGAATGAGCGCTGTTACAAAGAAAAAACCTGTAGTTGCGCCGGTCGAGAGCATGATCCGCGTTGTGCGCGGGCAGAAGGTTATGCTCGATAGCGATTTGGCGGAATTGTACGAAGTGCCGACAAAGGCGCTCAATCAGGCGGTGCGTCGTAATCTTGACCGGTTTCCTGAGGATTTTATGTTTCAGTTATCCGGGGAAGAATTTGCTTTGATGAGGTCACAAATTGTGACCACATCAAAAAGAAGGCTTACAAATCAACCATTTGCCTTCACAGAACACGGCGTGGTGATGTTGTCGGCGGTTCTGAACAGCAATCGGGCTGTGCAAATGAGCCTCGTGGTCGTCAGGGCTTTTGTGCGCATGCGCGAAATGATTGTAGCAAACAAGGATTTGGCTGTCCGTATTGAAAAACTGGAACGCAACCACGAAAGCGCAGGTTCCGTGATTGAAGTTTTGATCGAAGATATTGATAAACTGTCCAAAGAAATCCACTGGATCAAGAATCCGCCCGTGCAACCAAAGCGCCGGATGGGGTTCTTCGTCGGTAACGAGGATGAGGAATAATAATGAGTGAACTTCTCTCCATCTACGGCCTTCCGGCGTTGATCCTATTGCTGGAGGTTGTTGCCGTCGTTGTTGGGTTGCTTATAGCCGTCGCGTACCTGACTTATGCTGAGCGCAAGGTGATGGCGGCGATGCAGCTGCGGCGCGGGCCGAACGTCGTCGGACCGTTGGGATTACTTCAACCGATCGCCGACGGCATCAAGCTGTTGGGTAAGGAAACCGTTTTGCCGACGGGATCGAATGTCGGGCTGTTTATCGGCGCGCCGATGCTGACGTTCTTTCTGGCGCTATCGGCGTGGGCGGTCATTCCCTTCGGCGCGCATGCGGTTTTGGCCAATATCAATGTTGGTGTGTTGTACCTGTTCGCGATTTCGTCGCTCGGAGTCTACGGTATCATCATTGCCGGATGGGCGTCGAATTCCAAATATTCGTTCCTCGGCGCGTTGCGTTCGGCGGCGCAGATGGTTTCCTACGAAGTTTCTATCGGCCTCGTCATTATTACCGTTCTGCTGTGCGTCGGCTCGCTGAACCTGTCGAAGATCGTCGAGGCGCAACGGCACGTCTGGTATTGTTTGCCGTTGTTTCCGATGTTTGTCGTGTTCTTCATCTCGGTGCTGGCGGAAACCAACCGGCATCCGTTTGATTTGCCGGAAGGCGAGTCCGAACTCGTCGGTGGTTTTAACACCGAATATTCGTCGATGAGCTTCGCTCTGTTCTTCCTCGGTGAATACGCCAATATGATTTTGATGAGCGCGACGACCTCGATCCTGTTTCTCGGCGGTTGGCTCGCGCCATTCAATTGGGAATCGCCGATCCCGTTTCTTGCTCCATTATGGGATTTTTTCTGGTTTGCCGCGAAAATTTGCGCTTGCCTGTTCGTGTTTCTGTGGGCGCGTGCGACTCTGCCGCGCTATCGCTACGACCAGCTGATGCGGATCGGCTGGAAGTTTTTTCTGCCGTTCTCGCTGCTGTGGGTTGTGTTGACGGCGGGGTATCTTGTGCTGTTCGACAAGTTGCCGCATTAAGGTGAGCTTATGAAACTCGTGCGCACCATCCGACGTCTAACCCTGTTCGAGCTGGCTCGAGGCTTCTGGCTGACCTTTTGCTATATGTTCAAGCGCAAGGTGACGCTGAATTACCCGTATGAGAAGGGTCCGATCAGTCCTCGATTCCGGGGCGAACATGCCTTGCGCCGTTATCCGAGCGGCGAAGAGCGCTGCATTGCTTGCAAGTTGTGTGAGGCGATCTGTCCGGCGCAGGCGATCACGATCGAAGCCGAAGAACGCGAAGATGGCAGCCGCCGCACGACCCGCTATGACATCGATATGACCAAGTGCATCTATTG
>CAIQVS010000092.1 GCA_903875345.1 uncultured Pseudomonadota bacterium | reverse complement strand
ATCTGCACTGAAAAAAGAGGGAGCGCGCGCCCCCAAGCCCCGTCGAACTGACGGAACCGGCGGCAAGCCTGCCTGCTTGACCGGATGCCGACTGTGTCCCGTAATCTGCAGCTTGGCGGGATCGGCCTTCGATCAAACGCCTCTTGCGAGGCGAGATGAGATATATCCCATATTGCGGTAGGAGTCAATGGGAAAAATCATGTATAAGAATATTTTCTGATGTTTTTTGTGGCTCAAAAAAAGCGAGAACAAAAAAGCGACTATTTCCGAAGGACGTTGTCTTTCTGGTTTTGACGCGTGGTGAGCGATTACACCAACCGACTCTGTTCCACGGCGGCCTTGATGAAGGACGTGAACAGCGGGTGCGGGGCAAGCGGCTTGGATTTCAGCTCCGGATGGAATTGCACGCCGATGAACCACGGATGATCGTTGCGCTCGACGATTTCCGGCAACTGTCCGTCCGGAGACAGGCCGCTGAACACAAGCCCGGCTTTTTCCAACTGCGAACGATAGTTAATGTTGACCTCGTAGCGGTGGCGGTGGCGCTCGTCGATATGATCCGTGCCGTAGATCGCGCGGACTTTGCTGCCCTTGAGCAAATCGCAGGGATAGGCTCCAAGACGCATCGTGCCGCCGAGATCGCCGTTGGTCACGCGCGTTTCGCGCCGGTTGCCTTTCAGCCATTCGGTCATCAGGCCGACGACCGCTTGATCGCTCGCGCCGAATTCGCTGGAGGTGGCGCGGGGCACGCCGCCAAGACTGCGCGCCGCTTCGATCACCGCCATCTGCATTCCAAAGCATATGCCGAAATAGGGCACGCGTTTTTCTCGCGCGAATTGCGCGGCGCGGATTTTGCCCTCGGTGCCGCGTTCGCCGAAGCCACCCGGAACCAGAATTCCATTGACGTCTTCGAGCTGCCGCGTCGCCTCGGCTTCGTTGCCTTCGAAAACCTGACTGTCGATCCATTTCAGCTTGACGCGCATATTGTTGGCAATGCCGCCATGCGCCAGCGCTTCCGCCAGCGATTTATAGCTGTCGAGCAGGGTGGTGTATTTGCCGACGACGGCGATCGTGACTTCGCCCTCCGGCGCGCGGACGCGCTCGACGATGGTCTTCCAGCGCGACAGATCGGGTTTGTGCGCGGTCGGGAGGTCGAAATGACGCAGCACCTGCTCGTCGAAGCCTTGTTCGTGATAGCTGACGGGAACGTTATAGATCGTGTCGACGTCGAGCGCCGGAATGACGCACTCCGGCTTGACGTTGCAGAACAGCGCGATCTTGCGGCGTTCGCCGTCGGGGATCGGTTGCTCGGCGCGGCAAAGCAAAATTTTCGGCTGGATGCCGACGCTCAGCAATTCCTTGACCGAATGTTGCGTCGGCTTGGTTTTCAGTTCGCCCGCCGTGCGGATATAGGGGAGGAGGGTGACATGGACGAACAGGCTGCGCTCGCCGCCGAGTTCGTTGCTGAGCTGGCGGATCGCCTCAAGGAAAGGCAGGCTTTCGATGTCGCCGACCGTACCGCCGATTTCGCAGAGGCAGAAATCCTCGTCGGTCAAATCGGACAGGGCGAATTCCTTGATCGCGTCGGTGACGTGCGGAATGACCTGCACCGTTGCGCCGAGATAATCGCCGCGCCGTTCCTTGGCGATGACGTTCGAATAGATCCGTCCCGTCGTGACGTTGTCGCTCTGGCGCGAGGCGACGCCGGTGAAGCGCTCGTAATGGCCGAGGTCGAGATCGGTTTCCGCGCCGTCGTCGGTGACGAAGACTTCGCCGTGCTGGGTCGGGCTCATCGTGCCCGGATCGACGTTCAGATAAGGATCAAGTTTGCGCAAGCGCACCTTGTAGCCGCGCGCCTGCAGCAACGCGCCAAGCGCCGACGAGGCGATGCCTTTGCCCAGAGACGACACCACGCCGCCGGTGATGAAGATGAAGCGCGTGGTCATGTCCGTCTCATGCCTTTTCCGTTTTGATCCTTACCAACACTATAAACAACGCAATCCAGCGAAACTTTTATTTCGCCAATGGCACGTCCGGCGCAGCGGGAACTTTCGGCGCTTCAGGCGCTGGCGCGGCGGGTGTCGCCGCAGCCGGAGCCGTCGCAGGAATTTGATCGAGGATGCTTTTGCTCTGATGCTGGCTGCTGGCGATATAGCCCAGAAAGAGGCTGTTCAGCATAAAAACCACCGCCAGAAATTTGGTGAATTTGGTTAAGGCGTTGGCCGAGCCGCGCGGGGTGAACAGGCCACCCATTGTGCCTCCGCCGCCCATCAGTCCGCCGCCGTCCTGCGCCGTGCGCTGAATCAGAATGACGCCGATCAACGTGACCGCGACGATGCCTTGAACAACCAACAAAACGAATTCCATGTCTTTCTCCTAATCCTTTGTGGATAGCAACAAACGCATGCCAAACAATCCGAGGCATGTTCCGGCGATGCGATCAATCCAGCGGCTCCAGCGCAGATACGTTTTCCGGAACGCCGCCGCTGAAAACGTCACAGCGACAAAGCCAAACCAGATCAAGGACATGATCGTGATCATGCCGATCAACGCCAGCTGTGTTGTTTGCCCTGCGTCGGTCGGTAAGGCAACAGCAAAAATACTGGTGAAAAAAGCCATTGCCTTGGGATTCGTCATATTGGTCATAAACCCTACGAGGAATGGATTTTTGCGTTGGCGTGCTTCCGCTGTATCAAACGAAACGCCTGTTTCTGTCGCCTGAAAGCTTTCTTTCCAGAGCAGAAATCCGAGATACGCGAGATACAGGCCGCCGCAAATGCGTACCAGAACGGCCAACCAATGGACATGCGTGAAGATAACGCCAAGCCCCAAAACCGAAAGGCTGGCATAAATCGTGTTGCCGCAGGCGATGCCGATCGCCGCCAAGCATCCTGCCGTCCGTCCGTGCATAAAAGTCATGGAAGTCATCATCAAAAAATCCGGACCGGGCACAATCAGGGCAAGGGCAAAAAGAGGCGCGATTTTGAGAAGGGGCTGCGGATCAATCATGGGCTGCTTTCAAAACAAAACCACAACGGCGCAGTTTCTTTGCGGAAACCGCAGATGAAAAAACAAAATTTCAAGCTGGAGCGATTTTATAAAGCCAGCCCTGAGCAAAAGCCAGAAGAATATAGACCGCCGCCGTTAACCATGTCATAAATTCGCCCTGATCGGTCTGTAGATCGGGGGCTTGAAATTCGAAATTCTGGTCCTAAATCCCGTCTAGCGTCAACGCCGCTTCCGGCTCAACGAAAAGGTAACGCGATGAAATCCCTGAACGTTCTTTCCCGTCTTGCCCTTGCGCTGGTGTTTCTTGGGCTGTTCCCGATGTCGTCCCATGCCGAGCATGCAGGGCCTCCCGGATTTGCCGATTTGGCTGAGAAGCTGCTTCCGGCGGTGGTGAATATTTCGACCACCCAGACGATTACGGCGGGTAATGAGCCGGAAGACATGATGCCGGAGTTTCAGTTTCCGCCCGGCTCGCCATTCGAGCAGTTCTTCCATGACTTTATGGACAAGCAAAAGAACGCGCCGCACAAGCGCAAGGCAACCGCGCTGGGATCCGGGTTTATCATCGATCCGAGCGGTTATATCGTCACCAACAACCATGTCGTTCAGGATGCGGACGAAATCACCGTCATTCTTCAGGACGACACGAATCTGCCCGCCAAGATCATCGGGCGCGACAAGAAAACCGATCTTGCGCTCATCAAGGTCGAGAGCGCGAAACCTTTGGCTGCGGTCAACTGGGGCGACAGCGACAAGGCGCGCGTCGGCGACTGGATCATCGCCATTGGCGATCCGTTCGGCCTAGGCGGGACGGTCACGGCGGGAATCATCTCGGCGCGGTCGCGCGACATCAATTCCGGTCCGTATGACGAATATCTGCAAACCGACGCCTCGATCAATCGCGGCAATTCGGGCGGTCCGATGTTCAACATGGACGGCGAAGTCGTCGGCGTGAACACGGCGATCTTCTCGCCCTCCGGCGGCTCGGTCGGCATCGGCTTTGCCATTCCGTCGGAGCTCGCCAAAAATATCATTCAGCAGCTGCGCGATCATGGGCATATCCGCCGTGGTTGGCTCGGCGTGCGCATCCAGATGGTGACGCAGGACATTGCCGACAGTCTGGGGCTTGGCCAACCGCGCGGCGCCCTGATTTCCAGCGTCACGCCGGAAGGACCGGCAGCGAAGGCCGGGATTCAGGCGGGCGACGTCGTTGTCAGCTTTGACGGCAAGGAGGTGCCGGAGATGCATCGTCTGCCTTTGATGGTCGCTGAAACCGAAGTGGATAAAGCCGTCGATATCGTCGTGTTCCGCAAGGGGCAGCAGGAAACCTTGAAGGTCAAGGTTGGCGAGCTTCAGGCCAAGGAAGAAGCGGACGACAAGGACGGCGACCAAAGCAAGGATGAGGATGCCAACGCCAAAGCCGATAAGGTCGAGGAGCTTGGGATCAGCGTCGCGCCGCTGACGGACGCCTTGCGCACCCGTTATGACGTCAAGAAAGGCGTCAACGGCATGGTCGTGACCAATGTCTTGCCGGATAGCCTTGCCGTCGATCAAGGGATTCAGGTCGGCGATGTCATCTCGGAGGTCGCGCAGCATGACGTGAAGGCGCTGAAGGATCTCAGCGATCAGGTCAAGCAGGCGAAGAAAGACGGCAAACCGCTGTTGCTGTTGATCAACCGCAAGGACGACATGCGCTTTGTCGCGGTTACGTTCGGGAAGAAGAAGTAAGGCCGTTCGCCGGACTTCTCTTCTCTTCGTAAATGGCGCGGAGCTGAATTGCGAGCAAGGCCGCGATCGCCAACGGCACGATGGGCGTACGCTCGTAATGCGGGATGTGGTGGTTGTTGAGAATCAGAATGAGCATCGGGGAAAACCACAGAAATGAAAGCAACGCGAGATCGCGCGCTTTCAACTGCGAACCGATAGCGGCGACGAAACTGACGATTCCTCCGTAGAGGATCGGCATGTCATAGTTGAAGATGTAGGGCGATGCCGTAAAAACCGCCGTCAGCATAAGGGCGTTGCGCAAGTCGATGTTGCGGCAATGCTTGAAGGCATAGACGACGGCAAGTATCGATACCATCATCATGGCGCCGCTGATCATGTAAGCCGTCGATAAAGACGCCCCCATAATCCGGGCGGACATAAAGCCGGTCGGCATCATCCGGATAAACTTCACGCTCGCTTCCGGATCGATTTCCAGAACGCTTTGCATGTGCGGCATGATTTTCTCGAAATAGGCTTGCCACGCGTCAAGGCCGAAGACGAGGACGCTGAGGCCGAGCAACGTTCCGGCGGTAAGCGCGGTCGAGATCAGCGCTCGCCAGTATCGTCCGGCGATCAGCGCCACCGGAATCAGGATGCAGATTTGCGGTTTATAGCTCAGACACCCGAACAATATTCCAGCCCAAATCGGGCGCTTTTCCAGCAGCCTCAAGCCACCGATCATAAACGCGCCGCTGAGGAAACCGTTTTGACCGCAATCGATATTCTCAAAACTGGCGGGCGACAGCGCCAGTAGCGCCGCCAGTCCCCACGCTTGCGGGCGGCGTGCGGCAACGGCGAAGGCATAGGGTATATAGGTTAAAACAAGCCATGCCGCCAAGCCGACAGGATAGGAGAGAAAACCAAGCCAGATAATGAAAAATATAAGCGGGAGAGGATAGCTCCATGTGTAAACATTATAGATTGTGTGTCCCAGTAATTTTTCCTGCACCTGATGATAGGTGTCGATGTCAAACAATATCATCATGTTGTGGCTGAGCGTCAGGCGGGCAGCCGTCCAATAATTGATAAAATCGCTGCCAATGACATAGCCGCGATCCGTGAAATTCCGGTGAAAACTGAAACAATAAAACAGCGCCACGCACGCGAAGATAATGCCCATGACGAACATGAGCCATTTCGCGATAATGACGACATCGGATGGCCACGGAAGATTCCGGAGATTTTCGGAGGATGTTGGATTTGAGGTAGACAAAATCGGGATCCTTACCACCTTTTAAAATTTTGAAGGCGACAGAAAAACAACGTCATTCCGCAAAATTTGCGTAGCCAATTTATGCGGAATCTAGTGACGTTGTCGGACAAAAATGCGCTTGCGGAGCCGTAAACTAGATTCCGGACAAAACCGCATTTTTGCAAGCGCAAAAAAGCGATTTTTCCGGAATGACGTTGCTCTTTATGATCTCAGAAATTTTGAGACGTGGCAAATTCGGATTCATGATACCCTTGCGCGAAGAGCAGCGCCGTCAGATCGCCATAGGTAACTTGATGTGGCACCACGGCGCGAACACTCGGTTTGGCGTGAAAGGCGACTCCCAATCCGTCGCCATCGTTGGAAGCCGATAGCATGGGCACGTCGTTCGCGCCGTCGCCGACCGCGATCGTGTCGGACAGGGTGACGTTGCATTCGAAACAGCCGCGTTCGAGCAACGCCTTCTTGGTGTTCTTGTCGAGAATCGGCTCGAACACGCCGCCGGTAAGCGTTCCGTTTTCGGTGTCGACCATCAGGCGGTTGGCGAAGGCTTCCGAAAATCCCAAAGTCATGGCTATCGGCGCGGCAAAGCAGGTGAATCCTCCGGACACCAGCCAGCACTGCGCGTCGTTTTTGCGCATCGTCGCGACCAGCGCGGCTGCCCCCGGCATAAAGCTGATATGTTTCGCGGTTTCCGCCAGCAGGGTCATCGGCTGACCTTTCAGAAGGCCGACGCGTTCCTTGATCGCGGCGGTGAAATCGAGCTCGCCGTTCATGGCGCGGCGGGTGATGTCGGCGACGCGCTCGCCGACGCCGATGGCCGCCGCCAACTCATCCAGCATTTCCTGTTCGATGATCGTCGATTCCATATCGGCGACCAGAAGTTTTTTGCGCCGCTTCGCCGCAGGTTGCACGATGATGTCGACGGGCTGGGATTGGAAAATTTCACGCAGCACATCGCGCAAGGCCTCAACCGTTGCGCCCGTCACGAAAAGATCAACGGCTGTGTTCGGCGCGAGCCAGTCGAGACTCACGGACGAACCGCCGAGCGCCGTCATGCGGCTTTGCGCCTGATCGAGAAGCGCTTCCTGCAGTCCTGCGTTCGGCGCGGCGATCAGGGTGGCGACGAGAGATTCTGGGCTGGTCGTATCATTCATCCGTGTAAATACTCCTGACCGAGTTCGGCGTATTGCCGCGCGCGGCGTTCGAATTGCGCCAGATCCTCCGGCGTCAGGTCGCGCCAGAATTTGGCGGGCGATCCGGCCCAGAGCTGGCCTTGTCCGACCACCTTGCCGGGCGTCAGCAAGGCGCCTGCGCCGAGCATTCCCCGGCTTTCGATTTTCGAGCCGTCCATCACGGCGGCTTTCATGCCGACGAAGCCGTTGTTTTCGACGGTGCAGGCATGCAGCAAAGCCATGTGGCCGACGGTGACGTCGTCGCCGATAAGCGTGGGGTACCCGCCTTCGGGAATTTTCGTGCCCGCTCCCGTTCGCGCCGGTTGCAGGCCGCTCGCGACATGAATGACGGTTCCGTCCTGAATGTTGGTGCGCGCGCCGATGCGGATTTTATTCACGTCGCCGCGAATGACGCAGCCGAACCAGATCGAGCTTTGCGCGCCGATCTCGACATCGCCGATCACAACGGCGTTTGGCGCGACGAAAGCGGTCGGATCGATCTTCGGCATGACGCCGCGATAGGGGAGAATAAGTGGGGCAGGGTTCAGCATGCGGGGAAAATAACACCCCCGCAGGCTGAAAGCCACAGGCCGATTAACGCTTGCTGAACTGGAAGCGCTTGCGGGCTTTGACGCGGCCATACTTCTTGCGTTCGACGACGCGCGGATCGCGGCGCAAGAACATCGCGACCTTGAGCGGCTTGCGCAAATCGGGCTCGAAATAGGTCAGGGCTTTGGAGATGCCGTGTTTCACGGCACCCGCCTGTCCCGACAACCCGCCGCCGACGACGTTGACATCGACGTCGAACTGGTTGGCGCGGTCGGCCACGGCGAAGGGCTGATTGACGATCATCTGCAGAACCGGACGGGCGAAATAAACCTTCACGTCGCGGCCATTGACGGTGATCTTGCCGTTGCCGGGCTTGATCCAGACGCGGGCAATGGCATTCTTGCGCTTGCCGATGGCGTGGGAACGGCCTTTCTCATCGACCTTGCGCTCGTACTTCGGAGCTTCATCGGTGTTGACCGGAGCCGAAACCTGCGCGGCCGCAGCCTCTTCTTTGGCCTGTTCCTTGACGGCGGCCTTGATGCCGGAAAGCTGGGTGGTGGATTTGCGGGGCGTAGCCATTAGCTGGTCCTCTTGTTCTTCGGATTACGGGCGGCGAAATCGATCACGGTCGGGTTTTGCGCGACATGCGGATGCGTCGCGCCCTTATAGACCTTGAGGTTGGTCATCTGGCGGCGTCCCAGCGGACCGCGCGGCAGCATGCGTTCGACCGCTTTCTGGATCACGCGTTCGGGATGCGCTCCGGCCAGCGTCTTGGCGGGCGTGCGTTCCTTGATCCCGCCCGGATAGCCGGTGTGATAGAAGAATTTCTTGTCGGTCGCCTTGTTGCCGGTCAGGCGAACTTTCTCGGCGTTGATGATGATGACGTTGTCGCCGCAATCGACGGAGGGCGTGAAGGTCGGGCGGTGCTTGCCGCGCAGGATCATCGCCACGGCGGACGCGAGGCGTCCCAGAATGACGCCGTCGGCGTCGAGAACGACCCATTTCTTTTCGACATCTTGATGCCGAAGATCGAAGCTTTTGGTCTGCACGCTTCGTTGTGTGTGTATGCGCCCGGTCATGACAATCCTCTGTTTCTTCGTAACGAAGGCCGTTTTTTACGCATTCACGGGCAGGAGAGTCAAGAATAATCAGATAAATTCGATAGAATTTGTGTGTGGTATTATGATACCTCGTCTTAGGTTGCTGGTTTGTCCAATCGAAAACACGTGTCATTCCCGCGCAAGCGGGTATGACGGATTCCCTTATATTTTCGTTTGAGCTCGAGCCTGTGGCTCGGATTACCTTACTTTCACGACTTCTGCGCCCACGTCCGGATATTTCCCAAATCGACATGCACATGGTTGTCGCGAGGGTAATAGGCGACGCCGCCGCGCTGCATGGTTTTGGCGATCTCGCAAATGGCGCGGCCATCGACATGGGCGATGCGGAAATCGACCGCCCAACCGTGCATATGCAGGCTTTCCTTGGCGACGTTGCCGTTGCTGAAGGACAAAAGGGCGTTGGTCTCGCGTGTACGGTAGCCGGACAAAATATCAAACACAACCGTCGGCGGCAGTCCCAGCCGCGTGCGAATATCGACCAGATAATCGATCAGCTCCGGATCGATGATGCCGACGACATCCTCATGCCGGTCGCGCATCAGCTTGTTGATTTGCGCCATAATACGGTCGTCGTAATGCCCGTCGTGATAATAATCGGCGTCGATTTTTTCGTTCGTATAGGGATAACGCAGAACGATATGCCGTATCGCAATCGGGTCGGGATGCGTTTTGGCCATTCCCGGCGCGGTCAGGATCGTTCCATGTCCCGAACCGCCGCCGCCGGAACATGCGGAAAAAGCCAGCAGCAGGATAAGGAGAAAAGGCCGGAGCCACATCATGATTTGTTCAGGCGGTAGGTTCCGCCTTCATTCAAGAGGATGTTGCCGCCCTTGCCTTCGCTGTCCAGCTTGCGGCGCAGCTGATAGATATGCGATTCAAGCGTGTGCGTATCGATGCGCGCGTCATAGCCCCAGATCGCGCCGAGTAATTCTTCGCGGGTTACGGGGTTTACGCTTTGCGCCAGATAGGCGAGCAACGCGGTTTCTTTTTCGGTCAGACGTATGATGGCTCCGGTTTCGGCGACGGAAATCTGCCGGGTTTGCGACTCGAAACGCAGTCCGGCGAATTCGGCGACAATGCCCCGTAGCCTCGGCGCTATGTCGATATAAAACGCCAAACGCGACAACAAATGCCCCAACCGGATGGGTTTCGCAAAAAACTCGGTGACCCCGTTGGGAACGGTGTCTTTGTTGTCGCGTCCCAGCAACAAAACGGTTTTTTTGTCGTTATCGGCAAGGGCGAGAAGCGTTTTTTTATCAAGCGCCGCTTCGTCGACGATAATCGCCAGCCCCTCGTTATCCTTCAGCGCGTCCGCCAGCGAGCCTTGATCGCTGACTGTACCGAGCTTGGCCAGCGTCAACTGTTCGGCAACCGCTTCGCGCAACGCGGCATCGGGGATGAGGAGGTGGAGGGAGGGCATCAACAGCGACCTGCGTCAGACAAATTGGTGAATACAGTTTACGATAAGAGCGGCGCGATTCCCCTCCCCGCGAGGGGGAGGGAACGCCACGGTTCTCATTTCGGGCTCGTCCCTTGTAGATTGCCTTTTGGAATTCAACGTGTTCATTTGCGATTCATGCCGTATTATAGACGCGAAATGAAAAATTCTGAATCCCAATTCCTGCAAGCAATCATTACGCCTGTCTTGCACGGCCAAAGGCTGGACAAGGCGTTAACGTTGGCCTTAACCGACGCGGCGCAGGTTTTATCCCGCGCGCGGTTGCAGGGTTTGATCGCCGAGGGATGCGTGACCTTGTCCGGCACGCCGATGACCGACGGCAGCCGTAAGGTTAAAACAGACGAAATCTTCGAGGTGCTAATCCCGCCGCCGTTACCTGCCGAGCCGGAGGCGCAGCAAATCGCGCTCGATGTCGTTTATGAGGACGACGATGTGCTGGTGATTAATAAACCGTCGGGTCTGGTGGTGCATCCGGCGCCGGGCAATCGCGACCAGACTTTGGTCAACGCCTTGCTGGCTTATTGTGGCGACAGTCTCAGCGGCATCGGCGGCGTAGCGCGTCCCGGCATCGTGCATCGCCTCGACAAGGACACGAGCGGCTTGATCGTCGTCGCGCGCAACGATCTCGCGCATCAAGCCTTGTCGCGGCAGTTCGCCGACAGGACATTGAGCCGCACCTATCAGGCGATCGTGTGGGGCGTGCCGATGCCGCGTTCGGGTTCGATTGACGCTCCGATAGGCCGCCATCTGCGCGACCGCAAGAAAATGGCGGTGACGGCAAAGGGCAAAGCCGCTTTGACTTATTACAAAGTTCTGGAACCCTTCGTGGCAACGAGTCTGGTCGAATGCAAGCTCGCGACCGGACGCACGCACCAGATCCGCGTTCACCTCGCGCACCTCAAGCATCCAGTGGTTGGCGATCCGGTCTATGGGCGGGGCAGGGCTGCGGGAGGAAAAGCCGACAGCGCCGTCCGCGTCTTTCCGCGTCAGGCGCTTCACGCCGCCGCGCTGCAATTCAAGCATCCGCGCACGGGCATGATGATGCGGTTTACGGCGAAACTGCCCGCCGACATGGCCGGGTTGTTGAAGAAATTGCGTAGCGGGAAGTAGTGGCTTGATTCAATCAAAATGAAGTGAGTAAGGATAAGGTTAGAGCGGTCTGCCCCTCTCCCGCTTGCGGGAGAGGGTGGGTGAGGGCTGATGAGGTTAGGGTCTGCCTCAACATCTTGGCCCGCCCCTAACCCCTCCCGCAGAGCGGGAGGGGGACATCACCGTTCTTGCGGCAACTTAATCCTTTCATTTTGGATGATTGATCAGGATTCAAACCCGGCGATTGTCCCGCTTCGCCGAATGTTCTAAACATAAGGGCATGCGATTGTCCTTGCCCAAACTTCCGGCGTTCGCCGAGCCCTACGCAAGGCTGATGCGGCTGGATCGTCCTATCGGCACATGGCTGTTGTTGTTGCCGTGCTGGTGGAGCGTGGCGCTGGCCTCGCCGAAGATTCCGGATATGGGACTGATGTTTCTGTTCGGCATCGGCGCGGTGGTGATGCGCGGGGCGGGCTGCGTCGTCAACGACATCTATGACCGAAAACTTGATGCGCAGGTCGAACGCACCCGCGACCGTCCTCTGGCCAGCGGCGCGATCAAGCTCTGGCAAGCGGTCGTGTTTCTCAAAGTGTTGTTGCTGGTCGGCCTCGGCGTGCTGATGCTGTTCAATCATTTCACCATCGGCATGGGGTTATCCTCGTTGCTTCTGGTGTTCGCCTATCCCGCCATGAAGCGCATTACGTGGTGGCCGCAGCTTTTCCTCGGTTTCACCTTCAACTGGGGCGCGTTGATGGGCTGGAGCGCGGTGACAGGCTTTATCGGCTTGCCGACGATCCCGCTCTATATCGCGGGCGTTTTCTGGACGCTTGGCTATGATACGATCTACGCCTATCAGGACATCGCCGACGACGAACGCGCCGGAGTCAAATCGACGGCGCGGCTGTTCGGTGACAACGCCTTGCCGTGGGTGGCGTTGTTCTACGCGCTCGCGATCATCTGGCTGGCGATTGCGGGATTGGCGGCGGGGCTTGGCAAAGGGTTTTATGACGTGTTGCTCGGCGCCGCCGTGTTCGCCGCCGTGCAACTGACGTTGTGGCGCGTGAAAGACCGCGAGAATTGCCTGAAGCGCTTCAATGCCAACCGCGATTTTGGCCTGATCGTTCTGGCGGCGATTATACTTGGCAAGTTTCTATGAATTTTGATCCCATCGCTTTTATCCGCACGCAGACGGTGATCGGTACGGCTTCGATCGTGCCGGAGATCCGGTTGCATCTGGCGACGGAGGTCACGCCGTTGTGGAAACTCACCGAGGAACGGTTGAGAACCGACAATCTGCCGCCGCCCTTCTGGGCATTCGCGTGGCCGGGCGGGCAGGGGCTGACGCGGTACATTCTCGATAATCCGGAAATTGTGCGCGGCAAGCGCGTGATCGATTTCGCTTCCGGCAGCGGGATTGCGGCTATCGCGGCGATGAAATCCGGCGCGGCGCAAGCCGTGGCGACGGAAATCGATCCTTTGGCTTTGCAGGCTATTCAACTGAATGCCGAATTAAATGGAGTCAGCGTCGTCAACGAAGATGATCTCGATATGACCAAACCGCCGAAGAAAACAGATCTGATCCTCGCCGGAGATGTCTGTTACCAACAGGCGATGAGCGCGAAACTTTTGCGCTGGTTGTGGCTTTGCGTCGCGCAGGGAATCCGTGTGCTGATGTCCGATCCCGGACGAGCCTACATGCCACGCGAAGGACTCATTCAGCACGCGACCTATGTCGTTCCGACCTCGCGCGATCTGGAGGATCAGGAAAGCCGGACGGTCGTGGTGTCGGATTTGCTCTTGCCGCCTGAGGAGGCGTAACGAGGCGGTTGATCTGAAAAACTGCGCATTCTGCCTTCGTTTTTTAGTTTCATGATTGTGTGTTAAGGCTAAAGCATCGGGTTTTAATAATACATTTGGAGAAAAACATGGTTGTAACGAGAAGGCTTTTGATAATGGGCGCTTCCGCTGTTGCGGGTTGCTCAACACTACCGGTGCGTCAGACACAGCAGCCTACGAGTGGAGAGCGGCCTTTGGGTAACAAGGGGAACCCTGAAAGTCCGGTCGCGATAGGCGATAGTGATCCGATGACAGACGCAGCACGGGCACAAGCGGCGATAACCCAGCGGGCTATGGATGCAATCGCCAACGCGCCCCAAGAACCAGTAACATCACTTCCTGCCAGCAATGATCAGGATGCAGCCGCAGCGGCGGCAATAGCAGCGCAACGCCCCGGTTCAGTGCAACAGGCTCCCGGAGGAGCGACGTCGAACATTGGCGGCATTGTTATCGGCGGAACGCATTACCGTCCATGAAGAGAGGGAATCCTATCACTCCGCTGCGACGTGGCGGTCAGAGTCTCCGCGCGCGTCGGCGTGGCGATAATCCTGCATCCGCGTCGCTCGCAAGCCCCGCACGCCGTGATTGTCGAGCAACGAAATCCATGTTTTGAATTCTTCCTCCGACAGGCGATAGCGTTCGCAAGCTTCGTCGAAGCTCAGAAGACCGCTGCGCACCGCAGCGACGACCTGCGCCTTGCGACGCGTCACCCAGCGTTGAGTGTCGGGGGCGGGGAGACGGTCGAGTTCCGCCTGACGGTCAGAGATACGAACGATCTTGACCTGTTCGCCGTGGGTTGAAAACGTGTGTTGCGATGGCATGATCTTATGGCTCCTGTTGAATATGAAACCTGAAATGTGATTTCAAGATACGCCTTGGCCTCTTAAAATTAAGCTAACCGCAGCCGTATATTTTTATCGAACGGGTTGAAAAATCTGAATTTCGTTAAGGGTTTTTTGGCAATTTGGCGCCACTTTCGATGCTCTCTATCGTTGTTCAGGTCTTGATCTAAGAGCTTGTTCACAAAGTTTTAGGATATGAGGATTCAACTGCCGATTCTTTCATAAGAGAGGGAACGGCATGGGATACGAAACGGATATACCGGATAAGGAATGGGCAATACT
>CAIQVS010000091.1 GCA_903875345.1 uncultured Pseudomonadota bacterium | reverse complement strand
GATCAAGGCGCTGGCGCGTCAGCCCGTCGCAAGCGAGGCGCGTTTTATCGTTGATCCATTCCTCGTTCACGTCTTCGTTAAGGCGCGGCAGGATGCGCATCACCTGCCCGCCCCGCGCATCAACGCGAATGTTGCAACCAACAGCATCCAGCACATCGACACTTTCGGTTTTCTGGTACTCCCACGACCGCGCGGTGAAGGCTCCGGGCTTGCTGGTTAAAGCGCCGACCGGACATATATCAACGAGATTGCCCGACAGCTCCGACGACAACGGCTTGCCGGTAAACGTGTCGATCTCCATATGCTCGCCGCGAAACACCGCGCCAAGCTCCGGCGTGCCGCAAATCTCGTTGGCGAAACGGATGCAGCGCGTGCAATGGATGCAGCGCGTCATCACTGTTTTCACAACCGGCCCCAAATCCTTGTCCGTGACGGCTCGTTTCATTTCCTGATAGCGGCTGCGGTCGAAACCGTAACCCATCGTCTGATCCTGCAGATCGCATTCGCCGCCCTGATCGCAGATTGGGCAATCGAGAGGGTGGTTGATGAGCAGCATCTCTACTGTGCCTTTGCGCGCATCTTGCGCCATCGGACTATCGGTATGCACGACCATGCCGTCGGCGCACGGCATCGCGCAACTCGCCACCGGCTTCGGCGTCTTTTCGATTTCGACAAGGCACATACGGCAGTTAGCCGGAACGCTCAGCTTATCGTGATAGCAAAAACGCGGCACTTCGACGCCAAGTTGCTCACAAGCCTGCAGCACGCTCGTCCCCGGCGCAACTTCCAACGTGTGTCCGTTGATGGTGAGTTTAGGCATGGTTACGCCGCCTTCGCCGTTTTGCGATATTGTTCAATCCGCTCGATCATCTGCGGCTTAAAGTGCCGGATCAGTCCCTGAATCGGCCACGCCGCCGCATCGCCAAGAGCGCAAATTGTTCGGCCTTCTATTTCCTTGGTCACGTCAAGCAGCGTGTCGATCTCCTCAATCGTCGCGTTGCCTTTGACCATGCGCTGCATCATGCGCCATAACCAGCCGGTGCCCTCGCGGCAGGGCGTGCATTGGCCACAGCTTTCGTGCATATAAAATTTGCTGAGCCGCGCAATCGCGTAAATGATGTCGGTCGATTTATCCATCACGATCACGCCCGCCGTGCCAAGTCCGGATTTCACTTCGCGCAAGCTGTCGAAATCCATTAACACCGTTTCGCAGATTTCCTTCGGCAACATCGGCGTCGATGATCCGCCCGGAATGACGGCAAGCAAATTGTCCCATCCGCCACGCACGCCGCCAGCATGTTTCTCGATCAGCTCGCGCAAGGGAATGCTCATCGCGTCTTCGACGTTACAGGGCTGATTGACATGACCTGAAATACAGTAAATTTTGGTGCCGGTGTTTTTGGGGCGACCAAAACCGTTGAACCACGCCGCGCCGCGTCGCAGAATTTCCGGCACGACCGCCATCGTCTCGGTGTTGTTGATCGTCGTCGGACAGGAATACAACCCCGCGCCCGCCGGAAAAGGCGGCTTGTTGCGCGGCATGCCCTTCTTGCCTTCGAGGCTTTCCATCAGCGCCGTTTCCTCGCCGCAAATATACGCGCCAGCACCGCGATGCAAATGGATGTCGCAATCCCACCCCGATCCGCAGGCGTTCTTGCCGAGCAATCCGGCGGCATAGGCTTCGTCGATCGCCTGCTGAACATGCGAGGCTTCGTTATAAAACTCGCCACGAATGTAAATGTAAGCCGTGTGCGCGTTGATCGCGAAGCAGCCGAAAAGGATGCCTTCCAGCAAGCGGTGCGGATCAAAACGCAGGATGTCGCGATCCTTGCAGGTTCCGGGTTCGGATTCGTCGGCGTTGACCAGAAGATAATGCGGCTTGTCGGACGGCTTGGGCATGAACGACCACTTCATGCCGGTCGGAAATCCCGCGCCGCCACGTCCCCGCAGGTTAGAATTCTTGATCTCGTCGATGACCCACGCCTGCCCTTTTCGCATCAGCTCGCCGGTGCGATCCCAGATGCCGCGCTTCCGCGACGCTTCAAGCCCCCAATGCTCAAAGCCATACAGATTCGTGAAGATGCGGTCTTTGTCGTCAAGCATTGGATCTCACCTGTCGCTCCATTCGATAATGCTGTCGACCTTGACGCCGAGCGCCCGGGCGATTGCCTGATAATTCGCGACCGTGCCTTTGCGGGTGCGGTTTTCGATATGCGTGATCGTCACGCGGCTGACCCCCGCCTTTTTCGCCAGCGCCGCCGCCGTCAGACCACGATGCTTGCGGAATATAGCCACCGGATGAGTCGGCGACGGCTTCATTTTTTTACGAATGTCCTCAAGCGGGATCATCTTCAGCTTACCAGCCTTGATCAGCGCCAGTTGCTCATTGGCAAGACGAGCGTCTTCCGAGTCTTCATCCTCGTCACGCCGCGCACGCAGAAGTCGTTCATAGTCCCGACGCGGCAGCACCACCATGTCATCACCTTTCGGCGTATGAATAATCTGCACATTGTCCATGTTGACCTCCCTATCGGTAAATCTCGCGACGATGTCCGACCCGCAATACACGGAGAATCATCCCGTCTTCGGCAAACAACACCCTGTAATTCCCCATCCTGAGTCGCGATGAATCGCTGCCGAGCAGCTTCGTGACCTGATTGCGCAAAGCGTCTGGATTCGCGGCATAAAGCACGATTTTTTCCATAATCCTAACACGCTCGACATGTCCGATCCCACGTAAGTCCTTCTCAGCCGCAGGCGTAACGATAATTTTCACGCCGCCCCATAATGTTACAGAACGTAACATTTGTCAAGAACTCATCACACATCTTGTTTCGCTTTCAGGCTCGTCGGGCCGTTCTGGGCGCACGATCCGCGCCGTCCGGACTGCGAACCGGCGGGGAGTTTCTTCCCCGCCTTCAAATCGTCGAGCATCTTGCCCATAATCTCCGGCGTCAGGTCTTCGTAAAAATCATCGTTGATCTGAACCATCGGCGCGTTGACGCACGCGCCGAGGCATTCGACTTCGGTCACTGTGAATTTTCCGTCGGCGGTCGTCTCGCCCATGCCGATGCCCAGCTTGTCGCGGCAGGTTTTGACGATTCCATCTGAGCCGCGCAGCCAACACGGAGTCGTCGTACAGACCTGCACGAAATTCTCGCCAACCGGTTGCAGATTGAACATTGTGTAGAAAGTCGCGATTTCATAGACGCGAATGCGAGGCATTTC
This sequence comes from uncultured Pseudomonadota bacterium, assembly GCA_903875345.1. Taxonomy (GTDB): domain Bacteria; phylum Pseudomonadota; class Alphaproteobacteria; order UBA9219; family UBA9219; genus CAIQVS01. The sequence goes on along the minus strand of CAIQVS010000091.1, from coordinate 3,947 downwards.
CAGCATGTCGGCGACGAAATCCATCGCCGCGCGCGGCAGCCAGTTGCCGTTCTGCCGCTGCGCGAGATCGAGCAACGGCAATACCGCGCTCGCCTGCCGTCCGGCGGGATACTTGGCAATAATCGCCTGCGCCCGCGCGAGGTTTTCGGGGGTGAAGGTGAATAAAACCGGTTTTTCCATAATCATACGCTCACCGTTTCGTCATGCCCGCGAAAGCGGGCATCCCGTTTCCTGTTTTATGGCAATTCATCGTACAAATCACGCCACGTCGGGTTGATTGTCTCGATAAGTTGTATTTTCCAACTACGGTTCCACTTCTTAATCCGCTTTTCACGCGTGATAGCTTCAAGAGCGGTCGGATATTCTTCGCTAAAAACCAACTTTTTAAGCCCGTATGTTTTTGTAAATCCGTCAACAGATCCGTCCTTATGTTGCTGGGCGCGACGGGAAATATAACCTGTAACGCCCGTATAAAGCGTTCCATAAGGTTTATCGCATACGATATAAACCCAGTAACGCTTTTCCACGATTGCCTCCCCCAACCACGTTCCAATGAAAAACCAAACGGGATGCCCGCTTTCGCGGGCATGACGAAACGGTGAGATGCTCTCTTGTGTTGCACAACGTTCACCGGTCAATCTCCCCGAACACAATATCCAGACTGCCAATCATCGCCACAGTGTCGGCAAGCATCGAGCCGCGCGACATGAAATCAAGTCCCTGCAAATGCGCGAAGCCCGGCGCACGTATTTTGCAGCGGTAAGGCTTGTTCGTTCCGTCTGCGACCAGATAGACCGCAAATTCGCCCTTCGGAGCTTCGACGGCTGTGTAAGTTTCGCCCGCAGGCACATGATAGCCTTCGGTATACAGCTTGAAGTGGTGGATCAGCGCCTCCATCGACACCTTCATATCGGAGCGTTTTGGCGGCGCTATCTTGTGGTCGTCAATCATCACCGCGCCTTCCGGCATTTCCTTCAGGCATTGGCGCATGATTTTCAACGACTGCCGCATTTCCTCAAGCCGTATGAGATACCGCGCATAGCAATCACCCGTTTTACCAACCGGAATGTCGAAATCCATTGTGCCGTAAACGTCATAGGGCTGGCTTTTGCGCAGATCCCACGGCACGCCCGACGCGCGGAGCATCGGTCCGGAAAATCCCCAATCGAGCGCCTGTTCCTTAGTGACCAAGCCAATATCGACGGTACGCTGGCGAAAAATCCGGTTCTCCGTCAAAAGCTCACCCACGTCGGCGAGAAATTTCGGAAATTTCTCCGTCCATTCCCACATGTCGGCGGCGAGGCCGTCCGGCATGTCCTGATGCACGCCACCGGGACGGATATAGTTTGCATGCATCCGCGCGCCGCTGACGCGCTCATGAAATTCCATCAGCAGTTCGCGTTCCTCGAACCCCCACAGGGACGGCGTCACCGCGCCCAGATCGATCGCAAACGTCGTGATGTTCAGAATGTGATTGAGAATGCGCGTCAGTTCGGAAAACAACACTCGGATATATTGCCCGCGCAGGGGCGGCGTAATGCCGAGCAGCTTTTCCACCGCCAGCGCAAAGCAATGCTCCTGACACATAGGAGAGACGTAATCGAGCCGGTCGAAATACGGCGTCGCCTGCGTGTAGGTTTTGTATTCGATCAGCTTTTCCGTGCCGCGATGCAACAAGCCGATATGCGGATCGGCGCGTTCGACAATCTCGCCGTCCATCTCAAGGATCAAGCGCAACACGCCATGCGCCGCCGGATGCTGCGGCCCCAGATTCATCGTGAAGGGACGTGTTTTCTTGCCGTCAGGCCTTGTCTGCTCATGCTCCCGATTGGCAATGGTAACAGTCATGATTTCACCCCCGCCTTCTCATCCCCCGGCAAACGAACGTTCACATCGGTCATGCCTTCCCAAGGGCTGAGAAAATCAAAAGCACGGAAATCCTGCATCAGTTTCACGGGTTCATAAACCACGCGTTTCTGCTCGTCGTCGTAGCGCACTTCGACGAAACCGCTGAGTGGGAAATCCTTGCGCAGCGGATGCCCCTCAAAACCGTAATCGGTCAGAATACGACGCAGATCGGGATTGCCGCTGAAAGCGACGCCAAGCAGATCCCAACATTCGCGCTCAAACCATCCGGCGACGCTGTACACCCCGACGACCGACGGCACCGGCGTGGCCTCATCTGTCTGCACCTTCACCCGCACGCGCCAATTATATTTGAGACTTAATAGATTGTAGACGACCTCAAACCGTTCGGGTCGCTCGGGATAGTCAACGCCGCAAATGTCCATCAACTGGTTCATCGCAATCGCTGTGTCGTCGCGTAGAATTTGCAGCACATCGGCAATCCGTGTGCGCGGCACAAGTACCGAAAGCTCGCCCTTCGCGATCACGAATTGAATTCCATCCGTTCCCAACGCGCGGACGATTTCGGTTTGGAGTTGAGTCAGGTCGGCCATATCAGAACCTGCTAATCACTTTGTTGCCATTACGTATCTTGCGGTGCAGTTGCATGATGCCATACAGCAGCGCCTCCGCCGACGGAGGGCAGCCGGGCACATAGATGTCCACCGGCACGATACGGTCGCAGCCACGCACAACGGAATAGGAATAATGGTAATAGCCGCCACCGTTGGCGCAACTGCCCATCGAAATCACCCAGCGCGGCTCCGGCATCTGGTCATAGACCTTGCGCAGCGCGGGAGCCATTTTGTTGGTCAGGGTTCCGGCCACGATCATCACATCCGACTGGCGCGGCGAGGCGCGCGGCATCATGCCGAAGCGATCGAGATCGTAACGGCTCATATAGGCATGGATCATCTCGACGCCGCAGCAAGCCAGACCGAACGTCATCGGCCACATCGAGCCGGTACGCGCCCATGCCATGAGATCGTCAAACTTGGTCAGCAGAAAGCCCTTATCCTGCACGACCTCGCCGAGCTTGACAGCGACGGATTTGGCCTGAGCCAACCGGTCTGGATTGATTATTTGGTCACGACTGCTCTGCGCTTCGCGCAACCGCGACTGCGACGTTACTCCCATTCCAGCGCCCCCTTTTTCCACTCGTAAACAAACCCGACGGTAAGGACGAAAAGGAAAATCATCATCGACCAGAAACCCGCCACGCCAATGTCGCCGAGAGCAATCGCCCATGGAAACAGGAATGCGATTTCCAGATCGAAGATGATAAACAAAATGGCAACAAGGTAAAACCGCACGTCGAATTTAGACCGCGCATCGTCGAAGGCCTCAAACCCGCATTCGTAGGCCGAGTTCTTTTCGGCATCCGGTTTCTGCTTGGCGAGGAGAAACGACAGCCCGACCGCCGCCGCCGCGACGCATGCCGCAATGCAGAGGAACAACAAGATAGGCAGATAGTCATTAACCAGATTGGTCATGATCGAGATTCGTTGAAAGAGACAGATTGCCTGTATTGCAAGATCATCCAGCCATGACTGAAAATCAAGGCGGAAATAGGCCAACGTCAAATCTGAATCCCGATGCTACAAAACACCCCTCAACAGCATAAAAGCATTCGTTTGCGTTGAGCTTTCCCAAAACCCGATTAGAGCCGAGTATATTAGAACGCTCTAAGGTTGAAAGTTCTGATGGATAGCCCCAGCTGCGGCGGACGACAAAGGGCATACTCAAAAAGCTTGGCTGAATGTATAATGATCTAGTGGATTGCGTCGTCTTAAATGATGGGAATTAAATTTGACATGGGGGCGGTGGAATTCCCCTCCCGTTTACGGGAGGGGTTAGGGGAGGGCACAAAATGTTGAGGCATTTTCTATCCTCACCCGCCCTCACCCAACCTCTCCCGCAAGCGGGAGAGGGGCTCCTCCGCTCTTGCTTCAACGTTAATTCTCTAAAATTAAGCTGACACAGTCCACTAGCGTGAGAATCCCGCAGCGCGTGGAAAGCGCCAGAAACTACTGGCGCGAGTG
>CAIQVS010000090.1 GCA_903875345.1 uncultured Pseudomonadota bacterium | reverse complement strand
TGATTTTGATTTTCTGCCTTCCCCTTGTGGGCATGGCGATGGCTGCTGTTGCTTTGTTTCACTATCTTAAAATTTATTTTCTTTATATGCGTACGTGTGCAAAAGAAGTTCTTATTGATGATAATGGCATACGCTTTTCGATCGGATTGGTGTGGGGAAGAAATTCCGATCAATTGGTTTCTCGCCAAGAGCCATATCTACGGGTTCTATTTAACGAGGTGTCTGGGTTAAAAATCGAAAATCAGGTACAGGATATTTTTTGCATAAGGCCGCAGAGCATGGTGTTTTCGCTGAAAAATTCAAATTCGCCCGTAGTCATAGATCGTCGCAACCTAGGAAATATTGAAAAAGCCTTATTAGAAAATATAAAGCAGCATATTCACTGTCCAATTGAAATAGAAGATAAACTTGGGGATCCCGACTAAGCCCTTTGGATTCCCATTGCTATGGGACATCAAGATTCGTGAGTAAGCCAAGAGTTAAAGGAAAATTTCCGTGGAGGTTCAATACCTGATCCCTAAAATGTGTTGTAACTTAACCCAGACGCTTCTGCCGTCAACAAACCACCATTTAATGTGACGGTTTGTCGTTCCATGGCGGAAACACGCGAACGATCACCGACAACAGAATGAAGGGTGCGACAAAGACGCCCGTCGCCGTGAGAACGCCTTCCTGACCGAAAATGACCCATGGAAATTCCAGCAATCCCTTGCCGGTTTTGGAAATTTCCTGTCCGCCAATGATCACGTTGTATCGCATCATCAGAACTTCCAACAGCGCCATCAGGGCGCAAGCCGTAATGCCGACCAGCAGAATCTTCCCCGATGTCTTTCGCAGGAACAGCCACGAAAGCAGAAGAATCGGGGCGATCGCGCCGATGCCCAATTGTAAAATCCAGAACGGCACAAACAAACGTCCGTACACAAATTCCTTGATGATTTCGATGCCTTCTCGAGCCTTGTAAATCATGCTCCCGAATTCCAGACCTTCCAAGGCGAGCGCCAAGATTAAGAAGCTCCAAAGAACGTAGGCCATGGTTTTCATGCAATCTTCCGCAAGGAGCGTTTTGCGCAACCGGCAGGAAAGAACATACAAAACGATCAACAGCGCAGTTCCCGACACGATGGCCGAGAGTAAAAATATTGGCGGCATCAGATCTGACGACCACCATTCGCGGGACTTTAGGGAACCGAACAAGAACCCGCTATAGACGGCCAAGCCGCATGCGACCGGTATACCGAGGATCGAAAGCGCATGGATCCATTGGCGGTCATAGCGCATCGCCACCTCCGACACATCATAGGAGCCGAGGGTCAAGGATCGATAGAACCATTTTAAAATCCCTTTTTCTCGCTGCGCTTGCTGCACGATGTAAGGTCGGAATACGAACCAATTTTCAATCATGAGCAAGATGATGCAGAGGCCTGCCGCATAGCCAAATATCGCCATAGCCGAGGTTACATGCGGTGTAATGACGGCATTAAAAGCACGTTCCGGATGCCCCAGATGGAGCAGCAGCGGCACCGGCACGAAGATCATCAGGCATAACGAACTCAGCAGGGCAAGATGGGCAACCGGCTTGAGGCTCTGAAAACCGAAGACCTGATACAAACTCGACACGGTGAACGTCCCTGCCACCAATCCGGTTAGATAGGGATAAACGACAATCAGCATGCCCCAGGGAATAACGGTTTCATTCGGGTACACATAGCCGGTGTAGGCGGCGACATCGTAGGGGGATCCCATCAGACAACCTCCTTGTCCAAGCCGATGTAGAAGACATTCGGCGCATTTCCCGTTTCCGGTTTCAAGACCTGAACACGGTTGTTTTTGACAAACTGGCTGATCTTGCTTTGCGGATCCTTGAGATCGCCGAAAATACGCGCCTCAACCGGACACACCTCGACGCAGGCCGGCATCAGGCCTTTGGTGATGCGGTGATAACACCATGTGCATTTGTTGGTGACACGGTTTTCGTAATCGAAAAACCGCGCGCCGTAGGGACAAGCCTGCACGCAGTACTGGCAGCCGATGCAGTAGGTGTGGTCGATAAGCACAACCCCATCAGCCGTCTTGTAGGTTGCGCCCGTAGGGCAAACCTGCACACAGGCCGGATGCGTGCAGTGATTGCACAGTTTCGGCACGAAGAAGGCCTTATCGACTTTCTGGTCCTTATAACGGTTGGCGAAGCGATATTCTTTCTCCGATCCGGAGGCCGCGATGTTAACGGGATCGGCCTGACTATCGATGCGCGGTTTTTCTTCCCCTTCGATATAGGCGTAACGTTCGACCCATGTCCGGAAATGGTTTGCGTCATGCGATACGTTGTTTTCCGTCTTGCAGGCCTCGACACAACGCAAACAGCCGATGCATTTCGTCGCATCGACGCCGTAAGCCCAGTGATGTTTGCTCCAATCATAATCAGGAATGGCAGGAGGCGCTTGCGTGTTCTCGCTCGCAGCCCTGCCCACTGTAGGCAATAATGACGCCGTAAGCGACGCTACGCCGACGGTCGCGGCGCAACCGAGATTGCCGAGAAAGCCACGCCGGGAAATATCGCAGGGCTTGGCAACGGAGGGCTCGCTTTCCGAAGAGCAGTTTGCGCAGGGCGGATGTGGGGTTTTATCCTCCATTATTTGGCATCCTTTGGTTGGCATGCGGCATTGGCAAAATAAGCCGCCAGATTTGCAGCGTCAGTGTCTGTGAGTTCTTGGGCTATTTTTGTCATGAACCCGTTGGTCCGTGTCCCGTTCTTATACGCTTGCAAAGCGCCAACAATGTAGTTGGCGGATTGTCCGGCCAGATTAGGCCATTCGGGACGCTTGCCAATGCCGTCGACCCCATGACAGGCAACGCAGCGCGCGGACAAGGCTTGCCCGGCTGCCACCGCCTTTGCATCGCCATTTTGCGCGCTTTTACAAGTCGAAGCGGAAAAATAGGCGACGATATCGTCGATATCTCCATCCTTCACATTCGCCGCGACATCTTTCATCAGGCTGTTGCCGCGTGTGCCGACTTTATAGGCTTTCAGCGCGGCGGCCAGATATGTCTCTTTCTGTCCTGCCAGATTGGGACCGGGCAAGCCATTGCTTACCCCGCCTTGGCCATGGCATGCGGGGCAGCCCTCCGCCTCGGTCTTAGTTTTCCCCGCTTCGGCGTTGCCGAACGGGGCCGCTTCAGCCGCCTGAATAGTCAATAGCGAATGGGCGTTATGGCAAGCCGTGCATTGCTGGTTTCCGGCATGTTCTGCGACGACGATTTGTTTCTGTTGCGCGGGACGACCGGTAATCTGCTCATGACACAGGGTACAGAGTTTGACGGAGTCCGCAGGCACGGAAAGTTTCAGATTGGTCGGATGATCGTTTCCGGTCGAAACATTTTCGAACGCGCCCTTTGTGTCGCGGTCTCCGCCGGGACCGTGACAGACTTCGCAACGGACGACTTTGCCTTCAGCGGGCGTATAATGAAAGCCGGTGGACCAAAGCTTGGCTTGCTCCGGATGACACGACAGGCACGAAGCATCGCCTTTAAATTTTGGCTTGTCCGAGGCAATGGAGGCCACGGAACTGCCGCGATAATGGCCGTACTCATAAAAGGAATCGACCGTAAAATAACGCTTGGCCAAATAAGCGCCGCCGCAAAAAACAATCAGCAATAGGATAAGGCGCACAATATGTTTTGGCATGACCGGTGGATTCTAGAGAGAGGGAAAGACCCGACAGAATACGTGCATTAGACGTATAAAGACGTATCAGGGTAGCACAAAATGAAAAATGATATGGGACAAGAGATTGTTTATTCATAAGCTGCTTTTAATCGCGTGCCGGTGGACAAATTTTAAATGATCGTCTTGCCAGAAAAAGAAAGCCTGCTAGACTTTGATCATGAGACAGTCGCTGTTCACACGGGTGTTAGCCGTCTTGCTTATCGTGGCGATGACCATTGGCCACGGTCCGCTGCGTATGGCGATGGCTGCGCCCTCTGTGACCATGGAACAAGCGTCCATGATGGCGAGTACGTCTGGCATGGACATGAAAGTTATGGCCTCTGGCGCGCATCGGTCGCAGGAAAAAACCTGTTGTTCGCATTCGGACAAAAGTCATGCCCCCAAAAGCAGTTTGTGCGGTGTCTGTTGCATGGCTGCGGTTCAAACGGCTATGTTGCCGTCTCAGTTTTCCGCGCCCGTCCACTATACCGTCAGCCGCTTTTACATAATGGACACGCAGTCCTCGACCGGCAAAGACGTTCCGCCCGATCCCCCTCGGCCTAAGGCCTAAATTCCTATAGCTGAACGCTGCGCGCTTGGTGCTGTTCCTATGATGAACGGGCTTTGATGGTCCGCGTTCCCTTGAATTAGCCTTAAACAACCTGCGGTTTGTCCGAAAACAAATCGCCATAAAATGGGGATAAATATGATCCGTACTTTCACGTCAACCATGCTTGTTCTGTCGATCGCAATCGGCATGGTAAGTCTAACCAGCACACCAAGTCTTGCAGCGACGCAGGATTACCATTTCGAAGTTCTCGGTCAGCCAGTCAAGGCCGGACACGACGTTTCTTTCGTCGTGCAATTGACGCAGTCCGCCACGGGTAAAGCCGTGCCTAACGTCGCGATCACACAGCCAAAACTGCATATGGTCATGGGCGATATGGACATGCCGATCCCTGTTAAACTTTTGCCGCCGGATGAGAAAGGGAACGACCGATTCGGCGCCGATCTGTCGATGTACGGAGAATGGACGCTCGACCTCACCGCTGCAGTACCGGGTGAAAATGAGCCGTTGACCTCTTCCACTCACTTTCAGGTGATTAAGTGACGTCCCAACTTCTGAAACAGAGCCGTCGCGTCGGCCTTACACTGGCGCTGACGGTTCTGGCTGCATCCGCGTGGGCGCAATCGCCCGCGCCTGCGGCAGACGGACATGAGAACAAAGGAAAAATTCTCTACTATCGCAACCCGATGGGCTTGCCCGATACGTCCCCGACGCCGAAAACGGACACAATGGGAATGGACTATGTTCCCGTTTACGAGAGCGATGTTAAGGACAACGTCGACATGGTGCGCCTGAGCGCGGATCGTATCCAGAAACTCGGCGTGCGAACGGAACCCGTTCAGCGTCGGAATTTGGCGCAGCCCATCCATGCCGTTGGCACCATTCAAATTGACGAAACGCGGCAGACGGTCATAGCGCCGCGTTTCGACGGCTGGGTCGAAAAACTCGCCGTCAACGCTGCCGGACAGAAAGTTAGAAAGGGCGATGCCCTGCTGGATTGCTATAGCCCGCAATTGGTGCAGATCGAAAACGAATACCTTGTCTCCCGTTCAATTCTCACCGCATCCCCAAAAGGCAAAGCTCAGGACGACGGTCCTCTGCCGAACGGTTCACTTGAAAAGTTACGGGCGCTCGGCGTTCCGGACGACGAACTCGAACGCCTGCAACGCGAGCGGACAATCAACGTCCATATGAAGCTTCGCGCTCCCGCAGACGGAACGGTTATGGAAAAGCCGGTTGTCGAAGGCATGAAATTTTCGGCGGGAGATGTGCTCTATCGCATAGCGGCGCTGGACAATGTCTGGATGATCGCCAGCATATTCGAACAGGACATGTCTCGCGTGGCCGTCGGACAATCCGTAAAAATGACCATCAACGCCTATCCGGGAAAAACCTTCGAAGGAAAAATCGGTTTTATTTATCCCGACATCAACAAGGACACGCGAACCGCCAGAGCGCGCATTGATCTGCCTAATCCAGACGATTCTTTGCGCGTGGATATGTACGGTGAAGCGACCATCGAAGTGGCGGAAGGAGCTGATGTCCTGACGGTTCCGGTTCCTGCGGTTTTGAACAGCGGTGAACGGCAGGCGGTTCTTGTTGATTTGGGTGAAGGTCGGTTTCGGCCTCAATCGGTCACTATCGGAAAACGTGGGGGCGATTACATTGAGATAATCGACGGGCTTAAGGAAGGCGACCGCATCGTTACAAGCGCCAATTTCCTGATCGATTCCGAAAGCAATCTGCGCGCGGCTTTGCAAGGTTTCTCTGCGTCTGGGAGCCAACCGTGATCGCCCACGTCATTCGCTGGTCGGCGCAGAATAAATTTTTAGTTTTGCTGGCGACTGTTTTCATTATCGTTTCAGGCGTTTATGGCGTGACGCATGTGTCGCTGGATGCGATTCCCGATCTATCGGACGCGCAAGTCATTATTTATACCGACTATGCGGGACAAGCGCCGCAGGTCGTCGAGGATCAAGTGACGTACCCTCTGACCAGCGCGCTGATCAGCGTGCCGCATTCGAAAGCGGTGCGCGGATTGTCGATGTTCGGCGCATCCTTTGTCTACGTTATATTCGAGGACGGCACGGACATTTACTGGGCGCGAAGCCGGGTTCTCGAATACCTCAATTCCATTGGCGGACGGTTGCCGCAGGGCGTTATCCCGACTTTATGGCCGGACGCGACGGGGGTGGGATGGGTTTATCAATACGTTGTTCTGGGTGCGCAAAAGACCCTAGCCGAGTTACGCAGCCTTCAAGACTGGACACTGCGTTACGGCCTTGCGCGCGCCGAAGGAGTCGCCGAGGTCGCCAGCGTCGGCGGTTTCGTCAAGCAATATCAGGTCGTCGTCGATCCACATCATTTGCAGACTTATGGGATTTCCCTGTCGGCGGTTACGCAGGCGATCAAGCAAAGCAACCGCGATGTCGGCGGACGTTCGATTGAAATGACCGAAACCGAATATCTCGTGCGCGGACGCGGGTATTTGCGCGACAAATCCGATCTTGAGCAAATCGCCCTGCGCAGTACCGAAGGCACGCCCGTCCTGCTGCGCGATGTGGCCAGCATTGAGCTTGGCCCCGACGAAAGGCGCGGTCTGGCGGATTATAATGGAGAAGGCGAAGCGGTCGGCGGCATCACGTTGCAACGCTTTGGTCAAAACGCGCTTGATGTCATCAGGAACGTCAAAACGCAGATGGCGAGTCTGACACCAGGCCTGCCGCAAGGCGTCACCCTGAAACCGGTCTATGACCGTTCCGATTTGATCTATCGCGCAATTAAGAACCTCAACCGTACACTGATCGAAGAAAGCTTTGTCGTTGCGGCCGTATGTTTTCTGTTTCTGCTGCATATGCGCAGTGCTCTGGTCGCCATTGTCATGCTGCCGATCGGCGTGTTGTTGGCGTTCGCCTCAATGTACGCTTTGGGCATCGGCTCCAATATCATGAGCCTCGGCGGTATCGCCATCGCCATAGGCGCTATGGTCGACGCAGCGATCGTTATGATAGAGAACGCGCACAAACGTCTGGAGCGCGCTACGCCGGACGAAAACCGGTTCACGATTCTTGTCGATGCGGCGTGTGAAGTCGGACCGTCATTATTTTTCAGCCTTCTGATTATCACCGTGTCGTTCTTGCCGATTTTTACGCTTGAAGCACAGGAAGGACGTCTGTTCAGGCCGTTGGCGTTGACCAAGACCTTTACTATGGCCTCTGCGGCCTTACTGTCCGTGACATTGGTTCCTGTGCTGATGACCATGCTTATTCGCGGTCACATTACGCCGGAGAGCAAAAATCCACTCAACCGTCTCCTGATCCTAATTTACCGTCCCGTTATCACCAAGGTTCTGCGCTACCGGAAGACGACGCTCGCGTTGGCTTTGGTCTTGTTGTTTGTCTCGGTATATCCGGCGACGAAACTCGGTTCCGAATTTATGCCGAACCTCAACGAAGGCACCCTGCTTTTTATGCCGACGACGCTGCCGGGAATTTCGATCACCAAAGCTGCCGAGCTGTTGCAAACCCAAGATCGCATTATCAAAACTTTTCCCGAAGTCGAAAGCGTATTTGGAAAATCGGGACGCGCGGAAACCGCGACCGATCCCGCGCCGACCGAGATGTTCGAAACCGTCATCAATCTGAAACCGCAAGACGCTTGGCCGCAAGACATGACTCTCGACAAGCTGATTGCTGATATGGATGCGGCGTTGCAACTTCCCGGCGTCAGCAACGCATGGACGCAGCCGATCCGCGCCCGCATCGACATGCTTTCGACCGGCATTCGTACGCCTTTGGGCATCAAGGTCTACGGCAAGGATCTGGCGCAAATCGAGGACGCGGCCAAACAGATCGAAAGCGTGCTGCATAAAATTCCCGGCACGTCGAGCGCCTATGCCGAGCGCGTCACTGGCGGTTATTACCTGAATATCGATCCCGACCGCATGGCGCTGGCGCGTTATGGCCTAACCGTCGGGGATCTGCAGGACGTTATCTCAACGGCGCTTGGCGGCGAGACGGTAACGACCACGGTGGAAGGCCGCGAACGGTATGGCGTTACAGTGCGCTATCCTCGTGATTTCCGCTCCGATCCGCAAGCAATCGCTGAGCAGATTTTGGTTCCTTTGGCTTCCGGCGGAATGATTCCATTGGGACAGGTCGCGCATGTCTCGCTGTCGCAAGGCCCGTCTTCGATACGCACGGAGAACGCGCAACTGACGGCCTATATTTATATCGACATTCATGGCCGCGACATCGGCGGCTATGTCGCCGAAGCCCAGAATGCATTGCGCGATCAAGTCAAACTTTCTGCCGGAGTTTATCTGGTGTGGAGCGGGCAGTTCGAATACATGCAGCGCGCGATTGCCAAATTGCAGATCGTCGTGCCGGTGACGCTTCTGATTATCTTCTCGCTGCTTTACCTTAATTTTGGCCGCATGACGGAGTCGCTGATTGTGTTTCTGTCCCTGCCGTTCTCGCTCGTAGGTGGGCTGTGGCTGATGTATGCGTTGGGCTTCAATTTCAGTGTTGCAGTCGCCGTCGGCTTTATAGCTTTGGCAGGCGTGGCGGCGCAAACAGGGGTTGTGATGCTGGTCTATCTCGATCATGCGTATGAGAGAATGCGCCTTGCACGTGCAGGTCAGTCGATAACATCCGCCGATCTTTACGCCGCAATCATGGAAGGCGCGGTCGAGCGCGTACGTCCGAAAATGATGACGGTCTGCGCGATCATGGCCGGATTGCTGCCGATAATGTGGAGCCACGGCACGGGGTCTGAGGTTATGCAGCGCATAGCGGTGCCGATGCTGGGTGGCATGGCATCCTCCACGCTTCTGACCTTAATCGTTATTCCCGCCGTGTATGCGTTGGTCAAAAGCCACAAACCCACGGAGACGGCGTCATGACACGATTACGCTATGTTTTGCCGTTTCTGAGCCTTTCCTTGTTGGCTGCGTGCGCTATGGGTCCCGATTATCAACGCCCGTCTATCGATGTTCCCGCGTCCTACAAGGAGGATTACGGCGCATGGAGAAGGGCTACACCGCAGGACGAAACAGATCGTGGCGCATGGTGGTCGTTTTATAAAGACCCGGCGCTCAATGATCTCGAAAAACAGGTTGAGATCTCGAACCAAAATCTGAAAGCGGCGGAAGCGACATGGAGCGAAGCCAGCGCCGTTGTCGAAGAGTCGCTCGCGTCCCTGTTTCCGACCGTCGCGGTGAACGCGACGAGCGGACGGAAAGTCGGCACTATGCCGACGTTAACGGCGACGAACAGCCTGTATGGTTCCGCATCATGGACGCCGGATGTTTGGGGACGCATTCGTCGCGGCGTCGAAAGCGATCAAGCCAAAGCGCACGCCAGCGCCGCTGATCTGGCCTCGGCAAAGCTGGCCATGCAGGCGACACTGGCAACAGATTATTTTGATCTGCGTGCGCAGGACGAATTGAAGCGTCTTTTCGACCGCGCAACGGAGGTCGATACAAAGGCTCTGCGCATTGCACAGGGGCAGTATACTTCCGGGGCGGGCGCTTTGGCCGATGTTCTGGCGGCGCAAACGCAGCTCGAAAATGTTCAGGCTCAATCCATGAATGCCGCCGTTCGGCGCGCGCAATTGGAACACGCGCTTGCCGTTCTGGTTGGCAAACCTCCGGCTGAATTTTCTTTGCAGCCGAAATTCACCATCGACCCTGCACCTGAGGTTCCATTGGGGCTGCCCTCGGCGCTTTTGGAACGTCGCCCGGATATTGCTTCCGCCGAACGTCTGGTTGCAGCCTCCAATGCCCAAATCGGTGTGGCACAAGCGGCATGGTTTCCTAACCTCACACTCTCGTCATCCGCTGGCTACGCCGGTGAGGCGTTGAGCAAATTGTTGCAGACATCAAACAGCTTTTGGGCGGTCGGCCCAGCGCTTGCTGAAGCTATCTTTGACGGCGGCGCACGCGAAGCCCGCGCGAAACAGGCCAGCGCCGACTACGACCGAAGCGTAGCCAATTATCGGCAAACCGTTCTGGCGGCTTTCCAACAGGTGGAAGATGGCCTCGCCTCCATGCGCATTTTGGCCGAAGAGCGCGCAACGCAGGAAGCGGCGGTCGCTCATGCGCGCGCTGTGGAAAAGCTGGCTCTCTCCCAATACAAGAGAGGCGTTGCCCCTTATGCCGACGTCCTGACTGCGCAAAGCGCCGAGCTAACCAACGAGCAAGCCTTGCTGATGACGCGCCAGAGCCGTATGGACGCCAGCGTTGCCCTTATTCAGGCTTTGGGAGGGGGATGGAGTGGCGATGAATTTTCGTCAGGTCACGATTGATTATCAAGCGCGGATTTCGACTAGCCAGTGCATAAAAATGACGACGCCGCGAATCAATTTTGAGTTGCGACTTTTATTTTTCTCTCATAGTGCTGCGACGAATCATTAAACAATCTGGAAAAGGGGAACATCCATGCGCAGACAACATCGCGTTATGGGCATTCTTTCCGTTGTGGCGCTTGTTGGCGCGTCGGCACCGATGTTCTCCACCCCGGCTATTGCCGATACGGATCAGCAGGCGGAGATTTCAGCGCTTAAGGCGGAGATTCAGAAGCTGGAATCCAAAGTCGATAGCCTCCAAGCACAACAGGCGGCACCGACGATTATGCCAAGCCAAGCTGCATTAGAAGAAACTACTGCAGCCGCCGATAAGCACGACTGGTCGGGACCTTATGCTGGCGCGAATGTCGGTGTTGGAATGGTGAATGGGAATGTCATACAGGAATATCTCGGCGGAACTGAAGCTTTCAGTGATGCTATTGTGCAAGGAGGGCTTCACGCTGGGTATAATTACCAGATAAGAAATACAATTCTTGGTGGAGAGGCCGAAATCAACCTCGGCAGCCAGAATAATAAAGGAGCGATGAGTGAAGAAAGTAACCCTGAGTCAACAAAGTCCCGGATCAGCTGGTCAGCTGCTCTCCTTGGCCGTGCCGGTATCGCCTTGGGTGACACAATATTCTTCGCGGATGCCGGGCCCGGGCCAGCGATTGCTCGCCTGAGGGGAAGTGCCCCGGTAAACACTGGCCTTAACTGGACTGTAGATAGGTGGGCACCCGGCATCAAGGGGGGCGCCGGAGCGGAGTTCATGGTATCACCAAAAATCTCCATCCGTGCGCAGTACAGTGTGCTCGCGCTGACATCACAAACAGATAAACAGGTAATCTGCGCAAGCTGCGGCCTTGAGCGCGTTGTCTGGACCAACATGCAACAAGCTGCCACTATCGGCGCGGATTGGCATTTCTAGCCAACGCATCGTTCTTGTTGTTATCCGACCGCTATTTCTGAGCCGGTATTGTTGAACCAAATCTGATCGAAGTTGCCGCTCGACGCGTTGTCGAGTGTAACGACCGAGTTGTTGGCACCGGTACTCTGGAAATAGGCCATGTGGTAATCGGGCTTGGTGACCATGATGGAGTTTGTTGCGGAAATGGTCGTCGTTCCAATTCCGATGCCGCCCTGAACGATCAGTCCGTTGGCCGGAGCGGCGACAATACCGGCATAGCCTCTGCCGATTGCCATGCCGCCAGACACATCCAGCGCGGATTTCGGCGCTGCCCCGATGCCGACAAGGCCAGCGCCCGTGATCGTCATCGCCGTGGTCGGAGGATTGTCGGTGGCGCCGCTGCTGCCCGCCTCGTAAACATCGAAATTGATGTTCTACGAACCGTTGCCGGGTACCGAAGGCTGGTAGCAATTAATCGCCGGAGGACGATCAACAAATCCATACATGGATTTGTTCTACACGTATTTCAAAGGAATACATACATGATGCGTTAGTGCTACGGCATCGGTGCGACTGCTCGTCTTCCTGCGTCCATAATGCCACCGCCGCGATAAATGGAATCCTTATCCGGCTCGTTCCATACATACCAGAAAATGCCTCCCAAGCGTCCGTGCCGATAAAGACCAAGAAAATAATTACGCATATCATTTACGTTTTGCGTTCGCGCCGGATCTTCTTCCGACGACGTCGCAGCGCTAGGGAAACCCCATTCTGTGAGCCAATATGGTTTTGAATTTCCCGGAGGAAAAACTTTCTCGTCCAATTGGGCTAGCCTCTGGGCGGCGGCAACTCCGTCCCCCGGTTTAACTTGCGGGGGATAGGTATGAACTCCATAGCCGTCAACCAGTTGGTCGAGTCCATGGGCACGTAAGAACGCATAGGTGGCCGAAATGGATACGCCATCGAGTCTTAGCTTTTGCTGCCAAGCCCCACCACCCACTGTGGCCATTCCTGCAGAGATAATGGGCGTATGCCGATTAAATTTGGAATGATCCCGTACCTCCTTTAAGGCGGCCAAGACATTGAGGTATTGAAGAAGACCTTGAGCGACACGTCTTGCTTCCGGGTCGTAGGAAAGGTCGCTCAAAGAAAATGACTTTCCTTGGCCGGGTACCGGAAAATCTCCATTGAAATCAACCCAGTTGATTTCGTTGCCAAGCTCCACTCCTACCAGCGTAACTCCGTATGCATCCAGTTTGTCGAAAGTGGTCTGAAAAGAGGCTTTGGAAGCATTGATGTCAATGGAGGATAAAGATGCCGCGCTTCTGATGTGCCGTTCTGGATCAGCTGGACGTGAGGGGGCATTCGGTAAAAATTGGAAGCCAAGCACCAACACCAGTCCAATTCGCTCAGACTGAAGAGTCTTCGCAAGATTCATGTTTTTATCATCCGGACGCAAGGATGTGCGCACGAAACCAACCCCAGAGCGCTTCAGTTGATCGACAATGGACTGCTGCTCTGTGGGGTTAAAATTCTGAAAGTTATTTACGTTAACCCCGACAGGGCATTCAGCCCCTTGCGCAATACTCGAATGCCAAGTAGTCAGTAGCAGCGTCAGAATCGATGCTAAAACAAAAAGTGATTTGCAAGAAGAGTGATTCATGATGCAGCCTATGAGATAAACGATTGAGAGGGAACAATAAGCGACAGATTTACTCTATCCTTAAAGGCGTTTAACGTTAAATTGTCGAGCCTAACCAAAATTTTTTTAGCCGTGCCGTATATATGCAGAAAAGACAAGGATCAAATAATTTCGAGAAGTGAATTCCGAGTGGAACAGTCAAGAAAAGAAAATCTATCATTTAAAGACGACAATTTCTTAAAATTTCCGCATCGGGTTTGTGCTGCAGCGAATGATCGCCAGCTACAATAGGCTCTTGGAAATTCAGGCGGAGTCGGGCAGAAGGCTGTATTCCAATCCGCCTTTGTACGGCACAGGAGATCGGGACAGGAGATAAGGCAGAATGTTTGAAAGTTCGATTTGGGTCGCCGTTGGCGGGGCGCTCGGAAGCCTTGGCCGTTTCTGGCTGGCGGAAGCCTTTGCGTCGTGGCTCGGAACGGGATTTCCGTGGGGAACCGTGATCGTTAACGTAACAGGCTGCTTTGCTATCGGCTTCTTCAGCACGCTCACCGGACCTGACGGTCGCGTTCTGGTTGCGACGGTGGCTCGGCAGTTTTTTATGATCGGCATCTGCGGCGGCTATACCACTTTTTCGTCGTTCAGCCTGCAAACCTTAAACATGGCGCAAAAAGGCGATTGGGGTCAGGCTGGCATTCATGTCGCCGCTTCTGTCTTCTTGTGCCTTCTGGCGGTATGGCTTGGTGCCATTTCCGCGCATGCGCTTAATCAGTTGAAAGGAATCTAGTCATGGAACTTCCCAAAGACGCCGTGCTGCTGCGAATCTTTTTCGGAGAAAAAGACCACCACCACGGAAAACCTCTGTATGAAGCCGTCGTTCTGGAAGCCCGGAAACAACACATGGCCGGCGCGACGGTTTTGCGCGGCCCGATGGGATACGGCCATTCGACACGCGTGCATCGCTCAAGCTTTCTTGAAATTTCGGAAGATCTGCCCATCGTCATTGAAATCGTCGACACGCAGGAAAAGATCGACGGTTTTCTGCCGGTGTTGGATGGCATGATGAAAAGCGGTCTTGTGACTGTGGAAAATGTGCAGGTTCTCTCTTACGGCAACGGTAAACGCCCAAAAGAAACATCGGCTTAATCCCCGATCTTCTCCAGCATCGTGCGGAAAAAATCCTCATGCGCCGGACGCAGGTTCCACGGATCCTTGGCGAAAAAGGATTTCAGGCGGGCGCGGGATTTGGCGTCGATGTTTTTGGTCTCGAATAGTTCCGGCCTGTCCATCAGGTAACGGCTCGCCCATTCGGAATTCGATTTCAGGAACAGGGTGAGTTCATCGCGCGTCGCTTCGTCGATCAATCCCTGATTCCGGCACTCGTCGAAGAACGCGGCGTCGATGATGTTGAGCGCCGCGATTTTGCAACCCGCTTCGCTCAGGCGTTTTTGCCCTTCCTCTCCACGCACATTGACAGCGGCGGTGCCGACGCAATGCGTTTCAAGCCGCGTGAGCATCGGCAACCAGTTGTCAAAGTAACTGGCGGCGTTGTTAATCAGATCGGCGACATGCAGCACATGTTCATCCTTATGCACGCTCTCCTTGCAATAGCTGGACTGATCCTTGAACAGAAAGAGATGACGGACGCCGATCTCATGCGCAAAGGGAATGGAGAACAGCCAGTCGCGCCGCTCCCCGCCTGAAACGAGGGTGTAACTGCGCGGCGGAAAAATCTCCCGCGCTTTGTCGGCCAAGGCGGAAACAATCCGGTGATAGGCGCTTTTGTCGCTATAGGCGGCGAGGATGGTTTTTTCGATGTGGTGCGCACGGGTTGAGGGATCGGCGCTTTCGGCAAGAATGGCGTCGATCTTCGTCAGGATGCGCACCGACAGCTCGCGCCCTATCATCAGTTCGGTGTTGAGATAAAACGGTCCCGGCACGCCCAAGGCGTACCAGAAGATAGGACCTTTCTCACGATCCCAGATCGACAGCGCGCCGGAATCCAGAATTAAGTCCGAGGTGGAATGATGAGGAATCATGATGCTATCTGTCCTAACGCGAAGCTAGGAAATGGTCAATATGCCCCCACGCTTCGGTGCGGCAAGCATCGGTTTCGGCCATGATATCATGCAAGGAATGGTTGATTGTCACGTTTTCGGCATGCGGCAGAAGCGCCAGATAGCGTTGCGTTTCGGATAGCGGCGTGACGCGGTCGCGCGCTCCGGTCATCGTCAAGATGGGGTATTTGACCTGCGCGAGACTGTGCCGGCGCTGGGTGACGTGCATCGAACGCATCGCCGCGTGAATCCACTCCCACGTCACGCCGCCGACGGTCATTTGCGGATAGGCCTTGAAATATTGCTCCAGCACGGCAAAGCGCATGGCGTCATGCGTCAAGGGATTGCCGTCAAACAACATGTCCTGTTGGTCATAGTCATGCTGGGCGTAGGCGTAATCATAGCCGTAGCCGAGCTTGGTCGCGCTCCAGCTGAGCAGGTTGGCGGAGTTGTGCGCCACATGTCCGCCCAGCGCCAGCATCGGCGCGGTCAGGATCGCTCCAGCGACATCGAGCGCGGGATTTTCGATCAGCCAGCGCAGAAACAGATGGCTTCCCATCGAATGACCGCAGAGCAGGAGCTTTCCCCTCTGGTTC
The DNA here is from genome assembly GCA_903875345.1 of uncultured Pseudomonadota bacterium. GTDB lineage: Bacteria > Pseudomonadota > Alphaproteobacteria > UBA9219 > UBA9219 > CAIQVS01. The sequence goes on along the minus strand of CAIQVS010000090.1, from coordinate 18,735 downwards.
GGCTTGACGACCCGTTCATAGAACGACGACAGATCTCGGATGTGAATGGTGAAATCGGGAACGAAATCGCGTTGGCGCTTGTCGCCGTCAAGAAAGCGGTCGGACAGCCCTTGCCCGCGCCATTCGAACATCACCAGACGATAGCCGCGCTTGATAAAATCCTCGCCAACTTCGAGATGCTTCTTTTCGATGAATTCGCGTCGTCCCGGGGCGACGAGGATAGTGCCGCGCGGCTCGCCCTTCGGCCACAGCAGAGCATAGCGTAGGTGGCCTCCGTCATCGCAATGGTGATACCCGACGCTGGCGTCGGTCATTTGGTCAATCAATAAGTGTTGCATAACGCGGGCGGCAATCGCTGCTTGAGGAAAAAGGGGCTTATACGTATCATAAACGGAGGCGCGCAATCAAAGGCGTAATTCAGAATCTTGGAATGAGAATGAGTGAATATCTTCAAATGATTGGACGCGCGCCGCCGAGTGCGAAAGGCGGCGTGTTCGCGCTCGGAAATTTTGACGGCGTTCATCGCGGCCATCAGGCTTTGATTAAGGTCTGCATCGATAAGGCAAGAAGTCTTGGCGTTCCGGCGCGTGTGCTGACTCTGGAGCCGCACCCGCGCTCGGTATTTAATCCGCATATCGATGCGTTTCGCCTGACTCCGGCGGAGGTCAAGTTGCGTCTGCTTTATGCGCTGGGCATCGACGATGTGATCGTGCAGGAGTTTACGCCCGCGTTCGCGCTTGTTTCCGCAATGGATTTTGCCAACCAGATTCTGGTCGATGAATTTCAGGCGCAACATGTTATCGCCGGATTCGATTTCGTCTTTGGCCATCGGCGCGGCGGCGATATGAATAATCTGCGCACGTGGCTGGCGGCGCACGGAGTCGGCGTGACCGAAGTGAGTCCGTTTCGCGACAGCGCGGGCGAGATTATGTCATCGTCACGCACGCGCGAAGCCTTGCAACAGGGGGACATCGAAACGGCGCGGCATATTTTGGGGCGCGACTGGACGATTGCGGGCGTGGTGCAACGCGGCGCGCAGCGCGGCGGCACGATCGGATTCCCGACCGCCAATATCGCGCTCGGCGATTATTTGCGTCCGCGTTATGGCGTTTACGCGATTGAGGCGGGACCGGTCGGGGCAAGGCCGCTCTATCGCGGAGTCGCCAATATCGGCGTGCGTCCCACGGTCGACGGCAAGACGGAATTGCTGGAGGCGCACCTGTTCGATTTCAATGGCGATTTATATGGGCAGGAGCTGGAAGTCGCCCTGATCGGCTTTATCCGCCTCGAACAGGCTTTCCCGAACGTTGAAGTCCTCAAGCAGCAAATTTGCCAAGATGTGGAGACGGCGCGGCGGCGGTTGGAAGGAACATCAAGCTAGACTGAAGCTCATTGGCAGATATGAAGACGCCCTGAACATGTCTTCCCGGATCCCAGATCAACGTAGTTGCCATTATTATTGAAGTCCCCACCGCTTGTAGTTCCGTCGCCGTAACTGCCGTTTAAGTCGCTTGGGTTGGGAGATGTTCCTAACGGACAAGTGCAGCTGCCAGTCTGCGGATTAACTTTAACGCACAAAACGCCGCTGGGATTCCATGGCCATGCACATCCCTTTCCTTCCGCGTTTTCAAAATAAGATTCACAAGTTGAAATGCAGTTGTGAGTATATCCTGTGCAGTGCTCGCTGCCGATGCTGCCTCCCGTGTTCACGTCCAGTCCATCCGTGTATCCCGACGGACAAGTATAGTCGCCTGTCTCCGGATTTACACTGTTGCCCAGTCCTCCACATGTTGGGCCGCCAGGAGAATATGCCGTCCACAGGACAAACGAACCGCCGGGTGTTGCCGGAGCGGAGGAGCAAGCACCGCACGTTATTGCGTTGCATTGCTCGCCCACGCTTGTGTTGCAATAGCTAAGAGCAGCCGGTACACCAAGCGTCGAGTTCCAGCAAGTTGCCGGGTAGAGGGTTTGGGCGGCTGCTCCGCATTGTGTCGAACAAGAACCGTACCCGCCAGCAGTGTATACGCAGCTGGATATGCTGGAACACGATCGACTCGTAGGGGGCTGGATACCGGGGGCGTAGCTTGTGCAATAGCTATTGTTAACGGTGGAAACGACGCGTGTGCTTGCATTATTTTCATGACAGGTCACGGTCTGGGATTGTGTTCCTGTGCCGCAGGTAGATGTACAGGATCCCCATCCCCCGGCAACCCACGTATAGGTCTCGCAATCGGCAAGGGTAACGCATCCCCCCTGGGTAGCGAAAGTGGAGTTCACGAATCCAACCGGACCACCAGCGTAAGTCGGCCCCTCCCACTCGTCGATGCTGCCCAGCGGCACCATGATTTCATGGTAGCATTTGTTGGTTGTAATCTTCTTGCAATAGTTCGGGGGCGTTGGGGTGAAGAGTGTCGGGGAGAGTGTGACCGTTGTGTTGTCCGGAATATAGACGCAGGTTGGGGGACTATCTGTTGAGCAATCAGCAAAAGCGTCGTGAGGCAATGCCACCGACAACAGGAACGCCCACGCCATGATTAATGGTAGAAAGCTAAGATTTCGCTGCGCTGAATATTTCATGAGCTTAATCCTTCTGTTCGGACCAAAATTTCGATCGAAAGCAAAAGTTGAGTTGCACTGATTCTTTCTCCAACGTTAAGTGTAAAACAGTTCAACATGGATTGTAATGAGGCAATTAGGGGTAGCGCTTAATTAATCTCTTCGGAACAGGGGTTCCATAATTCCGAAGCCCTCAAGCAGAAAATTTGTATGGACGTCGAGGCGGCGAAGCATGAGATTACAGTGAAGTAATCCGTTGAGCAACCGGTTCAGAAGTCAGAAATAACAATGCTGCGCAAATTAATTGCCTGAGGGTGGGGTACTGCAAGAGGCTTCCCCGGCAGCGTTGGTGTCTTGTGCCGGGCAGGAGTTACAGAACATAAAGGATGAGTTGCTTGTGCTGGTGATATCAACAACGCTCCCGTTACTACACTTGTCAAGCGTGCTATACATTTCCCGTCCCATGGTTGCGCCGTCCAGTTGCATTGCGCCAGTATTCGGATCTGTAGTGTAGCATTGGAATGTTGGTCCAGCAGGACTCATGCCTCCTGGCCTCCAAGTCTCCCCGTTATAATAATCCGTATGATCGTTGGTTAAGCAGGAACCAGAAGGAATAGGAAGGCACGCATGGGTAAATCCTGTGCATCCCTCATCACCCACGCTGCCGCCGGTGTTGGACTGACTGCCGTCGTAATATCCCGATGGACAAGTGCATGCTCTAGTTGCAGGGTTTTGACTGCTGCATCCTCCTGAGCAGGAACTGCCGAAGGCATTAGCGCCATTCGACCATTGATCAAACTTGCCGCCGCAAGTCGAAATGCATGTATGGGTAAATCCCGTGCATCCCTCGCTGCCGATGCTACCTCCAGTGTTGGTATCGATTGCATCGATATATCCGCTTGGACAATTGCAAGTTCCCGTTTGTGGATTTGGATTGGTGCATCCTCCTGCGCAGGAACTGCCGAAGGGACTGCCGCTATTCGTCCAAGCTACAAATGAGTTCGTGGCCGTCGGTAAAGGCAGAGATGCAACGTTGCAACCGTCCCCGCGTGTGCAGGCTATTGTGTTGCATTGTTCGCCCACGTTGCTGCAAAGGCTGAGGCTAACCGATGCTCCTGTTATGCTGTTTGTGCAGGTTGTCGGGGTGAGTGTTACGGCGCTTACGCCGCATTGTGCCGAACATGAGCCGTAACCGCCGGCGATATAGTCGGGGCAAGCGGAAATGGTGATGCAGGAACTCGGGGCGGTGACGAAATTGGATGTGAGGAAGGATGTCCATTCATTCTGATTCTTTATCGGGACCATGACGTCGGCGGTACCGTCGCAGCTGTTATTCTTGATCTGTTTGCAAAGAGGATTTGCGTCAGAAAAATTTGGACTAACTGCAACCGCTTGGTTATTCGGAACATAGGCGCATGTGCCATCGATTGAACATTCTTGCAACGATGGTATCGCCAGTGTGTTGTGGGGAAATATCCCAAGCAATAAGCACGCCAGAGCAATTATTAACGTTAGAAAGCGAAGTTTTTGCGGCGCTGAACAGTGCATGAGCGTAATCTTTCAGATTGTACTCAGGGTTCGACCGAGGGGGAAGGTTCAGGCGCCTTGACTCCATCGCCTGCGTTAATCGACCGCAACCGCGTGTTGTCTTCTTTTATAGCTTTCAGCGACGCATGAATCTCGGCCAACTCCGCCTTCATGGAGTCGTTCTCCGTTTTCAACGTGCGGATCGCTTCGATCATCGGACCGATAAGGCTGTCGTATTCGACCGTCATCATGCCGCCGTTTTCACTTTTCGAAACCACGTTCGGAAACACTTTGGCGACATCTTGTGCCACTACGCCCATGTCTGACCGTCCGTCTTTTTTCCAGTTGAACTCAACGCCCTGAATGGACAGGAGCTTGTCAAGGGCATCCGGTATGGGACGAATGTCGGTTTTCAACCGCGCATCGGACGAGTGGTAGTAGGAGAGTGCCGTAGTACTACCTGTGATAACTGCGTTTCCACCAACGGAGTGATTGCCGGTGACATTTGTATTGCCAGACACATCCAGCGCATACGTTGACGAGGGGGCCACTCCTATCCCGACATTGCCGGCAAAGTATCCCTCGCCTCCACCGGTAACGGAGAATACTCTCGACCCTCCTTCCGCTGCCCAGATATGGGTCACAACGCCTCCGTCCATTTCGATCTGTGCCTGGCCAAAGGGTGAAGTATTACCTACGTATAGCCCAACATTACTGCCTGAGTTAGCAACATTAAGCTTGGCTGTGCCGGGTGTCGTTACCCCCATCCCGATGTTGCCTCCCGATTGAATGAACATATAGCTGTTGCCTAGCGTAATATTGCCAGCGTTATTTGCCGTATATCAATAAATTTCCTGAGTTATTACCTAAATGCGGAGTGCTAATTTTTCCATTCACGTCCAAAGGCGAAACAGGTGCCGTCAATACTGAATAGCCTATTCCGACTTTGCTAAAACCTGCACTTCCGTCGCTGGAGTTAATCCATGCTAACGGAGTTGCGGCGTTCGTAGTGCTATTAAAGCCGACATATCCCCTAGTCAAAGTGTCTCCGCCCGCACCGATCCACATATAATCCACTCCGCCAGCGCCAAGCGGCAGGTCAGTATTCGCTGCTGAGTTCATTCCTACGCCTGAGTTGGCTGCATAGGCGTGCTGCGAAACGCCAAGGGACAAAACGGCGATTGCTGCCAGTGTTTTTCCGCATGTGCATTCTCTGTACCCCCGCGACGATTGTGTCTGACCGTAATAAGTCAGTTTACCCTTAAACTGATCAGGTTGAATTGTATTAAACCAATGTTAACGCATGGTTAATTATCGGGAACCTTACCATTTGCTCGAAATTTGTCACTTAGACTAAAGGAAACGGCGGTAGAAATTGATTATCTATGGGCTTTTCCTGATAGGATCGTCGCATGATTGTCTTGCCTTTCTCTCAAACAGCCCGTTCGCCGGAAGATCTTGTTAACGTTGATATTCTGCCCGCGATCACGCCGGAGCTGCGGCGCGTCGCCGAGGAATTCAGCGTTGCCGTGACTCCGGCGATGGTTAACCTGATTGACCGCGACGATCCGCATGACCCCATCGCCGCGCAGTTCATTCCCTCGGCGGCGGAGCTGAATATCCTGCCGGGGGAACGTCCCGATCCCATCGACGATGATGCGTTTAGCCCGGTTGAAGGCGTCGTGCATCGTTATCCCGACCGCGTTTTGTTGAAGCTGTTGCGCACATGCGCGGTGTATTGCCGCTTTTGCTTTCGGCGCGAGCAGGTGGGAGAAGCCAAGGCGATGCTGTCGGGCGAGGCGATTGACCGCGCGCTGGATTACATCCGCGCGCATACGGAAATCTGGGAAGTGATCCTGTCCGGGGGTGATCCTTTGGTTTTGTCGGACCGGCGGCTGGGTGATGTCATCGAAAAGCTGAATGCCATTTCTCACGTTAAGGTTGTGCGCATTCATACCCGTCTGCCGGTCGTCGATCCCGAACGCATTACGCCGGATTTGATCGCGGCCTTGCGCGGGCGAGCGCCGGTTTATGTGCTGCTGCATTGCAATCATCCTCGCGAGTTGACGCCGGAGGCTCGCGCGGCCTGCGCCCTTTTGGTCGATGCCGGATTCCCGATGCTGTCGCAAAGCGTTCTACTGCGCGGCGTGAACGACGATGCGGCGGTGCTGGCCGAGCTGATGCGCGCTTTCGTCGCGTGCAGAATTACTCCGCATTACCTGCATCACGGCGATCTGGCGCGCGGCACGAGTCATTTCCGTGTGTCGGTCGAGCGCGGGCAGGAACTGGTTCGCGGGTTACGCGGGCATCTGTCCGGCCTTTGCCAGCCGAGCTATATGCTCGACATTCCGGGAGGTCACGGCAAGGTTCCTATCTCTTCAGGCTTTATTCAACGTGAAGGCGACGTTTGGAGTGTTGAAGATTATCGCGGCAAGCGGCATATCTATTGCGACGCCAATGCTGATTCTCCGGCGTCTTTGCCGAGCGAAAACGAAACCTGTGAAAAAAGCCAAGCCCCAGCACGCGCCCCATCCTAACCGTCGCGTTGTTCGCAAGCCCGAACCCTCGCACGGCATGCGGTTGCCGCCGGTTTTCTGGCTGATCCCGTTCATCATTTTCCTCGGCATCATCGCGGTGATCGGGTCGATGGCGCGCGAGGAAATGCGCACGTCAAAGATACAGGCGGAATGGCTGGCTTGGTACGGGTCGCGTATCGCGTTCGATCCGCAGCCGGGCGTGAATCCCGATATGCGCTATCCCAAATTCGGTCCTTACAATCAACGGCTGGGGTACAGTTACCTGCCGGTCTTTTTCAAAGGATTGCAAGGCGACGGCTTTACGATTGCCGAGCAGATGCGCGCCTCGCCGACCTATGACTTCTTTATGGATCGCGGCCTTTATCCGGTTTACCACGTCAAGAGCGTCGCCGGGCTGACCTTGACCGACCGCAATGGGCAAAAACTCTACACGGCCAGTTATCCGAACCACGTTTTCACGAATTACAGCGGTATTCCTCCGTTGCTGGTCAGCACGTTGCTGTATATCGAAAACCGTGAGCTGCTGCGCGACGGTCCGGTGACGCGTAATCCGGTGATCGAATGGGATCGCTTTTTCTACGCCCTGTTAGGGCATGTGTTGCACAGCCTTGCGCCCGGACTGAACACGGGCGGCGGTAGCACGCTGGCGACGCAAATCGAGAAATTCCGTTTTTCGCCCGGCGGCCAGACCGCCAGCGGCGTTGAGAAATTGCGCCAGATCGCTTCGGCCAGTCTGCGCGTCTATATGGACGGCGAAGATACGCGCAAGGCGCGGGAGAAGATCGTCCTCGACTACCTGAACAGCACGCCGCTCAGCGCCCGTCCGGGGGGCGGCGAGATCAACAGTATCGGCGACGGGCTGTGGGCGTGGTTCGGCATCGAGCTTAACGACGCGGTCATCGCCCTGAACTTGCCGGAGCAGGACCCGGATTCTTTGCGTTTCAAGGCGAAAATCTATCGCGCGGCGCTCGGCTTGATCCTCGCGCAAAGGCGACCAAGTTATTATCTTGTCTCCAACCACGCCGCGCTCGATGTCCTGACGGATGTGACTCTTGATCGGCTCGCGGCGGCGCAGGTGATTTCACCGGTCCTCCGCGATGCCGCCAAAACCGCGAGCTTTCGTTTCATTCCTGAGGTTCCGCCCGCGCCGCAGCTTCCTTTCGTCGAACAAAAAGCCACCACGGCGCTGCGCAGTCATCTGTTGACGATGTTGGGGCTAAAGAAATTGTACGAGATCGACCGGCTCGACCTCGCGGCGCAAAGCACGCTCGACCAGACTTCGCAACAACAGACGATCGATTTTCTACGGCATCTCGACGATCCGGTTTTCGCCCAATCCATCGGGCTTTATGGCTTTCGGTTGCTCAAGCCGGAGAACGATCTGAAGAAAATCAAATGGAGCGTTGTGTTATACGAGCGGACGCCGAACGGTAACAAGCTGCGCGTGCAGGCTGACACGATCGACGAGCCGTTCGACATGAATGAGGGCGTGAAGCTTGATCTCGGCTCGACCGCCAAGCTGCGCACGCTGGTCAGCTATCTGGAAATCGTCAGCGAGCTTTATCGCCGCTATGCCGGATTGTCGCCGGACGATCTGCACGATCTGTCGGACGAGGCGCCGGACAATCTGACCGAATGGGCGACGGCGTGGCTCATCGGCAATCCTGACGCCACGCTTGATCAAATGCTCGATGCGTCGATGGAACGCACCTATTCCGGCAATCCGGGCGAGGTTTTTTTCACCGGCGGCGGAGCGCACCAGTTCGTGAATTTCGAGCATGAGGAAGACGTTCAGGTCATGGATCTGCACGAAGCGTTCCGCCAGTCGGTCAATCTGGTCTTTGTTCGGCTGATGCGCGACATCATCAACTACACCATAGCGCAAGGACCACAAACCAAGCAGGAGCTGCTCGACGATCCGGATGAACCGGCGCGGCAAAGCTATCTGCAGCGTTTTGCCGATAAGGAAGGCATGACGTTCCTTAATCGCTATATCAGCGATTACAGCGGCGAAGGTTCCGACGCGGCGATGGAAAAATTGCTGACCCATGCCCACAAGGGGGCGACGGCGCGAACGATTATTTTCCGTTCGTTGCGGCCACAGGCCAGCTTTGAGGAGTACGCCGATTTCATGATTTATCATCAGGTCAATGGCGAACCCCTTGGCAACGGACGGCTGGCCGAGCTTTACAAGAACTATCCGGTCGAGCGGTATGATCTTGAAGATCGCGGCTATATCGCCGGATTGAATCCGCTGGAATTATGGCTGGTCGGTTATTTGCAGTCCAATCCACATGCTACGCGGCGCGCCATTCTCGAAGTTAGCCAGCCGGTGCGGATCGAGTGTTATTCGTGGCTGTTCCATCCGCGCCTGAAGCATGCGCAGGATACGCGCATCCGCATTATTCTGGAGGAAGACGCCTTCGCGCGACTGCAGAAGCGTTGGGCGCGGTTGGGTTATCCGTTCAACAAGCTGGTGCCGAGTCTGGCGACGGCGATCGGCAGTTCCGGTGACCGTCCGGGCGCTTTGGCCGAGCTGGTTGGCATTATCCTCAATGATGGACTCAAAAATCCGACGGTGCGTTTTGAATCTCTATTGTTCGGTCAAGGCACGCCTTATGAGACGCAACTGGTCGAGGACGGAAGCGCGGCGCAGCGCCAACTGCTCGATCCGGCGATTACCCGCGTCATGCGCGGCGTCATGGCCGAAGTCGTGGACAACGGCACGGCCAAACGGGTCAAGGGCGTTTACAAGGATGCGACAGGCAACCTGTTGCCGGTGGGCGGCAAGACTGGAACGGGCGACCAGCGTTATGACGAATTCGGGGCAGGCGGGCATTTGCTGTCGTCGCGCGTCGTCAACCGAACCGGCACCTTCGCGTTTTTCATCGGCGATAAATTCTTTGGCACGATCACGGCACATGTCGCGGGCGAGGACGCTGCGGATTATGTTTTCACTAGCGCGCTGTCGGCGCAAATGCTGAAATCGCTCGCGCCGATTTTCGAGCCGCTAATCATGCGCTCGGAAACCGTGGCGCAGAATGTAGCGCCAATTTCAGTTCCAGCTTCGGCCTCGGCTTCGCCACAACAGAGCGTTCCGACGACCAAGCAACCCTAAAGCGAGCTATAGTTTGGGTGCGCTCTTGAAGCAGTATTCTCAAACAAAAACCCCCGCGTATGCGAGGGCTCCTGTTTCTTTACAGATAGAGGCGACGATTAGGCCGCTTTCTGCTTGGCGGTACGGCGCGAGGTGCCGAGGCCAATTTGCTTGGCGAGCCTGCTGCGCTGCTTGGCGTAGTTCGGCGCAACCATCGGATAATCGGCAGGCAATGCCCAACGTTCGCGGTATTGCTCCGGCGTCATGTTGTAGGCTGTCTTCAAATGGCGCTTTAGCATCTTGAGCTTCTTGCCATCTTCAAGGCAGACGATGTAATCCGGGAATATCGATTTCTTCGGCGAGACGGCCGGCTCCGGACGTTCGGCGGAAGGGCTGCCCTGACCAAGGCGAACAAGACCTTGGAAAACGCTCGACATAACGTGCTGGATGTCGGACGGAGCGACCGTGTTATTGCCGACGTAGGCAGCGACAATCTGTGCGGTCAGCGTGATCAGGCGATCGTTGGGGGATGTGTTCTCAGGCATAATTCTTTAGACTCCATGAATACTGCGTTTGGCGCAGATTTGTTTGTTGAGGATGCGCCCTTATGATCTTTTACTTGGATAGCGTCAAGAAAAAATCTTAAAAATTCAATATTCGCAAGACACGCGATTTATTGTTAAGATAGTCTCGATCAAAAGCCTTTGTCTGTCGCAATCTGGCGTCGTAAGACTTGATAATGATCATTCTTTCCATCCCTTATTGCGATCCGCTTGCCGCGTTTCAGGTTTTCGCGGCGGACACTTATGTTGCGTTGCTGGATGGGTTCGCGGCATATGGTGAACGGCGCGTTTCCACGCTTGCCGTTGATCCAGATCACGTCATTCTCGCGGGACAGGAAGGCGTGTTCATCGACGGACAACAACAGGACTGTGACACCTTCACTGCAATTGAACGGGTGATGAAAAATTTCGCTGTGAGCGCCGTTGATGCCGCCGCCGCGCCGGTTCCGTTCGTGGGCGGGCTGGTCGGCGCTTTCGGTTATGAGCTTGGCGGCTGTCTGGAGCGGTTGCCGTCTCCAAAACAGGGCGCGCTAAGGTTGCCGGTGCTGTCGGCCTGCGTTTACGATACCGTCATTGCGTTCGATCATGCGGCGCGTGAGGCGTGGATTATCAGCCATGCTCCCGATGCGGAAGCCAAAAGCGCGCGATTGGCCGAACGGTTGAAGGATGCGCCGGATTATCTTCCGCCGTTGAATTGGGATCGCGGCGCGGCGTGGCAAGCCGAGCAGACTCGCGCCGTGGTTGAGCAAAGCATCCGGCGTGTGATCGATTATATTTATGCCGGAGATATTTTTCAGGCGAATGTCACGCAACGTTTTAGCGCGCAGCGTCCGGAGGGACTCGGCGATTTTGATCTGTACCGTCGTCTCCGTGCCCTCAATCCCGCGCCTTTTTCCGCCTTCCTGCGATGCGGCGATATCGCGCTGGCGAGCGCGTCACCTGAGCGGTTCCTGCGGCTCAGCGCGGATGGTCTCATTCAGGCGCAGCCGATTAAGGGCACGCGTCCGCGCAACGATGACCCGCGCCGCGATGCGCTGTTGGCCGACGAGCTTCGTCGCAGCGCCAAGGACAACGCCGAAAATCTGATGATCGTCGATCTGATGCGCAGCGATCTGGGGCGTGTCGCCGAGCTTGGCTCGGTTCGCGTGCCGCGTCTGAACGCGCTGGAATCTTTCGCCTCGGTGCATCATCTGGTTTCGACGGTTGAGGGGAAGTTACGGCAGGGACTGAGCGCGGTTGATTTGTTGCGGGCGACGTTTCCGGGCGGCTCGATTACCGGCGCGCCGAAAATACGCGCCATGGAGATTATTCATGAGCTGGAGCCTTCGCCGCGCGGGTTTTACTGCGGGTGCCTCGGCTGGATCGGTTTCGACGGCGCGATGGATATGAGCATGACGATCCGCACCCTGACGATTACGCGGGATAAAGTGGTGGCTCAGGCGGGCGGAGGCATTGTCGCCGATTCCGCTCCCGCCGACGAGTATGATGAATGCATGATCAAAATCGCGCCTTTGCTGCGTGCCGTAACAGGAGAAACAGGACATGATCGTTTGGCTGAACGGCGCATTGCTGGATAGCGCTGCGGCGCGGATTGATCCTGCTGATCGGGGCTTTCTACTCGGTGACGGTGTGTTTGAAACCATTACCGTACGGGGAGGGAAGATTCTCCGGCTTGCGGCGCATGAACGGCGCTTGCGGGAAGGCTGCGATGTGTTGCGGTTGCCTCGCCCTGAATATGATCTTGGCGCAGTTATTGCCGCGACTGTAACGGCCAACGCTCTGGCCGACGCGATCGTGCGCGTGACCTTGACGCGAGGGATCGGAGCGCGTGGCGTGATGCCGCCGGAGAATCCGGCACCGACGTTGCTGGTTTCGGTCACATCGTTACCGCAGCAGCAGACTCCGGCACGATGCGTGATTGCGGCGGTCACGCGGCGGAACGAGCATTCGCCTTTATCGCGGATCAAATCGCTGAATTATCTCGACGGCATTCTGGCGCGGCAGGAAGCTCAGGAACGTGGAGCCGATGATGCTCTGTTGTTGAACGGTGCGGGACGTGTGTCCGAGGCGACATCGTCCAATCTGTTTATCGTGAAGGGCGGACGCGTGATGACCCCACCCGTTGCGGATGGCGCCTTGCCGGGCATCATGCGCGCCGAAATCCTCGCGGCGACAGGCGGGATCGAGAAATCCCTCAGTCCGGATGACGTAACGCAGGCCGACGAGGCGTTCCTGACGAACAGTCTTGACCTGAGGCGAATTGCATCGGTGGAGGGGAATATTGTGGGGACGGGTTCGAGTTTCCCGACTTTTGATTTGCTCATGAGCATGATAGGGAAATCATGCCGTTAGCGCGGCATCTTTACCTGTTTTGAGTTTGCCGTTAACCTTAAACCTGAAGTTGACGCTTTGCTTAAGACACCCTAGCATCCTGACATGCCGAGTTCGCACCCCATCGAGTCACGAGGTGATCCATGCAACGCCTGAGAACAGCACTTGAACTGCTGGATGAAACCATTTCCGATCTTGAGGATAAAGTCGGTATCGATGCAGACGTGCGCCGCGAGTCGCAAAGAAAACAGGCCGAGTTGCTGCGGATGAGCCGTTCGCGTGAGACTGGAGTGCTGGCTGTCGCGCAGAAAGTCGCCTCGCGCCTCGATCAGGCGATTGAACATGTCGAAAACATTGTCCGGCATTAAGGGGAGCGTCATCCATGTCCAAGGCCACAATTACCCTTTATAATCGTGAATATACCGTTAATTGCGGTCCCGGCGAAGAGCAACGCCTCGGCGAAATCGCGGCGCTTGTGGAAGCCAAAATGCAGGAAGTCGCGGGGCGTGTTGGCAACACCACCGAAGCGCGCCTGTTGATGCTGACCTGCCTGACGCTCGCCGATCAGCTGTTCGAGCTGCAGCGCGAAACGTCGGATGCCCGCGCGAAGGACGAAGATCTGTTCGTCGCCGCCGTCGAGCATTTGCGCCAGCGCGTTGAATCCATCGCCGGACAGGTCGGGCGGGCGTAATCAGGTTCCGCTTTGATCCTCGTTGGTCATAGGGTATAATCGCCAGCGGAAGGCATCTGCGCGACGCGACAGGAGCCAAGATCCCCAGGGCCGATACTTAGAACCTCTCGGGAGCTGTCCCTGACCGGAGCCGTGGTTCCGGACATATGGCACCCACCTGCTTAGTGCAGGCCTCGGAGGATAGCGCTGCCAACGGTCGAGGTGGGGCCTTCCAACTTTTTAGGGTCATGTTCGTTGGTGTACCTCTCGCAGTTCAAGGGTTGGCGTCGCGTGCCCCGATGTGCCAATAAAATCGGAGGTAAAGCGAAACAGGATGCCAACTCTTGAGTTGCGAGAACTGTATATCGTGCAGGATATTCGTCAAATCAAACAGGCCGTGCGCCGCACGATGGAACAACGCCGCGCCGAGGCCATGTCGCAAAGTCCCGATGCGGCATCGTTGCTTGAAAAAAACTTTCTCGACGAAATCGATGTTCCGGACCATTCCATCGTTGCCGGATACAGCCGTCAGGGCAGCGAGATGGATACCGCGACACTTATGTGTGGGCTTTATGATCGCGGCGCGACACTGGCTTTGCCTGTCATCGATGCGCGGAAAAAACCGCTGATCTTTCGCCTTTACGCTCCGGGTGATCCGCTAGCGCCGGGCGCTATGATGAATATCCTCGAACCCTTGCCGACGGCTCCGGTCGTGACGCCATCCGTGTTGCTGGTGCCGCTTTTGGCCTTCGACGCGCGTGGACAGAGGCTCGGTTACGGCGGCGGTTATTACGACCGGACGATCAATGGACTGAGGCAGCAAGGCGCGATGTTGGCCATCGGCCTTGCTTTTTCCTGTCAGGAAGTTCCCGATGTTCCGACAGGTTTTCATGACGCGCGGCTGGATATGATTGTGACGGAAAAGGGCGTAACGCGCTTTAATTGAATATTAAACCATCCGCCACAGTTTGGTCGAATTCGTTTGTTAGTGTGATATACGCGTGGAGAAGATCGAGGGTTAGGAATGCGCCGTGAGTTGCTGATTATTGGTATGGTCATAGCGGTCGGCGCGGTCATTCTGCTTGTCGGTGGCGCATATGCCCAATCGGCCAGTAACAATCCGCCGCCTTCACCGCCGACCGCGACCGGAAATCCTGCATTAAACCAGCCCAGCGGTCCGAGCGGTGAGCGTCTGGAACGTCGCGAGCTGCGCGAGGAGCGCGCGAAGATCCGCACCGAACACGAGGCCATCCACGCCGAACGCGAAAAACTGAAAGGCCAATGCGGACAAGGATTGGGGCAGGGTGCCAAGCAACCGCCAATGTCCGACGATTGCAAGCAACGGATGGAGAATTTGCATCAACGCGCCGCAGCTCTGCATGACCGTGTGCAAACCCTGCGCGAGAAGATGAACGCCGAACATCCCGGCAGCGCCGATGGCCAGCAGCGCAGGGCGCTGATCAATTCTTTACCCAACCCGCCGAACAATCCTCCTCGGGGAAAAGCTCCGGACAATACACCTGCCAATCCAAGCGCGGTGATGGACCGTCAACCTTTCCAGTCCCGATAAGGTGCTTGTCCTATAGAAAACATTCATCATAGAAAAGTGACCCACAGCAGGGAGTAAAAAGATGGCTCATCATGTATTGTCTTTGGACGGTGGTGGCGCTTGGGCTGTGCTTCAGGCCATCGCTTTGAAGGATTTGTACGGGGACGTACCGGGGCACCAGATTCTGGCTAAGTTCGATCTGGCGGTTGCCAACTCTGGCGGCAGTATTGTGCTTGGCGGTCTTGTTGAGAACATGACGCCCAGTGAAATCATCAATCTCTTTAATGACCAAACCAATCGCCAAGCAATTTTTGCTCCACTGCCGCCTTGGGAAAATCTGCTTTCGCACATACCGATCTTTCCTAAATACTCCACCGAGGGAAAGCTTGCGGGGCTTACGCGCGTGTTTGGAGCCATGGGTTCACGATTTCTTTCCGGGTTTCGCGGCAAAGGTTGGGTGCAAAGTCCCAATGGGCAGGATGTTAAACTCTTGATTGTCGCCTTCGATTACGATTCACAGCGCGCGCGCTTTTTCAGATCATACAGCACTCCGCATGGAGCAACGGCGGACGATGTGCCGCTCGTTCAGGCCGTTCATGCCTCCTCCGATGCGCCCGTTGAATTTTTCGACAAACCAACGGAGTATGCCGCCCATCGCTATTGGGATGGCGCTATGGCTGGTCTTAACAACCCGCTCTTGGCGGGGATCGTTGACCTGATGAGCGATGGTATAATGGCCACGGATATAGTTGCTCTCTCTTTGGGTACCGGCACGGTTAAGCTTGCCCCTTCGACGGTTGTGCCGCCCGCGCCGCTCGCTCTGACACAACCGCCCACAGCGTCCAATACGCTCAATGATTTAAAAAAGGCGGCGAGGTGCATTACGGATGATCCTCCGGACATGGCGACTTTTTCGGCTCACGTTATTCTTGCCTCGGTAGCGGGAGCCGATCCAACTCAGGTCGGGCGCGTCGTCCGTTTGAGTCCTGTTATTCGTCCTATTTTGACCAACGGCGCTTGGGGGCTTCCATCGGGGCTGACCGCTGAACAATTTCAGGATTTGACTCAGCTTGGTATGGACGCGGTTCAACAGTCCGAAGTCGATCTCATAATGGCTCTCGGAGCGTCATGGCTCGCTGATGGCGCAAAGAACCAGCCCATCCGCATGAATTCAGATGATCTATCGAGTTCCCTTGGCGAGGAACTCTATTCAGCGGCCAAGGCACGCTGGAGGGCTCTGTGCGCCAAATGAGCGTCCTGTTATCTTCTCCTAGAAGACAATCAAGCCCATCTTTTATGGTATCACAATGACTTGTATGTTGGTGGCATTGGACCGCCCCTGATCATCGACCACACGGACGTGATAGTGCCCAGGTTCAGGATGCCATGAGAACGGCTCGGCGGGTTTTGAGGTGCCGAGATATTTGTTGTTCAAAAACCAATGCAGCGTTTGTGCAGCGCCGTCGGCGTTGGCGATAAAGGGTACGGTGTCGCTCACATCATTGACACGCGCATGATATTCGACGCCGGATTGAGGCGAAGTGATGGTAGGTTTCTGGCCGTCATCCGTTGTTTCTGCATCGTTGCCATCGGCACAATTTTTTGGCCATGTCGGCAAAGGCTCTTTGTGGATACCGGCGTTTTCAAGCGTTTGTTGCAAATCACTTGGCCAGACTTCGAACAGGCGATAGACAGTGAGCCCCGATTGAAAATGGCAAGCGCGCTCTCCCGTGCGCAGATCAACCAGAATTTTGCGATATATATTGTGATTGCGGATGGGGGAGACTCCGGGGATAAACCACCCCTTATCGCGCGCCGGACAATTTTCCAGAGACACATCGCCGGTCGTCGCGCAAATATCGATTTTACGCAGATGGAGTAGCGGCGCTTTTGATGCAATCATTTCATTGTTGGATTCTTTGCCGTTTACGGCGTCGATCATTTGAAAGAAAACCGGAGCTGCGGCACGCGCTCCTACCAGCGCCGGATTGCTTGCGCCATTGAAATTACCGACCCATACCACCAAGACGTAATGCCCAAAGACTCCCGCAGTCCATGCATCGTGAAAACCGTTTGATGTGCCGGTTTTCCAATAGACGATGCGATTGTGTGACGTGGTGTATTCTTTCGGCTGCGTCGCCAGCATATCCAATACCATAAAACTGGCTTCGGGACTGAGGAGGCGAACGGGCTTTGTGGGCGCTGCATCGGTGATTTCCGTAATCAGGGGTTTTAACACCCCGTCATTCGCCAGCGTCGCGTACAGTGCGGCAAGTTCGCGCATCGTGACTTCGGCTCCGCCCAACACGATCGACAAACCATAGTGCGCGCGATCATGCAGGCCGGTAATTCCTGCGTTCTTCATAAAATCATACAAATCGGGTTTCTGAATTTCCGCCGCCAATTTGATTGCTGGAATGTTACGGCTCAGGCGCAAGGCGTCTCGCGCCGAGAGGGGGCCGCGAAAATCCTTGTCGAAATTATCCGGCGCGTAACTGCCGACCTGAATCGGCACATCGCCTAATATGCTCAGCGGATGTATCAGGCCTTGATCCATTGCCAACGCGTATATAAAGGGCTTCAATGTCGATCCGGGCGAGCGCTTAGCGCGGGTGCCATCGACTTGTCCATTAATCGCGGCATCGGTAAAATCTACCGATCCAATGCTGGTTATCACGTGCATATTGCGCGTATCTACCAGTATTGCGCTGGCATTCCGGATGCCTATCTCGCGGTGGTCGCCGACATATTTTTGCAAAATATGTGTCAGCAATTCCTGTGTTTCCAGATCAACCGAAGCTGTGATGTGCTGCGTATGTGGATTTTTAGACAGCAGATTGTGCGTCAGCTGCGGCAATTCAAACGGTAGATCAGCGCGTCCGTATACGACCAAAGGCAAAGCAAAATATGTTTGCTGGATTTTATCGGTAAGGTGTTTCTGCAGCCACTGATCGAATAACCGATTGCGCGCGCTGATAAGGGCGGGCTTTGCAGGATCGTTTGGATCGGGTTTGCGTCGTGAGGGACTTTGAGGAACGACCGCCAGTGTCAGCGCTTCGGGCAGGGTCAAACGCTGTGGCGCTTCGTGAAAATAAACTGCTGAGGCGGCCCCAATACCTTCGATATTGTAACCGTAGGATGCGCGGTTCAGATAAGCCTCAAGCAATTCGTCTTTGCTGTAATGCGCCTCAAGCTGCAGCGCGCGAGCAATCTGCATGAGCTTGCCGATGATGTGGCGGCTGTGAAGGCCATATTCCATCCGCGCGAGTTGCATGCTGATCGTGGAGGCTCCTATCTTGCGGCCACCTGTAATCGTTTGCCATGACGCACGGATAAGGGAAACCGGATTTACGCCGATATGATCGTAGAAATATTTGTCTTCATGCAACAACACCGCCTCGCGAAATTGCGGCGAAATATCTTTCAGGGGTGTGAATAGGCGATATTTCTGATCTGCCGATAACGTCAGGCGCAGTAACTCTCCGTGACGATCATACACGGCGCGCGAAAAGCTGATGTTATCGAGAAGGGGCGGTTTGGAAATGAGGAATAAGACGATCGGCACACACGCAAGTACAGCCATTCCTACGAGAAAAACATGAAAGAAACGCTTCTGTGTCATCGACATGGTGAACTAATGCACAGTAACCGTTCCCGCTACGCCACGCGCCTTGACAGCGCGTTCATACATGGATTCGACATAAGCTGGTGGTACGGTAAAGGTTCCGGCGTTTACGGCCTTGATTTTGTAATGATAGATGGTGTCGTTAGAGGGGATAGTTCCGAACGCGATCACGCGGTCTTCGCGCGCATCGACGGCTTCGGGTGACCAGATGGGCGCATCAAAAGTGTCGTCGGCAGATTTTGATGCAGCGGGTTTCGGTGCGGTGTTTTGATCATCACCT
>CAIQVS010000089.1 GCA_903875345.1 uncultured Pseudomonadota bacterium | reverse complement strand
TGGACGGCGATAACGCCGCCGCGATGCGTTACACCGAAGCGCGCTTGACCGAAGTCGCCAAGTTGCTGCTCGAAGGCATCGACGAAGACGCGGTCGATTTCCGCGCCACCTATGACGCGAGCGGCGTCGAGCCTGTAGTTCTGCCAGCGGCGTTCCCGAATTTGCTGGCGAACGGATCGAACGGCATCGCCGTCGGCATGGCGACTTCTATTCCGCCGCATAACGTCAGCGAGCTGTGCGACGGTTTGCGCCACCTGATCCAGCATCCGAACGCGAGCATCGACAAGCTGGTGAGCCTGATCCCCGGCCCGGATTTTCCGGGCGGCGGCGTTCTGGTCGAAGGGCGCGAACAGATCGTCGAGTCCTATCGCACCGGCAAGGGCGCGTTCCGCTTGCGCGCAAAATGGCACAAGGAAGAACTCAAGCAGGGCACATGGCAGATCGTCGTCACCGAGATTCCCTATCAGGTGCAGAAATCGCGCCTGATCGAGAAGATGGCCGATTTGCTGGCCGAGCGGAAATTGCCTCTGGTTGACGATGTCAACGATCATTCCGCCGATGACATTCGCGTCGTCATCACGCCGAAAAGCCGCAACGTCGATCCGGCGGTGCTGATGGAATCCGTCTTCCGTCAGACCGAGTTTGAAGTGCGGATTCCGCTGAATCTCAATCTGCTGGACAAAGATTGCGTGCCGCAGGTGATGGATTTGCGCGCGGCGCTGAAGGCGTGGCTCGATCACCGGCAGGACGTGCTGGTGCGGCGCTCGACCTATCAGTTGCAGCAGATCGAAGGGCGACTCGAAGTGCTGGCCGGTTACCTGATCGCGTATTTGAATCTCGACAAGGTCATCAAGATCATCCGCACCGAGGACGAGCCGAAGCCCGTGTTGATAAAGACGTTTAGCCTATCCGACGTGCAGGCTGAGGCCATTCTGAATATGCGCCTTCGTTCGCTGCGCAAGCTGGAGGAGATGGAGATCAGGGGCGAGCAAAAGGAACTCGCGCGCCGTCAGGCCGAGTTGAAGAAATTGCTCAAGGACGAAGCGTTGCGCTGGCAGACGATCGACGCCGAGATCGCCGAGCTGAAGGAGCGCTTCGGCAAGAAGACCGCGCTCGGCGCTCGGCGCACCGAAATCGCCGAGCCTCCCGCCGAGATGCTGGTGCCCGTCGAAGCGGTGATCGAGCGCGAGCCGATCACGGTGGTTTGCTCGGCCAAGGGCTGGATACGCGCGATGCGCGGCCAGATCGCGGACGACGCGACGGCGCGCTCCGGAATCAAATACAAGGAAGGCGATGAGGAGCAATTTGTCCTTAACGCCGAAACGACCGACAAGATTCTGCTGTTTGCCAGCAACGGGCGGTTCTACACGCTCGGCGGCGACAAAATGCCGAGCGGTCGCGGTTTCGGCGAGCCGATCCGCGTGCTGTTCGACTTGCCCGCCGAGGCGGACATTATCGGCCTTGCGCTTTATCGACCGGAACAGAAATACATCGTCGCGTCGAGCGACGGGCGCGGCTTCATCGTCAAGACCGAAGACGTGCTGGCGCAAACCAAGAATGGTAAGCAGATTTTGAACGTGGACGAGGGCGTGAAGGCGGTCGCGTTCGCTCCGGCGACGGGCGATCATGTCGCCGTGATCGGCACGAACCGTAAGCTGCTGATCTTCCCGCTGGAGCAACTGCCGGAAATGGCGCGCGGCAAGGGCATCACCCTGCAGAAATATAAGGACGGCGCATTGTCGGACGTAAAGACGTTCCGGCTGAAAGATGGCCTGACGTGGAAATCCGGAGATCGGGAACGCACCGAAACCGACATTCGTGCATGGGTCGGCGATCGCGCTCAGGCCGGACGCATCGCGCCCAATGGTTTCGCGCGGAGCAACAAGTTTAGCTGATCTTGTCTGCGGAGCTCGTTTGGTCTGTTTCTGTCTACCCTCCTTGATCGGGTGAAGTGTTGCGACACTTTGGTAAGCACGGCACTTAAAAAAAAGAAGAGGCGACTCCTCGGCAGGCCTCGCAGCCCATTGTCGGCGGCGAACGAGGCCAGCGATATATCGCTTCGTTTGTCTCGGCTGGCGACTTTAACCCGAATTCCGTAGGTGCACCGGGACCCGCTGTCTCTGACAAACCCTACCCCATTGCGATGAGGTAGTACGATATTCCTATCATAGAGAATGGCGAATTGCAAG
The DNA here is from genome assembly GCA_903875345.1 of uncultured Pseudomonadota bacterium. Classification (GTDB taxonomy): domain Bacteria; phylum Pseudomonadota; class Alphaproteobacteria; order UBA9219; family UBA9219; genus CAIQVS01. Next base: position 795 of record CAIQVS010000089.1, on the reverse strand, counting down.
AGGAATTATTGACTATACTCTAATTGGCAGAATGAGAGAGATTTCCCCTCCCCTAGCGGGAGGGGATAGGGGTGGGGGAGTAAAACTTGGAGCGCTGTTTCATAATCCGAAGCGCGGTTCCCGGTCGTTCTCCCCCCCTAACCCTCCCCGCAAGGGGGAGGGAAACCTTTCATAATCCCAACTCTTCAGGTGCGAAGAGTATAAATCTTTTTTTCGCATTGGATTGTGTAAGGTCAGAACGTGCCGTAACACCTTTTCCCGTCACCTACGAACCGTCGTTTTTTTGATCTGTTGATCCTAATTAACCATAATTCTCTCTCGACAAAAGCGCACAATGCACCTAAAAAGAAACGGATCATGCAACATAACATTTCCGGAGAATTTTTATGGCGAAAGGCAATGGAGATTATCATCATTTTCCAAACGGCCAAGGGCTAGATACAAGAAGGTTTGTCTTACCTGCGGGGACTTACTTGGGACGCCGAGAGTCTTTCGCACTTGCCCCCGTTAGTGAGCAGGGCATTGCCATCGGTTATCACGGTCATTTGAGATTAAATGAATGGTTAGTTGAAATGGACATAGCGCCAGAGAGAGCATACCAAGAATTCGATATGCGTTACGCCGTTAGGGTGTTTCTTCCTGACACAACCGATGCGGGCGTGCCTTTGGCCACCATTATCGAGCGGCAGCAGGTAGCTCTTCAAATCTCCGCTCGTTTTTCCGAAGCCGCGCAAAGGCAGTTGCGGGACATGCAGATACCCCCGGAAGATGCCCTTCGCTGCGCCACAAGCGGTA
>CAIQVS010000088.1 GCA_903875345.1 uncultured Pseudomonadota bacterium | reverse complement strand
GAACTACAGGCTCGACGCCGCTCGCGTCATAGGTGGCGCGGAAATCGACCGCGTCTTCGTCGATGCCTTCGAGCAGCAACTTGGCGACTTCGGTCAAGCGCGCTTCGGTGTAACGCATCGCGGCGGCGTTATCGCCGTCCACATTGCCGAAATTCCCCTGCCCCTCGATAAGCGGATAACGCTGCGAGAAATCCTGCGCCAACCGAACCAGAGCATCGTAAACCGCGATGTCGCCGTGCGGATGGAATTTACCGATCACGTCGCCGACCACGCGCGCCGATTTCTTGGGCGGCAGGTTCGGCTCCAGCTTCAACTCGCGCATCGCGAACATCAGGCGCCGATGCACGGGCTTCAGCCCGTCGCGCGCGTCCGGCAGCGAACGCGACATGATCGTGGACAGAGCGTAAGATAAATACCGCTCGGACAAAGCCTCGGACAGCCGCTTGTCGATCACGTCGGGCGGAGGAGTATCGGGCGGAAGGTTTTTGGTCGCGTTTCTGGCCATGTCGTTCTTTTCGTTCTGTATACCGGGTCGAGTCGTCGTCAGGCCACGCTTTGGTATGCTGCAGCTCAGGAATAGGAAATAACGTCGAGGTCAGAGCAGTCTGCCCCCCTCCCGTTTACGGGAGGGGTTGGGGGATGGCGCGTCAAAATAGGTAACACTTCACCCGCCCGCCCCTAGCCCCTCCCGCACGCGGGAGGGGGACTCCACCGCTCTTGCTTCACTTTCTATTCCTACAATTTATCTGACGCAAGTCACTAGCACCGGAAACGTCCCAGCGAAACAGCGTTGACGAGAGACGGCAAAAGCCCGTATTGTAGAGGGCTTAAGTGGATGGCGCGGTGGCAGAATGGCTATGCAGCGGATTGCAAATCCGTCAATGCCGGTTCGATTCCGGCCCGTGCCTCCAATCATTTTTTAATCGTTTTAAGACGTTCGGCGCGCATTCATATGTAACGCTATCAACTAGCGTTAACCGGCCACTCCGCAGAAACCGCACTTTAGAATTAATATATTTTCGATTGAATTATCGATGACGCCCACCACAACCGATCACAGCATGATTTTCGAATGCGCTAGAGCATAAATGATTCATGAATTGTTATTTGCACATATACTTAGACATATAAAGCACACGAAGTAATTCCATTATTGACAATATACCAAATCGGCGTAACCCACCGCCCATTCAACGTGTCAACTCAATGGAGTGTTCATTATGAGTGCTTTCACTACCCTCAGATCAAACGCATCATCCGTCATAGATACCGCGTGGGCCGTCACGCGAGGAATAGGGAATATCTTTCAAGACCATGCGCGTGAAACGGTAAAATGGGCAAAAGAAAATCCACGCACATCTACCGCAGCAGGCATAGCATTTACGGGAACTTTGGCCACTGGCGCCGTTTTTGGATCCGGAGGATTATGTCTGGCGGCAGGCGCTACAATTGCTACATCATTTGGTGTGGGACTCGGCAGCGAAAACAGATCGCAAACCAAAGCCGCTACCATGGCCATAGCGCTTTCACTTGTCATAGGATTTCCAGCGTTTTTAAACGTGAACAACAAAGACTTCACTATTAGCGACAACCGCGCCGCTGCAAACGCGCAGGCCGCCCAAAATGCAGAAAGGCAAATCGCCGCTGGAGCAAATGAAGCGCGAGCGTGCGCGTCAGCCACCATTCCCCAAGAATTTGGGTGGGGAGCAACTTCAGAGGAATTTTGTTCTACCGGGAAAATTGTTCCTAATGCCGTCGTCGTAACATTCACCGATCTTAATGGCAAAAAAACAAACAGTATAGTCTATCGACCGGAAGCCCCTGCGGCAGCACCAGCGTCGAGAACTCCTCAGGCAAATCAATAAAATCACTAAGCTAACCCGACGGGTAACCGTCACTTCTTCAGGCACATGCCCGATGCATCTTTTGCATCGGGCAGTATGCTTCCTTCCGATTAGTCCCGCCCCTTACTGCGGATGACGGTCTTCCTTCGCAGGCTCTTTATGCTGCGGGAGTTGCCCCGATTGCTTGTGCTGCTGAGGCGGCACGGCATTATGCTGTTGCCGCTGAGAAACCGGCGTATGTTGCTGGGGTGGCCGTTGATGCTGCTGCGGCTGAGGCGTAGGAACCGGCTTGGGCGCTTCATGAAGTTCCTCCGGCGGCTTCTTGGGCTGCGGCGCTTCCATGTGTGACGGATGGTTGCGCTGATGCGTCTCGGCTTCGCGAACCATCGGCGTCGGACGTTCGGTGTCTTCCGCCGGTCCACGCCGGACAATGGTTTGAGGCGACGCTTCAACGAACGGATGGTTACGCGTATGCGTCTCGGCTTCACGCGTAATGGCATGCTGCGGTCCATGTTCGTTGACTTCGTTCACAGGTCTGTTCATGTCCTCAGCGCCCATAAACCTCTGCTTTGGCAAAGCCGCGCCTCTGGTAAGTTCAGGATGGCTTTGTATATGCTCATTATGCTGCTCGGCGGCGACATTGCGCTCGCCAGCTTGCCGGGCTTCTATGACTCCATGCGTGAAATCGCCCGGACGTACCGTCGCCGCGACAGGTGGCCTGCCGTTGTTGACCGAGGCTGACAGCTCCGGATTCTTGCTGGCTTCCTGAGCATGCGTAACCTGCGCCTGCGTCGGAGGAATGTGGCGTTCATTCGCCGCCATGCGTTGCACAGGAGTCGGAACGGCTGGCGTGCCTCCCGGCCCGCCGTTAAAGCTTGTCGTGCTTGCGTTATTGGTCACGTAATTGTTCGTGACATTGGTGACGTTGGTGACGTTGGTCACATTCGTCACGTTGGTATACGAACGGTTGACCTGATAGACGCCACCGTTCCAACCGCCGCCGACAAAACCGTTGCCGACATAGCCGCCGCCGTAATTGATGCCGCCGTAAAAACCGACATGGGGTCCCCAATAGCCTTCGTGCCACAGGAACGACCCGCCAGCCCAACCCCAATAACCGGGAGTCCAGAGAACGCCGACGACAGGCGGCTGCACCCACGTGCCGGGAACCCAGAAATAACCGTATCCATCCCAGCGCCAGTGCCCCGGAGTCCAGATATAACCATCCATCGGAGGCGGCGGAACGACGTAAACGGGCAGCGGCGGCGGCGCAATAGCGACGGGCGGCGGCGAGAAAAAGTCAAAGCCGATGGTAATACCTAAAAAATCGGCGTGAGCGAGAGCGGGCGAAAAGCACATGCCCATCATAACCAAAAGAGCGAGGAATTTGTTTGCGCGCATGTTCTCTCCTATTGTTTAAGTGAGATCTCGTTTCATACTTGAACAAGACTAACCGGCATTACAAGTGTCATCTGACGAGTCAATCATGGCAGATATGTGGTTTTTGATTGGCTTTTGATGGAAAAGTGAAGGCGCATGACAGGTGGCATTGGATTCGAGGCGATTGAAGGCAATCGCAATTGCTGGAGAGATACGTCCAGTCAGGGATGTTTTGACAAGGGATTGCAAACCGCATCTAATGTTGCGACGGCTATATTTATGAAAATGCGGCAAGGCTGACGACAATGGTTCAATTTCTCAGTCATCCCCACGAACTCTTTCCGCCGCTTGACGCTTACGCGAAAGGCATGTTGCCGGTTGACGATCTGCATACTCTTTATTGGGAGGAATGCGGCAATCCGCAAGGCGCGCCGATCCTGTTCCTGCACGGCGGACCGGGCGCGGGCTCGACGCCGACGCATCGGCGGTTTTTCGATCCGCAGTTTTACCGCATCATTCTGTTCGATCAGCGCGGCGCGGGACGCTCGCTGCCACTGGCCGAAACCCGCCGCAACACCACCGACCTTCTGGTGCAGGACATTGAAGCTTTGCGCCAGCACCGGCATGTCGAACGGTGGCATCTCTTCGGCGGTTCGTGGGGCAGCACGTTGGCGCTCGCCTATGCCGAGACGCATCCGGAGCGCTGCCTCAGCCTGATCCTGCGCGGCGTCTGCCTGTTGCAGAAGCGCGAGATCGACTGGTTCCTCTACGGCATCCGCAACGTGTTTCCCGAAGCGTGGAATCATTTCGCAAGCCTTGTCGCGCCGGAAGAACGGCATGATCTGCTTTCGGCCTATCTCCGCATGTTCGAAAGCAAGGATGTAACGACCCGCAATAATGCCATTCGCGCGTGGTCGCAATACGAAAGCGCTTGCTCGACGCTGAGATCCGACGCCATCGTTCAGTCGACCGTCAGCGACGATCAGCATCGTACCGGATTGGCGATCATCGAGGCGCATTATTTCAAAAACAATTTGTTCACGCCGGACAGCCGGTTGCTCGACAATGCCGAACGTCTCCGCCGCATTCCGGCGACAATCGTGCATGGACGTTATGACATGATCTGCCCGATCTTGGCCGCCGACGAATTGCACCAACGCTGGCCGGAATCCGAGTTGAAAATTATCCCCGACGCCGGACACTCGGCGCTCGAACCCGGCATCCGGTCAGCACTGATTGAAGCAACGGAGAAATATAAGTCCATCAAGATTTAGTTGACTATACTCTTCGCACCTGAAGAGTTGGGATTATGAAAGGTTTCCCTCCCCCTTGCGGGGAGGGTTAGGGAGGGGGGAGAACGACCGGGAAACGCGCTTCAGATTCTGAAACAGCGCACCAAGCCTCACTCCCCCACCCCTATCCCCTCCCGCAAGGGGAGGGGAACTGCACCGCACTTACTGAAAATGATTTCTTGAATACGACGAACGGTCTATCCCAGCTTCGCTCTTACATACTGGTTCGGCCATACGACATCGGCGCCAAGTTCATGCGCGGCGTGGAGCGGCCAATAGGGATCGCGCAGAGACTCCCGCCCCAGCAGGACAAAATCCGCCTGATCGTTGGCGATGATCTGCTCGGCCTGAATGGCGGAGGTAATCAACCCGACGGCTCCGGTCGCAATCGCCGCGTCGCGCTTGATGCGCTCGGCGAACGGCACCTGATAGCCGGGGGTCGCGGGAATTTTCGCATCGGGAACCAGCGCGCCCGACGAGGTGTCGATCATATCGATACCGATGCCGCGCAAGGCCTTGCACAGAACGACCGATTGTTCGATGTCCCAACCGCCCTCGACCCAATCGCTGGCTGAAATGCGCACGAAAACCGGGTGGCTCAGCGGCCATATCCCGCGCACCGCCGCCGCGACTTCAAGCAACAACCGCATGCGGTTTTCGAGGCTGCCGCCGTATTGATCCTTGCGCTGGTTCGACAATGGCGACAGGAACGAATGCAGCAAGTATCCATGCGCGCCGTGAATCTCGACAACCTCATATCCGGCGGCGAGGCTGCGCTTGGTCGCGGCGCGGAACGCATCGACAACACCGGCGATTTCGCTAACGCTGAGTTCCTGCGGCATCGGTGAATTGGGGCTGAACGGAATTGCCGATGGCGCGAAAATCGGACGCCAGCCTCCATCTTTCGGCTCCAGCCCATTGCCGCCTTGCAACGGAACGGCGCAAGACGCCTTACGTCCGGCATGCGCCAATTGAATTGCAGGGAT
>CAIQVS010000087.1 GCA_903875345.1 uncultured Pseudomonadota bacterium | reverse complement strand
GTCAGGTGTAAAAAGTTCGACGATCTGTTGTTGCAGTTGTTGCGTCATGCCGCGAAGTTCGGCCTTGAACACGGCATCTTGCAGCTCCACATGGCCGATGGTGCCGCGCTTCAGAACAATCTTGCCTTGTGTCAGATCCTGCCAGTTGACGAAGAAGATTTCGATTTCCGCCCCATCCCAGAGACCGGCGCGCAGATCATCGGCGCTCAGCGTGTCGCTGTTAAGCGCACTTTCAATATCGAGGTTATCGACCGACAAATCCGAGATTGTGTGAATGGCCGAACGCGTATAGCCGGTGCTGGCCTGATAGAGTAACCCATCCACCGTCACATCTTGATCGTGGTCGGTGAATCCAAGCACCACGCCGTCGCGGCGCGAGACCTTCCAGCAGGTTGCAAGGGTAGTGCTCTCGCCCACGACATGCGCGGCAAGTTGGGTTGAAGCTGATTTCATGTCAGATACGGATTTCGATGATCGGAATGCTTTGCCACTGGCTCAGATTGAGCTGTTCCAGCGTTACAGCCATGCTGTCGGTGTCGAAGCGCACTGGCACGTCGAACTGGAAGTCGGCTGTGACGGCGATACCCACCGCAGGAGGTGTCAGAAACGACAGAATGCCGGTCGTGGCGTCTACCGACCAGCCGGATGTTTGTCTAACGCCAGCCAAATATGGCACCACCGTTCCTGTCACCGGCTTTTTGATAACACGCGTTTCGCCATAGGTGCCGGAGCTATAGCTTTTGACCAGCTGGAAATTCTTGGTCGCGCCATCGCCGGTGCCAAGTGCTTGTCCCGTGGCCTGATAATCCGACCAGTCCTTGAAGCGAAACCCATAGGCGCGGCCTTTACGGGAGCGGAAAAAGGCGATCAGCGCATCCAGCTGCGTCTGGTTTTTAAGGCCGGTAGCCACATTCCACGACATGCGCGAGGCAACCCAAATCGAATTCCGCTGTTCATAACCCGATGCCGTCGCCACTACCGTCGTCGAATATTGTGGCCCGCCTTGCGCCCCATAGGCGATATCGGGCGGGAATTGGATTTCATGAAATGACATAAGAGCCTGAAGCGGGTAGCATGGGGGACATTGTTAGACAAAAAAGGTTGTGCTTATGAACGAGCTACTTGCAAAAACCGTTGGCAAGGTTCCTGAAGTTACGCTTGGGTTTTGGATCATCAAGATTCTGGCTACCACATTAGGGGAAACAGGCGGCGACGCCGTTTCCATGTCAATGGGGGTTGGCTATCTGGCTGGAACAGCGATTTTTGGTGTGCTTTTTCTTTTGACAGTTCTTGTGCAGATCAGAGCCGAAAAGTTTCATCCATTCTTGTACTGGATTACCATCATAGCGACGACAACTGTTGGCACGACAATGGCCGACTTTGCCGACCGTTCTCTTGGCATTGGTTATTCCGGCGGTTCTTTGATGTTGTTTGCGCTTCTGATGGGGGCATTGTTCGTGTGGCACCGATCGATGGGAACTATATCAATAAGCAGCATCGACACGCCGAGAGCCGAAACATTCTATTGGATCACGATTATGTTTTCCCAGACTCTCGGCACAGCCCTTGGCGACTGGATGGCTGATACGGCAGATTTTGGGTATGCCGGATCGGCGCTGGTTTTCGGCGGAATGCTTTTGGTCGTTGCTATCGCTTATTACAAGACTAGAATTTCAGACACGGCATTGTTCTGGGCGGCCTTTATCTTAACCCGCCCACTTGGAGCTGTAGTCGGGGATTTCCTAGACAAACCCCTTGATCACGGTGGGCTTGCTTTAAGTCGTTACTCGGCATCTGGCATATTGCTTGCCAGCATTGTTCTATGTGCTCTCCTCTTCAAACAAAGAGCCGGAAAAGCCCATTAAAGGTTTCTGTTTGCCCGCTTGATGTTCCGCGCCGCCTCTGCCGCGATCTGTGCCTGACTTGACCGAAACCCACCAGTGTCGGGCGTTGTGATGTTCATAATCACGTTGACTGGATTGCTCTGCAGGCTGCTGTTCTTAGGCAACACCGTTTCGCCGCGTTGCAAAATGGCGGGGATTTCTCCTGGCATAAGCCCAGCGATTCCGCCGCTATGGTAACGTGGCGCTCCGGCAAAGACATAGGCCGGAACACGGCGTTGCGGGGCGCTTTCGCCGACCACGCCGCCTTCATGGAAGATCGAGCCGAACAGATCGCCAAGAATGCCTCCACCGCCGCTACCACCGCCACCGCTTCCACCGATGCTGCCGCTTATAAAGTTAAACAGCGGCCCAGTGATCTGTTGCTGAACAATCATCTTGGTGATGTCGGTGACGATGGAATTCGCCACGCCTTCCAGCTTCTGAAGACTGTTACCGCTCGAGGTAATCAGGCCGGTGATCGCATCATCGGTTGCCGACATGGCGCTGGTGAAGGCTTTTTTGACAGCCGATGCTGCGATGTCCGCTTGCGCTTGATAATCATGAAAAGCTTGCAACGCTCCGCCAGTAGCGTCAGTTCGCGAGTTCAACAAGTCGGTGTTGGCTGTCTCCATAGACTTGTTGTAAACGTCTTGGCTAATGGCACCGGCGTCGAGTAGTTCCTTGAGATGCTGAACCTGTTCGGCATAGGTCTGTGTCGCCGATTTGTTGGCCTCCATAAGCTGCTGACCTTCCTGTTGCAGCTCGTTGAGGTGCTTTTGCGCCGTAGCTTCGTCATAGGCCGCAGCAGCTTCTTTTTTGACCTGGTCGATCCGTTGCTGGGATACGCCTGCCGGTAGAAGACTGATGGCCTGATCAATCGCAGCCTGCCGCTCGTCCTTCAGCTTGGCGACTTGCGCCGTTAGCCCATCGATATATTTCTGAACATTCGCGTCGGCTTGCTGGTCGAACAGTTGCGCGGCCAGCTTGCGGGTCTGGGCGACCTGAGCGGCAGTCGCATCTTCCGACAGACGGCTGACCGCCTGGTCGATGAATTGCTGCCGCTTGTCGCTGAGGCCGAGCATTTTCTCTTGCAGATCGGTAATAACCTTCTGATTGGTGTCATAGGCTTTCTGCGCCGCCTCGTTGATCGGCTTTTGAATAGCGTCGATCTGACCTTTGGCGACTTGTTCGGCCTCCTTGATGGCGGCATCAATGCCCGTATTATTGCTGCCGTCCTTTTCCCGCAGGTTTTCGAGGTTCTGCTTTGTGATGACTAGCTGGTCATTGACCGCCTTGATCTTGGTGGCAGGATCCGTGACGAGCTTATCGAGCGCTGCGTCCAGATCGTTTTTTTGCTTCGCCAGCAGTTGCGTGCGCTGGTCACGCTGGACGGACTCGGCTCCGGCGCGGGCTTGTGTCTTGGCTTGATCTTCTTTTTGCGATTCGGCGTTGAGGGATTCCAGCTCCTTGCGCAGATCGGCAATTTTCTCTTTCTGGCTGTCGATCAACGGGGTCATGTCGGTCATGACGCGCGGATTGTAGTTTTGCAGCTTGACGAGCGTTTCCTGCGCCGCCGCCAGTTCCTTGTTGGCTTCGGCGATGCGTTCGCCAAGGGGAGCCTTCTCGAACAATCCCGTGATGGAATTGAGAACGCTGGCCAAACCTTTCAGGGAAACTTCGGCGGTTCCGGACACGACGCTGGTCTCGCCGATAGATTCCAGCATGTTTTTCCAGGCAATCGCCAACCCATGCGATGCTCCCGCCAATCCTTGATCCACGGCGGCCCCTGAACCACCGACCTTAGCTTGCAGGGCATCGAGAATGACCTTCTGTGCCTCCGCCGTTTGTCCGGTTTCGGCGAGGCTTTTGATCAGCTCACGTTGGTCTTGTGTGAAAACAACACCAACGCGGCGCAACGAGGTCAAACCGTTGACGGGATCTTCCAGTGCTTTACCAAGCTGCATCGCGCTGGCGGACAGATCCTTGCCGAACACGGCGGACATGTCCTGTGCCAGAGTGATGGCACGAGTGAAGGTCTCGCCCGATACGGAATGGAACGTGGCAAGAATGGCGGCAGCATCCTGCACCTTTTCCGAGGTAGTCAGGGTCGTGGCTTCAAGGCTCTTGGAAAGCCCAACGAGTTCGCTGGCGGTTAAACCCGAAGAGTCGCCAGTTGCCTTCAAAACAGCGACAAGACGATTATAGGATTGCTCGGCCTGCGAGGCTTCTTCGAGGCTTTTAGCCAGCGTTTCGCCGATCAAGGCAAACGCGGCACCGGCGGCAAGGCCATAGGGGCCGATTTCCGCCAGCGCGGAACCCAGCGGGCCAAGGCTGCCGGTCATTTCCTCGAAACGGCCTTTGACATTGGAGGACGCGGCATTCAAGGCCTCCAGCGCCTTTGATGCAGGAGTTCCCGCCAGTTCAATCTTTTGCAGAGCCTTCTGGCCGCTATCGCCGATCTCAGTAAGTTCGGCTTTGACCTTCCCCCCATCGAGAACCTGCAAACGAATGGCAAGATTGCGGTCGGTCATTATTTTAATCCGGCAGAAAGTTTCTCGTTAATCGCTGACACCATGCCGTCCTCGCAGGCGGAGAGTAGATGGGCGACAGCGGTCAGGTCATGCCCCACCGCCTCGGCCAATTTCATGGCAGCGGTGAAATCGAGGCCAATTACTGCCATCTGCGTCATGCGCAACTGTCCGGCGCAACGCAGAGCAACATCCCAAGCCTGCCAGCCTTCGACGCTTTGCGGTTCGTGCTCGACATACGGGCAAAGCTTGCCTTCGGCACTGGGTTTCCCCTTGGAGCACGGCAGCCCCGCGTCCGCACATGTGCCGCAATAATCCGGCCCGCCACCAAAATGCCATTTGCAGCGAGCCGTTAGACGTTTTTTTCCTGTTCCAGCAGCAAGGCAGGCGTCAAATACTGTTGCTCGAAGGCATTGGCCATCGGCCACAGATCCATGAAGGCTTTGACGGTATCCGGCGTAACCTCGGACGGATTGCCATCGGCATCGCCAACGCCGTCCCACTCCATAAGGGCCAGAACCGCGAGGTTCTTGAGCAAAAGAGCGCTGCGCGTGGTCGTGTTGTCATCCTCCTGCGCGTCACGCAGCGTTTGCACCCGCGCCGCCATGACGAACGCTGTCGTGGCCGGACGAACGCGGATGCAAACACCATAGGGGAGATCAAGCCAGTAAGGCTCGCGTTTGAGGTCAAGACGGATCATGCGTAACTCGCTACATCGTTGGTGAGGGTGACAGTCATCATGTTGCCTGCGGTCGCGTTCTTTGCGGCCTGCCAGGCAAAGTTGGCTTGCACGCCCGCCGCGCCGGAAATCGTCAGCTTCGGTTTGGGCAGATAAACCTCATGCGCCGTAAAAACGAGCGCATGATTGGCATCGATGGTGTAGCCGAAAGTCAGCTCCACCGGCGTGTTGTTCGTGGCGTCATCGATCAAAGTCGTATCGGCAAAACGGACATCGAGCGTTCCGGTAAGCGCGGCAATGGTAGGATCCGCGCCGTCGATCTTGCCGTCGGGGCGGATGGTTTCGATGGTGGCCAGATTGTTGCTGTAGGTCATTTGCGCACCGGTGACGTTGCCCAGTTGCACGCCGTCTTTGGTGATTGCCCCTTGGAACTGGTTGAAGCGGGTTAAGGCCAGCGATGTCGGTACACCACCGCTGCTGCTGGTGCTGCGAACCTCGCCTTGCGCGATGCAGGCCAGCGTGGCATCTGCCGCGCCGGAGCGCGCGAAGCTCAACTGCATCGAATTGACGCGCACACCGGAATTCATGAAATAAGCCGGAACTTCAGGCATGCCCACCTCGACCGATAGGCTTGGAAGCGTTGCGGCGCCGGAAGTGAAGGTGTGCGTATAGGGCGCACTGCTGCCTGTCGTGACCGGAGCGCCGAGTAAAACCTTAAGCCAATGGCCGAAGTTCCGAACATCGACCGGCACAACGACATTGCCGGTGACTTTGACGACATCGCGGATCGGCTGCGCCGGATCGCGGCCTTGCCCCAGAAGGTTCGATGCGATCAATCCTTGTTCGGAACCAAGATCGGAGGATACGAACGGAAATTTGATGAAGTTGGTCGTCGGTTCTGTGCCGTAGGTCGTTTCGACCAGCCCCAACAGTTGCGCGTTAGCGCCGTAAGCGCGTGCCATTCAATCCTCCTTTTGTGCGTTGATATTCAGCCGAGCGGATCGGCTGTGGTGTAAATCAGTTCGATATTGACGGTCGAGGCCTTCACGCTCGGCGCGCCGTCTATGCCGAGCGTTGTGACAATTGGTGCATCGGGCATGACCCTGTCGCACAGGCCGCCCAACGTCCGATCGTCGGCCAGAACTTCCGCGATCGCTTGAAACAAATCATCAAGCATGGCGTCGCGCTGTGCCGCATCGGCATGCGAGACCAGAACTTCCAGTGCGGCCTGGTGCTGCCAGTAATAGGATAGCGGTGACAGTGTGATCTCCGGTTGCCCTGGATCGCCATCGCGCAGGATGAGCAATCCACCGCCATGAATGCGTTCCGGCAATACTTCGTTACGCAGAACCTTGGCGTCGCTGATGATTTGCAGCTTGGCGAATAAAGCCTGCAGTATGGTTTCGCGTGTTGATGTCATGATGTTTCGTTTTCTTCAGGCCACGCGGCGACGACAAGTTCTGGTAACCGATCAATCCATTTCTGTGCCGCTCCATCGACATTGAGCCGTTTGCGCAGCGAGACTTGAGGCACAAGGATGAACATGATAATGCTCGCAAGGTCGCGTCCCGTGCGCAGTGCGGTAGAGGATGCCACGCGGGCGCGGCCTTTGCTTGTGACTCTGAAATTATCTGCCACAAGCAACCCGACCTTCCGCGCGCCCTGCGGCGGGATATAACGCAACGGAATGCCTGCTTCCTCAAAATCCGCAGGCGAGATACGATGGTTCTTTTGGCGGATGACATACTGCGTTGGGATCGCCAAAAACCGCCCATGCTTGCTGCGGATTGTCACGCCATCGGCAAAGGCACTGATGATATCCGGTGCCTTACTCCAGACGAACCCCGCAGCGTTCAGGCTTTGCCCGCCGCGCGGGTAGATTTGTCCCCGCCATGTCTGCGCCAGCTTGCCGCCAAGTCCGGCATTGGTGACTTGGTCGCGTAATTCGCCTTTGAGGCCGTCCGTGGCCTGCTGCACGCCCTGTGACACGGCATGAACCGCCGTTTGAAGCTCGGCAGCCATGACTTTCCGCAGGTTGCCTTGAAGAGCGGCAACAACGCGCAACATAGGGCCTCACATCGGAACGACGTTCAGTGTCCAGATCAGGCGGTCGCGGTCGGCGGTCGGTTCGGATTGAATGGCATAGGTCACGCCATCCACCGTCAACCGATCACCGACCTGCGGCTGCGGCACGTCTTTGGATTGAACATCGAACAAGACGGTTGCCGAATGGATGTGGCCTGCGCCGAACCCCGTCAGCACGTCCGGTTGCTTGGCCATTACGGAAACGGAAAACACGTCCGCGCTTCCATTCGACTGGTACAGGGCTTCCTTGGACAGGATGGGGTCGGCGAACAAGGCCGCCATCATATCGGCAAACGACATGATTACGCCGACTTGACGCCTTTCATCAGCACACGCGGACGCGTGCAGATCGGCAACGGGTTCGACTGGGTGTGAACCTTGACCCAGCGTCCGAACTCGTCGTCGATGGCCTGTTTGGCATAACGCGGCAGACCCACCGTGTTGACCGTCTCGACGAAATCGGCGGGCGCGTTGTATTGGCGGAACAGGTTCGGCACGCCGACAGGGAAGAAATACACCATGCCTGTTTCGGTGTAATCGACCCCGCCGACCTTGCCTCGATATTCCTCGAACACGATGTCGGCGTATTCGAACTGCTTGCGGGCTTGGCCGGTGCGCAGAAAGACGCTTTCCTGATACCGGTCATAGGCCTTCGTTACTTCAGGATGTGTGGTGAGCGCGTCAAAGAAGTCCGATCCGCAGTAGGCGTGGATATGGTCATAGGTCTGCGCGCCAAGCTCGTCCTGAATGGAACGCGTGATGCCGTGACAAGCCCTCTTGACCGAGCCTTTGACAGGCGTGGCATTGGCAAGATCAAAGTCGATCGTGTCATACGGGGTCACGCCAAACTCGTTGAAGAGATCGTAGATCACCGTGGTGCCATCGGCATCGAGGATTTGCCCCTTAATCGCGCCCATGCGCAGATGCTCCAGCGTCGCATCATGCTTGTTGGACATTTCCATAAGGCGGAACTGAACGACCTGCTGGATGCTTTCGATCTCGTTTTCGGAGCCGAAGGAACGGATGTTTTGGACTTCATCCGCCATGATCGTGTCCTCCATCGCCACATGCGGCACCACGAACGAGCGCGCCTTGCGCTTGTTGATATGGTTTTGCACGGCGGGTGCGCCGCGCGATGTGGTCTCGATCAGGTTGAGGCTTCCCTGACGTTCCTCGATCATCACTGTCGTGGTGGTGACACCAGATTCCGTGAACAAGCCAAGTTGGCCGATTTTGCCGGGGATGAAGGGAACTTTATTAATGGCATCGGTAAGCGACACCACCGAAAAGGCGTTACTGTTGAAGACGTCAAGCGTGGCCATGATAGGTTTCTCCTTTTAGGATTGCGAAAACGACAACGCCCCATCCGGAAGGGACGAGGCGTTGTAGTGTTCAGGTTGGATTGTCGGTTAAGGTCAGTTCGCCGGACGGGCGATGATGTTCTTGGCCTGCAACTGCGCGAGGCCAGCAGTTTTCTGGTCGGAGGTCGCGCCCATAAACCAGACGATTTCCGCCGCGTTGATCTCGGCCTGCCGTGTGATCGCCACGGCGGGTTTATCGGCCAGCGTGGCATCGGTGTTTTCGATCAGGATGGCGACGGCCACCTCCGAGCCGTCGGTGTTCGTAGGATTGTATTCCTTGTATTTGCCGGAACCAGGAGCCACGGTGACAGTGAAACGGTCGCCCGCCGCAAAATCAGTGGCACCCGCCGCGATAGCGAAATTCACGGCACCGGCATAGGCAGTACCGACAACGGCTTTGCCGATGGTAACGCCGTCGGGATTCTCGACCAGAAACACGCCGCCTCCGGTCGCATGTTCGACACAGCTGACGACATAGGCGCCTGGCTTGGCTGTGCTACCAGCGGAGACCTAACTGATGGTGCCATTGCCCGTGTTGCCGGCAGCGGCCGCTGCGG
>CAIQVS010000086.1 GCA_903875345.1 uncultured Pseudomonadota bacterium | reverse complement strand
GTTACAATCAAAAGATGGGTGATCTTGTACTTGAACATCTTAAACGCATTCAGGCTCGTCTCGACTCGATAGAGCGCGAAATCATTGGCCTGAAGTCTTCCGTGATCTCTTCCCATGATATTATGGCGTCGTTTATGAAGAACGACGTGCGTCGTGAGGGTGATATTTTCAGCCTTGAGCAGCGGATTGCTCGCATTGAGCGTCGACTCGAAATACAGGACGCAAACTAAAGTCAGGTCTGGATTTTTGCCGCTATGCGTATATCGTTCGGTTGATTATTCCCCGCCTCCAGCCCCAACCTCCCTTGATGCGCATTGAACTGAAAATCGCGATTGATCGCTATGTCGGGTTTTGCCTGATATTCTGGCTGAACTTTTTGGCGCGGTTTTTGGGCGTCACGCTGCGGCGCGACCACAGTCTGAAAGTTCGCGGCGATATTCTGGTCATTAAGATGCTGGGCGGCGGGAGCCTTGTCATGGCCTTGCCCGCGCTGCTCGGCATTCGCCGCGCCTTTCCCGACCGCAGGTTGCGGTTGTTCACCACCTGCGAAGTCAAACCCTTCGCCGAGACGCTCGGCGTGTTCGATGAGATTGTGACTCTGGACGACCGTTCGCTGCGCGGGTTGGTCGAGAGCGGGTTGCGTTGTCTGCGTTCCTGCTTCGGCTGCGATACCGTGATCGATCTGGAGGTCTACAGTTATCTCAGCGCCGTATTCGGGCTGCTGACCTTCGCGCGTAATCGGCTGGGCTTTTTCTTTGACGAGCAGGGGTTCCGGCAAAGGCTGCACACGCACCGCGTCTTTTTCAATCCGGGTTCGCCTCTGTATCTGCTGTATGACCGTATGGCTGATTTGCTCGACGCTCCGGTTGCCTTGATGCAGGATTGCGCGGCGCATGTGCGCGGCGTCCTCGGTATCGGGCATACGGAATCCTCGCCGTCGGTTCGGCGTATCGCTGTCGGCTGCGGATGCTCCAACTTCTCGATGCAGGTGCGGAAACTTTCGCCGCAGCAATGGAGCCGCCACGTCTTCGCCGCCTGTCCCGACAAAAACGCCGAGATCGTTTTTCTTGGCTCTGCCGACGACTATGAAGACGCCGAGAATATCATCGCCACCGTCAAGGCGCTGGGGGATTCGGGTTGGGGCGGGCGGCTGATCAATCTCTGCGGGACAATGGCGCTCAAGGATTCCTTACGTGCGCTGGCGGAATGCGATGCGTTTTGGGGCATCGATTCATCCCTACTGCACTATGCGCGGTTGTTCGGCTTGCGCGTGAAATCCTTTTTCGGTCCCGCCGATCCGGCCACGCGCTTGCGCCCGATCGAGGGGCTGGATGAGCAGATTCATTACCGCCGGACTTTGTGTTCGCCCTGCATTCATCAGGTTTCGATACCGCCTTGCGGCGGCAACAACCTTTGCATGCAATGGCTTTTTGACGAGGAGGGCAGGGACGATCCGCGCGCGCGCTGGATTCCGGCGATGGTCGATACCCGCTATACCGAGAAAGAACGGCTGTAGGGTCGTATCTTCATCTTTTGATGATTGCCTAAGATCGGGGGGCGGGGTAAGGAATATTCCTCCATCCCATTTCCAATCAGGAGCGTGTCATGACTCTCTTATCCAACAAGGCCGCCGCTGTAACAGGCTCAACCAGCGGTATCGGTCAGGCTATTGCCGAGGCTTTGGCGAAGTCCGGCGCTAACGTCATGCTCAACGGCATGGGCGACGCGGCGAAGATCGAGGCGCAACGCGCCGATCTGGAAAAGCGTTTCGGCATTAAGGCCGCCTATCATCCTGCCGACATGACCAAGCCCGCCGAGATCGCGGATATGATCGCGAAGACGGCCAGCACGTTTGGCAGGATTGACGTTCTGGTCAATAACGCGGGCATTCAACACGTCTCGCCGATCGAGGATTTCCCGCCGGAGAAATGGGACGCGATCATCGCTATCGATTTGAGTTCGAGCTTCCACACCATTCGCGCCGCTATTCCGTTCATGAAGAAGCAGGGCTGGGGACGTATCATTCAAATCGCTTCGGCGCATGCGCTGGTGGCCTCGCCGTTCAAGGCGGCCTATGTCGCGGCCAAGCACGGCATCGCGGGGCTGACCAAGACGGTCGCGCTGGAAATGGCCGAACACAAGATCACTTGCAACGCGATTTGCCCGGGCTATGTCTGGACGCCGCTCGTGGCCGGACAGATCGCTGACACCGCCAAGGCGCGTCATATGACCGAAGATCAGGTCAAGAGCGATGTGATCCTCGCCGCGCAGCCGACGCATCAGTTCACGACGGTCGAGCAAATCGGCGACGCGACGGTTTTCCTCTGCTCTCCCGCCGCCGACAACATCACCGGCACTACGCTGCCGATGGACGGCGGCTGGACGGCGAAGTAGGGACCGTAACAATCCTGAGGCTCAGTCTTTTCCTGTCTCGGATTTTGTCTCTTTCTTTGGCGGGTTGACCAGCACCTTGTCGATGCGGCGGGCGTCCATATCGACGACCTCGAAACGGGCATCTTCCCAAACGAAATGATCGCCCGCCGAGGGTAAGCGCCCCAGCTTGTCGATCACAAATCCCGCGAGCGTATGGAAATCGCCGTCTCCGCGCATATTCTTGAGGCCGATCAGATGTTCGACTTCGTCAATCGGTGTCATGCCGTCGATCAGCCAGCTTCCATCCTCGCGTTGCACAGGACGCTCGGCATGTTCCTGACCGCGTTCCGGCAAGGCGCCGATGATTGCCTGAAGAACGTCCGTAGTCGAAACGAGCCCTTCGACGCTGCCATATTCATCGACGATGATAGCAATATGTTGGCCGGACTGTTTGATCTGGTCGAGCAGCCGCAGCACCGAAGTCGTGTCCGGTACGATCAGCGGCGTTCGCATGACCGATTTGACGGACACGGCTCCGCCGTCGAAAGCCGCGTTCAGAACATCCTTGGCGTGGACGACGCCGAGAATTTCCTCCAGATCACCCCGCGCCACGGGGAAGCGGCTATAGCCGCTGGTGCGCATGATTTTTTTCTGCTCGGAGGCGGGGTCGTCGATGTCCAGCCAGACCATATCGATGCGGGGCGTCATGATCATGCGCACTGTCCGGTCGGCGAGGCGCATGACGCCTTCCAGCATCGCCTTCTCCGCTGGTTTGAAAATGCCGCTCTCTGTGCCTTCGGCGATCATGTCTTTGACTTCTTGTTCCGTAACGCTGGTATCGCGCCTTTTGCTGAGATGGAGAATACGCAGCAAAATCTGGGTCGATTTCCTCAGCAACCAGACGAAGGGCGCGGTGATCAGCGACAGAACTCGCATCGTCAACGCGACATGAATGGCGATAGTCTCGGCATAGGCGAGCCCTATCTGTTTTGGCACCAGCTCGCCGATGACAAGGTTTAGGTACGTCACGCCCGCGATGGTGGTGGCCAGCGCGACGAATTCGCCATGCGGCGCGATCCATGAGATCCTGTTGAGGTAATCGGCAAAGTCTCCGGCCAAGGTTGCGCCGCTGAAGGCTCCGGCAAAGACGCTGATCAAAGTCATGCCGGTTTGGACAATGGAAAGAAACGAACCGGAATCTTGCGCCATCTTGAGCGCCAGCTCGGCGCCTTTGTGGCCGTCATCCGCAAGTTGCCGGAGCCGTGACCGGCGCGCGGAGACTATCGCCAGTTCCGACATGGCGAAAAAGCCATTCAGAAGCACAAGCATCAGGACAACGACAATTTTAGCAGAGAGCGACAAGCGAGAGACACGAAAGGGTCAAGCCGTCGGAAGCATCCGGCTAACGAAAATAATTTAAGCGGTTTTTCGCTTGATTTCAACTGGCTAGATTGTCCGAAGTTGTATGCTAGAATTTTCCTACAATGGGCACTCTCACAATCTTGATCGCGTTTATTTTTGGTCTCGCAAGCGGCGGCGGACTGGTTTGGCTCACGCTGCGGGGGCGTGCCAAGGACGAGGGCGCGTGGAATGATACGTTCAAGGCGTTGGCCGCTGACACGCTTCGCGCCAACAACGAAGCCTTTTTGCTGCTTGCGGAAACGCGCCTGAAGCAAACCGAGCAATCAGCGGTAGCGACTCTGGACAAGAAAACCGTAGCGATCGACGAAATGGTTAAGCCGGTCAGGGAAACGCTGCAAAAGATGGATGAGCAGTTGCGCTTGATCGAGGTAAAGCGCGAGGGTTCTTATCAACAACTGATGGAAGCTGTGAAGCAGTCGAACGAAGCGCAGCAGTTACTGCGCGGCGAAACCAGTCAACTGTTACAGGCGCTTCGTACGCCGACCACGCGTGGGCAGTGGGGCGAGATGCAGTTGCGCCGTCTGCTGGAGATGAGCGGATTATCTGAACACGCGCGTGATTTTTCGACGCAGCAAAGTATTGCCGACGGGTTGTTGCGTCCTGATGTGATCGTCAATTTGCCGGGGCAGCGCTGCATTATCATCGACAGCAAAGTTCCTCTCGCTTCTTATCTTGACGCCAGCCAAAGCCAAGACGACACGGTGAAACAGGCGGCGCTGAAACAACATGCAAGGCATGTGCGCGAGCATATTAAAACGTTGTCGGCCAAAGCCTATTGGGATCAGGTCGAGGGCACGCCGGAATTTGTCGTGCTGTTTATGCCGGGCGATCATTTCCTCGGCGCGGCGATGGACGGCGATCCGGAATTGATGGATTTCAGTGTACGGCAGAAAGTGATTCTGGCGACGCCCATGACCTTGATCGCTTTGCTGCGAACCGTGGCGCATGGTTGGCGGCAGGAGGCGTTGCATGAGAATACGCAGCGTATCGGTGCGCTTGGCAGCGAGTTGTATGCCTCGCTGGTGACGATGTCGGAGCATTTCGCGGCGCTCGGCAGCAAAATCTCCGGCAGCATCGACAGCTATAACAAAGTGATCGGCAGCTTTGAACGCAATGTTCTCAGCAAAGCTCGTCGACTCAGTGACTATGGCGCAGGCAAGGAAGGAAAAAGCTTGCCCGAATCACTGGAACCCATCGATCTCCAGCCGCGTAGCCTGACGGCGCTCGAAAACCCGAACAAGGCGGATGATGTAGCGTAAGCGTGCGAACTCTATCGCATACCGTCCAATTCTTGCGTATTCGCTAGACCTTCAATGAGACGGTTCCACGATGGTCGCCCTAAGCGATATTGCCTAATCGTATTCAGTACAAAAAACCTGATCAGACTGGATCATGTTTCAAAAATTGATTTTTTGGGGGAAGAGAACAAGGAAGAAAATTTGTGAGTGACTTGAACATCCGCCTCGAAGACCTGGCAGCGACTTACTCTCCCGGGTCTTGAGACACAGTACCATCAGCGCAGGGGGCTTTCACGTCCGAGTTCGGGATGGGATCGGGTGCAGATCCCCCGCTATAACCACCAGGTCGTCGAGACGGATGACAAAACGAAAGTTGGTCAGAAAGGTTTTTAAAGTACAGGGGCAGGGCAGGCAAAGCAGGAAAACCTGAATGCTAATCCCTTAACCCTGAATGCCTTTTTGGCCTCTGATAAGGATCAAGTCTTTTGAGCTATTAGTACCGGTAAGCTGCACGCGTC
>CAIQVS010000085.1 GCA_903875345.1 uncultured Pseudomonadota bacterium | reverse complement strand
GTGTTTCTTTCGGATGTTTGTCATCTCTATCCCCTTGGCTTTCCGCCATTTTAGGGGCGCGACTCTCTCTTAGCTACCTGTCCAGTTTTCGGGGGCCAGCTCAGACAGTGTGAGGGCGTTTGATGCAATCGGCTCAAATGACACAGGATCGCGGCAGACAAAGCTTGGTGTATAGATTTCGTTCGGTGAAATTTCATTCAGTGGGATTGCGCGGAACATGCCTTTGATGGCAGGTGAATGAAGGTGAACGCAGGTCACGCTATCGTAATAAGGCTCAAGGTTTTGCGCGACAATTGAGGCACTGATCGGCCCACGCTCGCCATGATCTTTATCCTGACGCGCGTAAGCATAATTTGGCATGATGAGGTGAACTTGTGAGGCACCGTTTAGCTTCGCTGCATGACCTGCCTGTTGGGCGAGAGAAATATACGCGTCGGTTCCCAAAGTACTCGCAAGTAGGAAATATTCTGCTGATACCAACCTATCATCTGGCAGCGGGAAATCGAGAACAACAAAAACGTCACGACCGGCAACCGAGCTGTCAAAGACAATCTTTTTTTCGCGCGCAAAAAGCGTCAGCACATTTTTTGCGAATAGCTCTTCTGTATTTATGGGATCCGCTCGATGACCAATGGCGTCAAAAATGCCTTCGCACAACCCGCCTGCACGAGGGCGATCAGCCTTTATTTCCACAGGCAGTTTTTTGCTTGTGTATAGCTGTTGCAGCGCATCTGCTAAATTCAGTTCAAGGATGCGCACAGACGCCGAGAGGTTAGAGCCATTACTCATGAAAATGCCGTTTCCAAATTGCTTAAAAAGCAAGCACACAATGAAAAATTGCTGACAACTTTGTCAATCTTTATGTATGGTTAACGCGGCCTGTAAACATGGTTAATAAGTGCGTAGTTTGCCACTTCAGGCCGCATACATTTTGGCATTTGACCCGCTTCAAGCTCTTCTCTGCAGTTGGTGGCGCTTATGCCGTTGCCTTCTCCCTTCAACATATACCAACCATTGCTCCACCTCATGTCGGACGCTTGATCCAGGTGAGGCAATAGAGAAGCGCTGTGGCTATTGAGTGCATTTTCTGTATGACCCAAGCGTGGTGCCACGGCGATGGGAAAATTATCCAAGATGTATTGTGAATTACCCCAAGTGTGAAAAGTCACGAAATTATCTGCACCCATCGTCCATATAAAGCGATGATCGGGGAAATCGCGGGCCAGGCGTCGTAGCGTATCAGCCGTTTCTATGACTCCGGTCGTTGTAGCAAGAGCGTATTTTGCCTCAATATCTTGCACGATAAGTTTGGAGTGCCCTTCAAGGTTAAGTTTTGCCATGGCCACGCGATCTTCAAAACTTGCCATGCCATTTTTGGGCTTGTGTGGGTTCTGCGGACTGACCAAATACCAAACGCTATCGACAGGAAGTTGGGCTAGCAGCATCAAGCCAAAGTCGCGGTGTGCATCAGTTGATGGATTGAAAGAACCACCAAAAAGGGCTATGAACTTTCACTAGTGGCCAATTAAATTTGACCTGACAGAGAGAAGTTATTGAATGATAAGGGAAAAGTAAAGGTTTTGGAAAAATCGATTTGAATTTGTGCAGGTTGATAGCCTTCGGTTTTACTTGACCGGAGGTCTATTTTATGAACGAAGGACGCACAATATTTTCACAACTTTTAGATTATTTTCCACGCTCATTTTTTCGTGAATGTGTTGCACGCTACAACGGCGAAAAGGGTATCAGAGGATTTTCTTGCTTTGATCAATGGCTATGCCTTGGGTATGGCCAGTTATCTGGACGCACGTCACTGCGTGACATCGTTACATGCCTGATGGCGTTCGATGAAAAACTTTACCATGCAGGATTCCGGGGTCGCGTCGTGCGCAGCACGTTGATGCACGCGAATGAAAAAAGGTCGTGGAAAATTTATCGTGACTTGGCGCAAGAGTTGATACGGATTGCGCGTGATCTTTATGCGGGCGATGCCTTCAGTGTCGACATTGAGAACACGGCATATGCTTTGGATTCGACAACAATTGATCTGTGTCTCAATCTGTTTCCGTGGGCGCATTTTCGTCGCGCCAAGGCCGCCGTGAAGATGCACACGTTACTTGATCTGCGCGGCAATATCCCCGCAGAAGTCATTGTCACACATGGAAAAATAAGCGATGTCGTCGTGTTGGACGATCTGCCAATCGAAGCTGGAGCCATCTACATCATGGATCGCGGCTATGTCGATTTTCGACGGCTTTATCGTTTCGAAATCCACAAGGCATTTTTTATCACACGCGCCAAAATCAACATGGTTTATCGGCGCGTCACGTCTCTTGCCGTCGATCCAAAAACCGGCGTGCGTTCCGATCACATCATTCGATTGTCAGGCAT
Source organism: uncultured Pseudomonadota bacterium (assembly GCA_903875345.1). Taxonomy (GTDB): domain Bacteria; phylum Pseudomonadota; class Alphaproteobacteria; order UBA9219; family UBA9219; genus CAIQVS01. The sequence continues at coordinate 387 of CAIQVS010000085.1, read as the reverse complement.
CAACGCCGAGAAAAATTATCCAACGACGTTGCGGCGCATTCGTTTTCGTGATGAGAAAACGGGCAAAGTTCTTGTTTTTCTCATAACAATTTTTTGCTGCCCGCGCCCATCACTGCTGCGCTCTACAAGCAACGTTGGCAGGTTGAATTATTTTTTAAATGGATCAAGCAACATCTCCATATCAAATCGTTTTATGGCACATCGGAAAATGCTGTGAAGACTCAAATCTGGATCGCGCTTAGTGTTTACGTGATCGCCGCCATTGCCAAAAAAACCTTGCGGCTCGAAAAATCTCTCTACGAAATTTTGCAAATCCTCTCCGTTTCGCTCTTCGAAAAAGAGAATCTCTATCAATGGGTTAGCAAAAATAGCACCCAGAAACCACAG
>CAIQVS010000084.1 GCA_903875345.1 uncultured Pseudomonadota bacterium | reverse complement strand
GGAGGGGGGAAGAAGCTTCGTTTGCTGTTGAAAAATTATTATCTGGAGTGCCCCCCTCCCTAACCCTCCCCGCGAGGGGGAGGGAATTTTGTAGACGTCCCGCCAGCAACTCCGCGCGTTCGGTCGCCGCCGCGAGATCGCTGTCCTCCATCTCCGCGACCAGAGGGCAGACCCAGTAAATCTGCGCGCCTTTCGCGATCTGGCGCTCGACGCCGCCGATGACTTCGTCCAGCCGCGCCATGTCGATCAGGCGCGTGTCGATCGGTTGCCGCCCCGCCGGTTTGTCGGTCAGGCGCGACGCGTCCATGTCGCCATAGGCGGTCAGCGTCAGCGTGCGCGGGATGGGCGTCGCCGTCATCACCAGAATATCCACGCCGCGTCCTTTGTCGGCGAGTTGCAGACGCTGGTGGACGCCGAAGCGATGCTGCTCGTCGATGACCGCAAGCCCCAAATCCTGAAACGCCACATCGTCCTGAAACAGGGCATGCGTGCCGACGATGAGTTTTAGTTCTCCGCTCGCCAGACGCGCCAAAGTTTCCGTTCTCTCCGGCGCGCCTCGGCTTTTGCCGACCAGCAAGCCTATCTCCAGACCAAGCGGTTGCAGAAACTCCGATAGCTTCGCGTGATGTTGCTTGGCGAGAATTTCCGTTGGCGCCATCAGGGCGGCTTGCGTTCCGGCCTCGGCGGCTTGCAACATCGCCATCAAAGCGACGACGGTTTTGCCGGAGCCGACATCGCCTTGCAGCAAACGCAACATCCGTTTCGCCTCGGCCATATCCTTGCCGATTTCCGCAATCGCCTGCCGCTGCCCCGATGTGAGCGTGAAGGGCAGGGAGAATGTAAGTTTGTCCTGCAAGGCTCCGGTTCCCCGCAAGGCGCGGCTGTTGCCCTCGCGGTGATGGCGGCGGATCAGAGCCAAGCCCAACTGATCGGCCAGCAATTCGTCGTAGGCGAGGCGGCGCGTCGCGGGCGTCGCCGGAATCCGCATCGTGCCTTCGGGGGGCATGGAATCGAACTTCGGATCGTGCGCGGCAAGGACGGCCTGTTTCCACGTCGGCCAGCGTTCGCGCTGCATCAGGTGCGGATCGTTCCATTCGGGAAGATCGGGAAGTTTCTCCAAGGCTTGCGCGACGGTCTTGCGCAGCATTTTGCCGCTCAGCCCCTCGGTCAGGGGATAAACGGCTTCGAATTTCGGAATTTCGTCGCGGCGCTCGACCGGCACGACGTAGTCCGGATGATTCATGTTCCAATTGGCTTTGTAGCGCTCCAGAAAACCGCTCACCACGACCGTGCTGTTGGTGGGATAGAGTTTGCCGAGATAATCGCCCTTGACGTTGAAATAGGTGATGATGATCTGATCGGTGTCATCGACGCCGACGATGCGGTAAGGTAATTTCGGTTTGCGCGGCGGGTCATGCTCGACGATGTTGAGGGTCAGCGTCGCGACGCGGTTCTTGTCGGCATATTTCAATTGCGGGCTATAGCTGCGGTCGATGATCCCCGTCGGCAAATGCCACAGCAGATCGACGATCTGCTCGCCGACCAGCCGCTTATAGAACGGCAACAGCTTCGGCCCCACCCCGCGCAGGGAGGACAGGCTGGCAAACAGGGGAAAGAGGATACTGGGGCGCATGACACTGAGACTAGCATTCTGGGGTAGTTTATTATAGAGACGAGCGAGCTATTTAGGGAGATCGAATGTGACGGACGAACGACGCCGCGAACGGTTGCGGTTTCGCAGCTGGCATCGCGGTACGCGCGAGATGGATTTGCTGCTCGGCAGCTTCGCCGATAGGCATCTGCCTGCCTTTTCGCCGGAGCAACTTGATGCGTATGAAGCGATTTTACAGCAGACCGATCCCGACCTCTATGACTGGATCACGGGTAAATCCGCCTTGCCTACCGAGCGGGACGGCGAAGTGATGCGGATGCTGGTCGAACATCGGTATGCTCGCAGCGGGTAAAGAGGGAGAGTCAAAGGGGAAGTAAGAGCGGTCTGTCCCCCTCCCCTTGCGGGAGGGGTTAGGGGTGGGCCAAGATGTTGCTGCATATCCCGAAGTTTCAGAATCTGAAAAATATTTGTTGTTTTCCGGAAAGGGTTTTATCAATCGACAAGAGGCGAAGGGGGTTGAACTCACTTGCCCGCCCCTAACCCCTCCCGCAAGGGGAGGGGGACACCACCGCTCCTGCGTCGCGCTTGATCTTGAAAGTCCATTAGGAATGTTCGCCTCCGCCTTCGATCCTGAGAAACCCGGCCGCGCCGTCATCGCCGGAGCGCCCGTAGGCCACGACGCCCGCGTGCTGGCCGACATCGCGCTGCGTTCGCACGGCAAGCCCGTTATCCACGTCGCGCTTGACGATATGCGCGCGGCGGTCATGGCGGACGCGCTGGCGTTCTTCGCGCCGCATGTCGAGATCGTGTCGTTTCCAGCGTGGGATTGTTTGCCCTATGACCGTATTTCGCCGCACGCCGACATCGTCAGCGCTCGCATCGCCGCGCTCAGCCGCTTGCAAAAACCCTTTAAGAAACCCGGCATCATCCTGACCACCGTCAACGCGATTGCGCAAAGGACATTACCCGCCGACGTGCTGCATCACGCCGATATGAATGTCGCCGTCGGCGATGCGCTGCCGGTCGAGAAGCTTCGCGCCTTTCTCGCCGCCAACGGCTACGTCACGACTGGCACGGTGCGCGAACCGGGCGAGTTCGCAGTGCGCGGCGGCATCGTCGATCTGTTTCCGCCCGGACGGGACGAACCGATCCGGCTCGATTTCTTCGGCGACGAAGTGGAATCGATCCGCTCATTCGATCCTTTGTCGCAGACGACGACGGCGAAGATCGACGCTTTCTATTTGCATCCCGTCTCCGAAGTCCTGCCGGACGAGCGTTCCATTGCGCATTTCCGTTCGCGTTATCGTGAATTGTTCGGCACCGTGAACGATACAGATCCGCTTTATGAAGCCGTGACGCAGGGTCGGAAATTTCCCGGCATCGAGCATTGGCTCGGCCTGTTCTATCCGCATCTGCACAGCCTGTTCGATTACGCGCCGCAGGCGGCGGTGATCTTCGATTATCAAGCCGACGAGGCGATCACATCGCGGCTGCAACAGATCGACGATTTTTATCAGGCGCGGCAATCGCTCTATCAGGCGGCCAAACGCTCGAAGAACAAAGGCGACGCGGCGGCGGTTTATAAGCCCGCGCCGGTCGCCTCGCTCTACCTCGATCACGGCGCGTTGGACAAGGCTCTGGCGGAGCGGGCGGTCGGGACGTTGTCGGTGTTTGCCGTGCCGGATAGCGTTGACGCCAGTGGGCAGAAAGGCCGCGATTTCGCTGACGCTCGCGCCTTGCAGCAGGACAGCGACTTGTACGGCGCTTTGCGAAGCTATATCGATGGGCATCAGGCGCATAACCGCCGCGTTGCGATCGCCTGTTACAGCCAAGGCTCCGCCGATCGTCTGTCGCATGTGTTGCAGGCGCACGGCGTGTCGTCGCTGGCGGCGGCGGCGAGCTGGGAGGAGCTGAAAAAATCCGACGCCAAGCGGGTCGGCCTCATCATCCTCGGCCTCGAACACGGATTTGTCGCGCCGGATCTCGCGCTGATCACCGAGCAGGACATTCTCGGCGACCGTCTGGTGCGCCCCGTTCGGAAACGCCGCGCCGCAAAACAATTCACGATCGATCTCGGCGAGCTGAATCCGGGTGATTTTGTCGTTCACGCCGAACACGGCATCGGGCGTTACGAAGGGTTGGAAACCGTCACGGTTTTCAATCTGGCGCATGATTGCGTCAAGCTGGTCTATGATGGCGGCGACAAGTTGTTCGTGCCGGTCGAAAATCTGGATGTGCTGACGCGCTACGGCTCGGCGGAATCGGGCGCGTCGCTGGACAAGCTCGGCGGCGTCGGCTGGCAATCGCGGAAAGCTCGCGTCAAAAAACGCCTCAAGGATATGGCCGAAGCCTTGATGAAAATCGCCGCCGCGCGCGAGTTGCGGCAGGGCGAAGTCATCACCGTTCCCGAAGGCGCGTATGAAGAATTCGCCGCGCGTTTTCCCTATCCGGAAACCGAAGATCAGGCCAAGGCGATTGAGAGCGTTCTCGATGATCTCGCGAGCGGCAAGCCGATGGATCGGCTGGTCTGCGGCGATGTCGGTTTCGGTAAGACCGAGGTTGCTCTGCGCGCCGCGTTCGCCGGAATTCAGGCGGGGCTGCAGGTCGCGGTGGTCGTTCCGACGACGTTGCTGGCGCGTCAACATACCAACAATTTCGCGCGCCGCTTTGCCGGTTTTCCGGTGCGCATCGCGCAACTGTCGCGCATGGTTTCGGCGGCGGAGGCGAAACAGACGAAAGAGGATATGAAGGAAGGCCGCGTTGATATTGTCATCGGCACGCACGCGCTGCTCGGCAAGGAGATCGGATTCCGCAATCTCGGACTGATGATTATCGACGAGGAGCAGCATTTCGGCGTCAAGCAGAAGGAGCGCCTGAAGCAGATGCGCGCCGAGGTGCATGTGTTGACGCTCACCGCCACGCCGATTCCGCGCACGCTGCAACTGGCGATGTCGGGCGTGCGTGAACTCAGCCTCATCGCCACGCCGCCGATGGATCGGCTCGCGGTGCGCACGTTTGTTTTGCCCTATGATCCGATGGTGATCCGCGACGCGATCATGCGCGAGCATTTTCGCGGCGGCCAATCCTATTACGTCTGTCCGCGCATCGAGGATTTGGCCGCTCTCGAAGAACAGTTGCGCGAGCTGGTTCCCGAAGTGAAGTTCCAGTCGGCGCACGGGCGCATGGGCGCGGTGCAGCTCGACGACATTATGACCGCTTTCGACGCCAAACAATTCGACGTGTTGCTGGCGACGAACATCGTCGAGTCCGGACTCGATATTCCGAACGCGAACACGATCATCCTTCATCGCGCCGATATGTTCGGCCTCGCGCAACTCTATCAACTGCGCGGGCGGGTCGGGCGGGCGAAACTGCGCGGCTACGCCTATCTGACGTATTCGCCGACGGCGGCTTTGTCGCCGACGGCGCTGCAACGGCTGGAGGTGATCCAGACGCTTGATCAACTCGGCGCGGGATTTCAGCTCGCCAGCCACGATATGGACATTCGCGGCGCAGGCAATCTGCTCGGCGAGGAGCAATCGGGGCAAATCCGCGAGGTTGGCATCGAGCTTTATCAGCAGATGCTGCAGGACGCCGTCGCCGCCGCGCGGGCAGGAGGCGCCGAGGCGGCATTGGCGGACGAACGCTGGACTCCGCAAATCAATCTCGGCATGTCGGTGCTGATACCGGAAACTTATGTGTCCGATTTGAACGTGCGGCTTGGGCTTTATCGGCGTTTGGCCGATGTCGCCGACGATGGCGAAACGGAGATGATCGCCGCCGAGATGATCGACCGTTTTGGCGCTCTGCCGCCGGAGGTCGAGAATTTGCTGCAAACTGTGAACGTCAAGCAGCTCTGCCGTCGGGCGGGCATCGAGAAAATCGACGCCGGTCCCAAGGGCGCGGTGATTGCCTTCCGCAAGGATCAATTCGCGCGACCGGATCGCCTGATCGCTTGGATCACGCGGCAGGCCGGAACGGTCAAGGTGCGTCCCGATCAGAAACTCGTCGTCATACGCGCGTGGGACGACGCGGCGCAACGGTTGACTGGGATGAAAAAGACTCTGGCGGAACTGGTGGCGCTGGCGGCGTGAGAATTGTCAGGGGGCAACACTTTAACGTCATCCCGGATCAATTTTCTTTCGTCGGTTGTCGCTTCGCTCCACCGCGACGAAAAGAAAATTGTCCGGAATGACGTTGAGAGAAGGCTCGTATGTTTACCGATCCCGCTTTTGCGCTCCGGCAATCCGCGCGGCTTTGGCGGCATCGAACCACCAGCCGTCGACATTTTCGAGGCCGTATTTCGGCGCGATTTTGGGCTGGCCGAACATGTCCCAATAGGCGATGCGGAACGCGCCGATATGCCATTGCGGGATCACGTAGTATTGCCACAGCAACACGCGGTCGAGCGCGTGGGTGACGGTCACCAGATCCTCGCGGGTCTTGGCGTGGATCAGTTTGTTCAGCAGATCGTCGACGACGGGATCGCTGACGCCGATCAGGTTGCGGCTGCCTTTGGTGTTGGCCATTTCGGACGACCAGTAATCCATTTGCTCGTTGCCCGGCGACAACCCTTCGCCAAAGACCGAAATCGTCACGTCGAAATCAAAATTGTTCATGCGGTTTTGATATTGCGACAGATCGATGATGCGGAACGTGACGGTGATTCCAAGCCGTTCCAGATTGCGGATAAAGGGCTGTATCCAGCGCTCGAACATCGGTTCGGCGTCGATAATCTCGAATGTGAAGGGCTGTCCGGCGGTGTTGACCAGCTTGCCGTCCTTGAGCGTCCATCCGGCCTCATGCAGCAGCGCGGCGGCTTTGTTCAGATTGTCGCGGTTATCGCCGCTGCCGTCGGTCGTCGGCAGATGGAAGGCTTGGGTAAAAAGTTCATCCGGAACTTTGCCGCGATAGGCCTCCAGAATTTTCAGCTCATCCGCCGAAGGCAACCCCTTCGCCGCCAGTTCCGAATTGTCGAAATAACTTTGCGTGCGTTCATAGGCGCCGAAGGCGACGTTTTTATTCGCCCAGTCGAAGTCGAAGGCGTAGTTCAGGGCTTCGCGCACGCGGCGATCCTGAAACAGGGGGCGGCGCATGTTGAAGACGAAAGCTTGCATCCCGGACGGCAATTCGTTTTTCAGGGATTCCTTTTTAATCAAGCCCTGTTTGACGGCGGGCATGTCATAGGCCAACGCCCAGTTCTTGGCGATATTTTCCAGCCGGAAATCGTATTTCCCGGCAAAAAACGCTTCGAGCGCGACTGTGCTGTCGCGATAATAATCGAAGCGGATCGTGTCGAAATTGTAGCGTCCGCGATTGACCGGCAAATCTTTCGCCCACCAATCCTTGACGCGCTTATAAGTGATCGTGCGTCCGGGCTCCATCGTATCGATCACATAGGGACCGCTGCCGAGGATCGGATCAAGCGTCGTCGCGGCAAAATTCTTGCCCTGCCAATAGGTTTTCGAAAAGACCGGCAGTTGCCCCATGATGAGCGGAAGCTCGGTGTTTTTCGTGTCCTTGAACGTGAACTTAACCTCGTAATCGCCTGTTTTCTCAGCCCTTACGACGTCCTTGTAATAGCTGCGATAACGCGGGTGGCCTTTGTCGCGCAGGGTTTCAAACGAAAAAATCACATCGTCGGGCGTGATCGATGTGCCGTCATGGAAACGCGCTTCCTTGCGGATTTTGTACGATACCCAAGTGCGGTCGGGCGCAATGGTAACGCTTTCAGCGATCCAGCAATATTGGCTGAACGGCTCGTCGGCGGAACCGGCCATCAGCGTTTCGAAAACCATATCGCTGCCGTCGGCGGCAACGCCTTTGAGCGTAAAGGGATTGACCGTGTCGAACGTGCCGAGCGACGACAGATGCAAATCGCCGCCTTTCGGGGCGTCGGGATTGACGTAATCAAAATGCTGAAAGTTGGCCGGGTATTTGGGATCGCCGTGCAGGGCAATTCCGGTGGACGCTTCCTGTGCCATCGCAGATGCGAGCGACAACAGGAGAAGAAAACAAGCCGTCGCCATTCCACCTTTGAAAAAACAGAAAACGGGATTCCGGACAAAATCGCATTTTTGCAAGAGCAAAAAAGCGATTTTTCCGGAATGACGATGTTTTTTGTAGAATCTATGGGAGAAAAGCTTTGTCATTGGGCTGTCGCCTGTTGGGTTATTTTTGCGGATTCAACAGATCAACCAG
>CAIQVS010000083.1 GCA_903875345.1 uncultured Pseudomonadota bacterium | reverse complement strand
GCGGTAAAGGACTTAACAAGGGTTGGAAAACGGGGTGGGTTATACTATGTATAGCCCGTGACTATAAGGAACTGCCCCAACCCCTTTATGGATTGCCATGACCGAAGCCCAACCAAAACCCGAAATGAATGATGACGCGACGCCAGCCGACGCCTCCGAAGCTGCATCGACGCAAGGCGCTCAGGCTGAAATCGCCACTCTGAAAGATCAGTTGCTGCGCGCTCTGGCCGAGGCCGAGAACACCCGCCGCCGCGCCGCCAAGGAGCGCGAGGACACGGCGAAGTACGCCATTACAAACTTCGCCAAAGAAATGCTGAACGTCGCCGACAATTTCGTTCGCGCTTTGGAGGCCACGCCGAAAGACAGCGAGGACCCGGCGGTAAAAAACCTTGTCGCTGGGATTGATGCCACGGAGCGCCAGTTGCAAGCTATTCTGGAGCGGTTCGGCATTCGCAAGATCGAGCCGCTCGGTCAGATTTTCGATCCGAATTTCCACCGCGCCATGCTGGAAATCGATGACCCGTCCAATCCCACTGGAACCGTGGTGCAAGTCCTGCAACCCGGCTACGTCATCCATGACCGCCTGTTGCGCGAGGCGCTTGTCGCGGTGGCCAAGGGTGGCGCTCAAATCGCGCCGAAGGTTGATACGTCGGCTTGAGGGTCGCCCTCCATGCAAAGGAGATTTTTCCACTATGGATCCTTGGTCACCGCCAAAAGAACTGCAACTGCCGCCGCCACGACGCTGTCAGATGAAATCAAATTTTAAAGGAATCATTATATTTATAGCTATTCTCTTCTCATTACCTTCCGTTATGGGGGCAATGATCGTTTACGATCAAGCTGCGGAGGCAGCCACCTTAAAAGCTGAAGGATTTTCCACTGAAGCGACCATAGCAGCCAAAAATATCAGCAAAAGCAAAAACAGCTATGTTTACTCACTGAGTTACCGCTTCGATGCACCTTCTCGCGATGGGAAACAAACTTCGTTTCAGAAGTCCAAATATATATCGGAAAAAGAATTCATGAGTCTAAATATTGGCGACAAAGTACCCATACTTTACAACAAGACAAACCCCAACCAATCTGCAGTTAATATTAATGACCACATACACAAACAGAATCCTTGGAACATCCTATTCATCATGCTTCCTTTGGTTCTTTCTTGCACATATGGCCTCCTCTTCCTGATCACCATGCCACTTTATTTGAAAAACAAAAAATTGGTGGAGTGGGGCACCCCTGCTGAGGCTACCATTATTGCCGAGGAAGAACGCAATATAGGCAAAACAAGATGTACCGTGGCGACGTATGAATTTATCGATCACAACGGAAAAACCATACAAGGAAAAAACAAATATTTGCCAACGATTGCTGATGTAAAATATGGCCGAAACACCGATAATCTAAGACAGGTAACCAACTGCTTGACCGTGCTGTACGATCCAAAAAACAGCAAAAAAAGCATGCTTTACCCTTCAAGTTTCGTTGAATGCTTGCCGCCTGAGGACATACTCAAACTGTAGCTTCGGGACAGACAAGGCGCAGACCAACAAACACACCTGACAATGCCATAGATTTTAGAACTGTAGTATCTGCCTTAACCCACCCACCACGCTATCATGCGGCAAGGCGGCTTATAGGCGTAGGCGTTGCCCGCACAAAGGTTCCATTCGGTCCGGCTCTACTGCCGCGCACAGGGGCAGTCTCCGGCACAGGAAGAGGCTGCGGCGTTTCCGGCTTTAGCAGAACGGCGTCAAGACCGCCCTCTACCCTCTCATGCATCAGAGCGCGAAAATCCGCGAAAGAAATTCTCTCGAACCCGCCGGAAAAATAATGCCCTATTCCTTTCTCGGCATCAGGGGCAGAAAAGCGCAATACTTCGCCAAGTCTAAGATACTCCCCGGCATCGTACGGCAGAAAATGCTGCTGCGCTCCCTTAAACGACAAAGGAGCGAAATACACATACATGTCACATG
>CAIQVS010000082.1 GCA_903875345.1 uncultured Pseudomonadota bacterium | reverse complement strand
TGCGATTTACAAGTTGTGGAATTGGAGGCAAAAATGGAATTCGATGTTTCATCTGTAGAGGTTGGGAGTTTACAAGACCTTCGTAATCTGGGCTGAAAAAAGGTATCTGCTCACCCTCGCCCGGGCTTTCGGGCGAGCGCGGGCTGGCCCTGGCAGGGAGGGCGTAGCCCGACCGGAGCGATGCCCCGACAACGGCGGCAAAATTCACGCTGCCGCAGGTTGCGGCTGGTGACAGTTATGTACCTGATCTGGCGTCCGCGCGTCGCGGACGCCTATCATAGGCTCCCGGCTTGTCTTGCTTGGCCAGCGCCTCTTCAACCGACTGAATCCGGCATCGCTTGCCGCACAAGCCGCAAGTCGTGGCCGCGGTCGTGTAACTGCTCGCCCCTTTGAGGGGTTCAAGCGGCTTGTATGACGGGCCGTCCCTTGAGGGCGTTCTCGGCGCCTCAACTCCATTTGACGCGCGGAACAATCCGTTCAACGCGTATTTTATCCTTATAATCGACGATTTTCTCTATGAAATCAGCAAGCACCTCGTCAGACAACAGGTGGGGAATCAGCCCAAGTTCTCTGAGGCCTGTGTATTTGGGGTTGTAATAGTGTTCCTCGAGTTCTTTGCGGGGATTTGGGATAGACTTTATCTCCACCCTAAACCCCAGGTTCGTGGCCACTCTTTGAACCCGCGCGGCCAACTCATTGACGCTAAATGTCTCAGTTAGCTGATTAAAAATTCGTAGTTCCCCGTTTGAAGCAGGGCTGCGGGCGGCAAGCTCAATGCATTGGAGAGTGTCGAGCAGGTTGATATAGCCACGCGTTTGCCCCCCCTTTCCATATACCGTTAGCGGTACTCCGGCAATCGCCTGAACAGCGAAACGGTTGATAACTGTCCCAAAGATGTCATCATAGTGGAAATTCGGATAAAGTTGTCGGTCGAGATCTGCCTCCGGTGTCGAGATGCCATATACCGGCCCCTGCATCAAATCGGTAACCCGGAGGTTGTAGGTGCGGACGTAAAACCAAAGAAGGTCCGTATCCAAAATTTTGGTTGTATGATATAGGCTTCCTGCCTGCCGCGGATACAAGAACCTTTGTCGGCGTCCGCCGTGCTCGACGTCAAGCCAGCCCTCTTCAATGTCGATATTTGGAGTGCCGTACTCTCCCATTGTCCCTAATTTAATGAGGTGCGAATCGGGCAGAAAGTTGGCCATTGCCGCCACGACATTAAAGGTGGTGTTAAGGTTATTGTTGAGCGTAAATTTCGCCGCCTCAACGTTCATCATCGAGTAGGGGGCAGATGGTTGTTCTGCGAAGTGTATAATAACTTCCGGTCGAAACACATTTACAATCTCTGAAAAGAATTCCCAATCCGCACAGTCTCCAATCGACACGTTAATAGTGCGACCGGAGACGCCGCGAAATAGCGCGGCTCGTTTTTCAAGGTCGGGATTTTCAAAAAGCGCATCCGAGTCTGTGTCGGCCGCAATTCGCCTGCGAGCGTAATTGTCAATTGCTGTAACCTCGTGCCCCTCCATCGCAAATCGCATCGAGGTGGGCCAGCCGAGATATCCATCGCCTCCGAGAACCATAACGCGCATTGTTCATCCTAATGAAATCGGAAAGAGTCTCCGGCGCTAGGCCGCGACCACCGACGGGGTGACCAGCGCGGCCATGTGTCGGGGGGCCAATTTTGCCTGACACAACAAAGAAGCTATTTCGACGGAACTCGCTGGCTTTTCGACTCGCGAATTGTATGTTCTGTTGACCGGCGCGCCTATCCCCAAACGGCTGTAGCTCCCGCCGCCCGCCGAAAAACCTGAACTGTGGCGCGGCAAGACGATAATATACTTGTCGACTTCAAGGGCGACGGCCGATTCCTCTTCGGTAATAAGATCCTCGTAGAGCTTTTCACCGTACCGCGGCCCCATGATATGAGTTTTAATATTCTCGGGTTTAAATCCCCCAACCGGGGCCAAAAGACAGATCATAACCCGCGCAAGATCTTCGATGCGAATTGCACGCATTTTAGGGACGAAAATTTCACCCCCTCGACTGTGTATAATCGCGTCGACGATCATCTCCACCGCCGACGGGATCGTCATAAAAAAGCGCGTCATCTCCGTTGATGTGACGGTGACGGGGCCGCCGGCGCGGATTTGGTCAGAAAAAATGGGAACCACGGAACCGCGCGAACCAAGGACATTTCCGAACCGGGTACACGTCACGAGCGTCGTACCGTTGCGCCTGTTGGCGTCGATTGCGATACGCTCTCCGAGCAGCTTCGACGCTCCCATGACGTTGGTCGGATATACGGCTTTGTCCGAGCTCGTAAACAGCAGGCGTTTCACTCGGTTGTACAGCGCCGCCTCGACGACATTGGCAACACCGTCGATGTTTACCTTCGTAACCGCGGAGGGCATCCGTTCACAGACAGGCACATGCTTGCATGCGGCAAGGTGAAACACGAAGTCAGCACCCATGAAAAGGCGCTGCAGTTGAGCGAGAGACGCGACGTCGCAAAACGCGACATCAACGCGCGGCTCATTCCGGTAAATGGAATGGAGTTCGAAAAGCCCATTTTCATTATTATCCAGCGCCCGGACCAGGCCCGCGCCAGCCGAGAGCAGATGCTGCAGGAGTTCTCTGCCGATGCTTCCGGCCGCGCCAGTGATTACCACAGTACTGCCGAAAAAAAAGCTTTCCTGCGCTGCGGCAGCGACCTCGATGACGCCGTCCATCGATACGGATCCTCCAGAAATCTAGCCTATCTTCGATACCCTTTAGCAGGATACGAGAAGAAAGTCACCTTCGCCCGTGCAGACGGACAACAGTTGACAAAAAACCAGCCCCGCAAGTCAGAAAAACGCTCGTGCGCCAGGCGCTGCGTTTCCGAGCCAATTTTTCGTGCTTCCCTGTGCCTCGCCAGTGTGGCTCCTTCTTTCAGATGTCACCAGATAACGCCCCACCGTAAGCCGAAGGAGCAAGGTGGTTTGTGCCTTCTGTTAACCAACAACGCAAGAGCAAACGCTTCTGGAACAATGGCAATCAGGTGAAGAAAGTGCCCGACAAAACACCAAAGTTAATCTGTGGCGATCCTCCGATTCGCGGAGGCGGCGGTGCTGGCCGGGGCCCTCAAGAAAGACGACAGAGCGGCAAGTAAAACCAGGATATTTGCGCAGATCCAATCCGCCCCCGCTGGAGGGGGGGATGCCGGCGGAGAGCAGGCGCGCGTCGTTCGCGGTGCCCGGCAAGGCCGGGAGCGTTCGAGCAGGAAGGGGCGGCCCCGTGGGGCCGCCCCTCTAGGCACGTCCGGTCAGGTCGCGATCAGCGGCCGGTCACGCTGCCCATGCAGATGTTGGAGTTCTGGATGTCGGTGTTCCATTGGGTCCCCGCCGGCTTGCTCTTGCTGGGGGGCTTGCCGGTGTTGGTGAGGATGTGGGCGGTGATCACCTTGGCGATGGGCTTGGCCACCGGCACGAAGCCGTTGTCGGCCACCATGGTGCCGGAGCCGATGCCCGAGATGAAGCTCGGGATCGCGGTCGTGCTGATGTTGCCGTTGATGAACAGCTCCAGCGCGGCGGCGACCACGGGGTTGGCGTAGCACTGGGCGAACTCGACGGTGGTGTAGCCGACGATCGGGTAGCCGGCGTCCGGATCCGCGATCAACGGCACCCAGTCGGTCGGGGTCCAGCCGCCCGACGGCGGGTTGCTGTAGCTGCTCGGCGGGTAGCTGCCGGTTCCGGTGGCGGGCATCTTCAGC
>CAIQVS010000081.1 GCA_903875345.1 uncultured Pseudomonadota bacterium | reverse complement strand
TAATTCCCGTTTTACGATTTCCTACCTTTTGGTTGAGCCAAAAACTCCGGAGGATGTCGCTGTCATCAAACAGCAGGTCAAGGCGGCAGGATATCTGGCACTTACAAAAGATGATTTCATCCAGAAGATTTCGAGTTTCTATACCTACCAGACCGGCATAGGCACCAATATGCTGATGATGACAATCATCAGCTTTATCATCGGCATGTCCATATCTGGACAAACATTTTACACCTTTATTCTGGAAAATATTGAAAAGTTCGGTGCGCTTAAAGCCATCGGCGCCAAGGGCAGCGAACTTGTTTCGATGATCCTGTTTCTGGCGTTTTTTGTTGCCCTAACAGGCTATGGCTTCGGCGTAGGCCTTTGCTCACTCATGATATGGCTAGCGCGTCTTTATCTGCCCGACTACGCAGCAATGATCACCTATCTCAATCTTGGTCTTGCCTTTGTCATGGTGGTTATCATCGCGGCAATCTCCGGCTACATCGGTGTACGGAAGGTTCTGAAGATCGAACCCTTCGACATCTTCCGGGGTTAGTCATGTCTGAAATTGCCATTCAAGTTACGGGTGTCAGCAAATCTTTCGGCCAAGGCGAGGCGCTCACCAAGGCTGTTCAGGATGTTACATTTAACGCCAATTTCGGTGAGATTCTCTATGTCGTCGGCCCTTCCGGTAGTGGTAAGACAACTATGTTGAGTATGATCTCCGGCATTCTGAAGCCGGATGCAGGTTCCGTGAAGATCGAAAATATCGATATATGGAGCCTATCGACCGACGATCTTGCCGACTTTCGTCTGCACAAAATCGGTTTCGTGTTTCAGGACTATCATCTGTTTCCGCGCCTGACGACCGCCGAGAATGTTGCCATCCCTCTCATTCTGCAGAAACGCAACTGGGACGAGTCAATCCAGGAAGCGGTAACAAATTTAGAAATCGTTGGCTTAAAGGGGCGTGCGGAATTGCCGCCGGTCAAGCTCAGCGGTGGTGAGCAGCAAAGGGTCGCTATTGCACGCGCCATCATCAGCCGTCCGGACATCCTTATTCTCGATGAACCAACAGCCTCGCTCGACGGCGACACTGGCCGGAATATCGTCGGTTTCGTGAGGAAAAACATCCTCACCGACAGACGGTGCATCATAATTATCACCCATGACAGCCGCATCTATGAGTTTGCCGACCGCATCATGCGCATGGAAGACGGCAAACTTAAGGATATCGACATCAAGAAGGAGAGTTTGAATGCGCAATAAGATCATTTTTATCGTGTCGGCCATCGGCCTGATTCTAGCGATCGTCAGCGCCTACATCTTTAGTGAGCAGCCGAAGGCGCTGCCGCCCACCTTTAATCCTGCAGCCAATCCCTACACCAAAGGAATTTACGCTGAAGGCATTGTCGAAAGTATCCTGGCGCAAGGTGAAAACATCAATATCTATCCCGAAGTTCCTGGGCCGATCACGGAAGTTCTTGTTGTCGAAGGAGGCAAGGTTAAAAAAGGCGATCCGCTCTTGACGATTGATGACTCGGTGCAAAAGGCGACGGTCGAACAGCAACAAGCCCAAGCCGAAGCAGCTTTGGCGTTATTAAATGAGTTGAAAGCGCAGCCGCGACCGGAAAATCTCGATGTAGCAACAGCGCAGGTCGAGAATGCCAAGGCAACTCTTAAAAACGCGGAAGATCAACTCGCCAAGCAAGAAAAGTCCTTCAAGCTTGACCCAAAATCCGTCAGCCATGATGTGCTCGATAACGCACGTAATGCCGAGAAAATAGCCGCTACAAATTTACAGGTGGTTCAGAAGCAATACGACCTGATCAAAGCAGGCGCGTGGAGTTACGACATCGAAAACCAGCAAAAGCAATATGATGCTTTGCTAAAAGCTGCGGCATCTTCTGCGGCATTGCTCGCTAAATATACGATCAAAGCTCCTGCGGATGGGATTGTCCTTACGCTTCAAGCCGCTGTCGGCAGTTATGTCTCGCCGCAAGGCGCTTATGATTCCTACACGCAAGGGATGAACCCACTGATCGTCATGGGCACACCGGACGGCCAGTTGCAAGTCCGAGCTTATATCGACGAAATTTTAATTCACAGCATCGCTGATCCGGCAAAGATGGATGCCCAGATGTTCATCCGTGGCACCGATACGCATATGCCGCTAACTTTCGAGCGCATCCAGCCCTATGTCTCACCAAAGATCGAACTTTCCGATCAGCGGCAGGAACGGGTTGACGTCCGCGTTTTGCCGGTGATTTTTCGTTTTGACAAACCAAAAGATATGAATCTTTATCCTGGTCAGCTGGTGGATGTTTATGTTGGCGAGAAATAACATGGGACGGTCGTCTCGCTTGCTCACAAAGTTCGCTGCACTTTACGGTACAGCGCTTTTGTGTGCTCTGTCGGCGTGCGCCGTCGGGCCTGATTTTGTTTCTCCCAACGCGCCGCCGGTTACGCATTACACACATGGCACTGATCCAACAAAGACCGTCGAGGCCGAAGGCACTACGCAGAGATTTACTCCTGGCGCAGAAGTTGATTCTGCCTGGTGGCATCTTTTCAAATCACCGAAGCTTGACGCGATATTGGAAGAAGCCAAAGCCAACAATCCAGGACTCGAGGCAGCGGGGGCAAATCTTCGTCAAAGCCAGGATAATTTGCGCAGCGGCTATGGCATTTTCTTCCCCGACATCAACGGTGATGCCGGAGCTTCGCGGCAGCGATCCTCACCCGCTGCATTGGGGCAGAAATCATCCGGCAGCATCTTCAATCTATTTACACTTTCAGCGACCGTCAGCTATGCCATCGATATCTGGGGCGGCGAGCGGCGCATGATAGAAAATCTTGGTGCCGAAGTTGATATGGCGCGCGCGACGGAACAGGCGACGTATTTAACGCTCTCAGCCAACATCGCCAACACGGTGATCGCCAAGGCCGCTTATCACGATGAAATCGAAGCGACAAAACAACTCATCGTCATGCAAAAAGAGCAAGTTAAATTGGCGGGGCTTCAAGAGAAAGCAGGCACCGTTCCCTATTCGAATGTTTTGAGCCTCCGCAGCCTGCTTGCGTCTTACGAGGCGACGTTACCGCCGCTTGAGCAAAAACTCGCGCAGACCGACGATTTGCTCGCGACTCTTGCCGGGCACACTCCCGCCGAAGAAACCCAACCGGAAGTGAGTTTGACCGATTTCACTTTGCCCAACGATCTGCCGATCAGCGTACCATCCGATCTGGTGCGACAACGTCCTGATATTCTGGTCGCCGAGGCAACGGCTCATGCCGCAAGCGCCAATGTCGGCGTAGCGACAGCCGCGATGCTGCCAAGCATCACGTTGAATGGCGGTTATGGTACTAACAGCAATGCAACAAACAATTTATTTGCTGCCGCCGGGAATTTCTGGAGCTTCGGTGCGGGGCTGACGACCCCGATCTTTGATGGCGGAACGCTGTGGTTCAAACGAGAGGCCGCTACGGAAACTTTCCAGCAGGCGATGGCGCTTTATCGCCAGACCGTCCTCGGTGCTTTCGCTCAAGTCGCTGACACGCTTCATGCGCTCGATCATGATGCGGCGACGTTGCAGGCGGAAGATGAAGCACTATCGACTGCCGAACAAACCTTGCATCTCGTGCAGGCTAATTACAAAGCCGGTCTTAATACCTATCTCGACGTGCTGAACGCCGATGTGCAAGCCCATCAAGCCAAGATTGCTAAGCTTCAGACTATTGCCGCACGTTATCAAGATACTGTTGCTCTATTTGCAGCGCTGGGTGGCGGTTGGTGGAATATACAACCCGAAGACAATTCCAGTACAATTGAAAAAAGCCACTCAAATAGCCGCGATAGCCAATAGCATTTGACGAATGTCAAAACACAAACATGAGATTGGCATAGCAATACAAATAGCACCCAGCAGAGTCACTGAAACCATAAAAAAACATAGAGGCTATCATGACTGCTCATTCTCCCGTCACACGACTCATGTTTGGTCAAAAAAAGCGCAAACTGAAACTTGAGGATATGCCCGCCACACAACAAACAGAACCCAAGGAAAGCGACCGGAGTAAAGGCCACAGTCAGGATGCGGATCGGCACGCAAAAATCTTTCATCAGAAATCCAACAAAAAAATAACTAGGAGCGTCGGATGGAAATAGTTGACTCAGTCGTGGCTGTCTTTAAGGATCACCAAGAAGCAGAAACGGCCATTAGAAAGCTGGCTCAAGATGGTTTTGAGATGAAGAATCTCAGTGTCATCGGCAAGGGCTACCATACCGAAGAAAAAGTCGTTGGTTTTTATAATGTCGGCGACCGAGTCAAATTCTGGGGTTTATGTGGCGCGTTCTGGGGCGGTCTTTGGGGACTTTTCTTCGGTGGCTTGTTTATGACAGTTCCTGTTATCGGTAATGTCGTCGTTCTTGGGTATCTGGCTTCAGCTGTTATCGCGGCTATAGATAATGCGCTTGTCGTTGGTACTTTTAGTGCTCTTGGCGCCGCTATCTACAGCATCGGCATTCCTAAGGATAGCGTCGTTCAATATGAAGAGGCGGTTAAAGTCGACGGATTTCTGGTTATGGCCCATGGCTCCATGGATGAGGTGGTGCGCGCCAAAGCCATTTTGGGTACAGCTAATCCTTCAAGGCTAAATATGCATCTTTGCAAGAAAGCGCTGAAGCCCGTTGGCCGCCTAGCTTATGCG
>CAIQVS010000080.1 GCA_903875345.1 uncultured Pseudomonadota bacterium | reverse complement strand
TTTTGTTCGGTGTACATCGAACGACTTCGCAATACTCTTGTCAAGTACATAATCGTTCGATATACGTCGAACGATTTTTGACCACCATAATATGCAGGAGGAAACAGCCGTGACATCACGACTTGGCGACAAACTTAGGAAATGTAGGCAAGATAAGGGATATTCCCTCGATAAGCTGGCCGAAATCACCGGCTCCAGCAAAAGCTACCTTTGGGAACTTGAAAACCGTGACACCCGAAAACCTTCGGCAGAGAAACTGACGACGGTAGCGGCGGCACTGGGGATAACAGCGGATTATTTGTTAGATGAAGGGTCGACCAAACCAGGCGATGAAGTTCTTAAGAACGCACTATTTCGTAGCTTCAAGAAGCTAGACCCAGAAGATCAAAAAACCATCCAAGACACCATTGATCGATGGAGTAAGAAAAAATGAACCTGCCGAAAACTCCGCAGCAATGGGCGATCCATCTTACAAAATTGTTAAATGCCTTCACGGCAGCGCATGGGCTGCAGCGTTTCCCCATTAATATCGTTGATATCGCCCATGAATTCTCCAAGCACGCCTTTCCAGATGCCCCCATAACGGCCTTCGAAGGAATTAAAACATCGAATAATTTTGAAGGCGCGCTGTTCAGACATCCTGAGCGCAAAAACGAATGGGGCATTTTTTATAACGAGAACATTCAGTCTTCCGGTCGCAAGAATTTCACCTTGGCGCACGAATTTGGGCATTATTTGCTTCATCGGGCGGCTTTTCCGGATGGTTTGCAATGCTCATCCAGATCTATGCTCGACTGGGATGAAGAACGCGGCGAAATCGAGGGCCAAGCCAATACATTTGCCTCGTTTTTTTTGATGCCACTCGACGATTTTAGGGCGCAGATTAAAGGCCATAAACCGAGTATGGATCTGATGTGCCATCTGGCCGATCGTTATGCGGTATCTCTCAGCGCGGCAACTCTTAAATGGCTCGATGTCTGCGGTAAACGCGCAATGATCGTTTTTGGCCGCGATGGCTATATCGATTGGGCATGGTCGAGCAAAGAACTTTTGTTGTCGGGAATTTTCTATAGGTCACGCAGCGGCCCAACGACAGAGCTGCCTAAGCTGTCCCTTGCTGCGCGCCAAGACCCACTGGTTGATAATCGCAGTGGCATCCTTCACCCAAAGGGCATATGGCCGGGACAAGAAGAAGTTCACGAGATGACCATCCTCGGCAAAAGAGGTGAGATGACAGTGTCTCTGTTGCTTTATCCGGATGATCCACCGAGCAGATTTGCTCAAATTGATGATGAAGATGGTGGGCTAATGGACACCTATGAGAAGTTTGTTCGCGGTGGGCAGGTGCCATAGTCTTTTTTGCCTTTCGCTTTCTCGATTCATCAAATAAAGCTTTTTCTCGGCTATTTACTTGATGCTGTTGATTTATTGCTAGTTATGGTAAGAATCACTCACCATGCGGAATTTGATCAAAAATAGAGCTATTGCCACACTGCTGTGCCTCACCTTGTTGTTCAAGGTGGTGATTCCGGTTGGCTTTATGCCGGACATGGACGCTCTGCAGCATGGCGTTTACAAAATCACGATTTGCTCAGGCTATCACCATGCAGAAATGCTTGTTGATGACCATCAAAAACCTGTTAATGACAGCGGTAAAAATGAGACCAGCCATAAAACTTCAAAAACAATAACGACCCTGTGTCCTTTTGCCGGCATTAACAGTTCAGCGCTGCCCGTCGCAATTCTGGCCTTAGCATTATTGCTGTTTTGGAGAGAACTATTATTCCGGCCAAAGACCGATGTTATTCGGTCAGTTTCTCTAGCCTCGGCGTGGCCGCGCGGCCCACCCCTTCGTCTCGCCTAACTGAGCCCAGCGCATAGTTTCAGGCTTATGCCTTGAAAGCTTATGCCGTTTTGTAACTCCGTTTTGACGAGCGTACCTCTTGGCAAAAGAAAAGAAAGACATCGCTCTACCGGAAGGTAGAGACGAAGATATATCCATAGATGAAATTTTCCAGCAGCACGATCAGGTCTTGGCCGAGCATGGGAAAGTCGCGCCTGAAGCCGAGCTGGTGCCAGTTCACTCTCTGCCGCCCGACTTGCAACGCGCTGTGCAGGCGCTCTGCGACACATACGAAACGCTCGATCTGCGTATCGAGACGACGCTGGCCAAGGCCGCGAACGATTTTGTTGCTGCCCTCTCGGAAGTGGATGGGCATGAAGATGAGTTGAGAAAACTCGTCGCACGGCTTTTACAAAATTTGCACCGCACTGCCGAAACAAAAGAATCGCAACAAGTCATCTTGCAGATGTCATACAAAAATGAGGACGAACTAACACAACAAATTTTGTCGACGCTCGAAATCGGCGGGGATGCAGCATGACGGCATTTCCCGGCTCCGCAGCTATGCGCTTTGAATCCCCTAATGGTGGTTGGTGGGATTTTAATGCTGTAACGACTGAAATTTTGACCCAGCAGGAAAAAAACGAGCTGGAGCAACGTTTTAAGTTGCGCACCGAAATTATGAAAATGCTCAGCGAAGGTGGCTGGGGTGCTGAAAATATAAATGCCGCGCAGAACATGTTGCGCTCTCTTAATCAATTACCAGTGAGCAGCCGACTTACCATAAAGCAAATCGATAAACTGCTTAAAGAGATCGATGGAACAAAATTGACGGGGGAGAAATCTCTAGCTGTTCGGAATTCCTTGCTGCAATACAAACAACATTTGGAACAACTCAAAAGTTCATTGCAGAACAAACAGGAACAGAAGAAGGGATTGCAAAATCCTTCGCAAAAGACGGAATCTAAAATCGAGAAAAGTGCGACGTTAAAAGTAAATGTCAAAGTTCTTAATGATATTCTGAACAAGATTCCGGAAAATTTACGCACACCAATTCTTGCCGCCCTGAAAAAAGAGGGGCGTCCCCTTACGGTTGCTAATCTCGTCGGCGCCCTGGCGGCGAGTAAAGACCCAAAGGCCGCCGCGACCATCGGCGGCATCTTGGCCTTTCTTGCCGACAAAGGGTTGATGCCCGATTTCAATCGGGCGATCAAAGCCCTTGCCGAAAACAAAAACTCGCAAATCGTCGCTCAGGTCGTCGAGGCGCTGGCCAAAGATAACAGGCCGGAACTGGCGACAAAAACCGCAACCGGCGTAATCGATGTTTTGGCGAAAATCAGTCCGGAATTGGCGTCGCAAACCGCCGCTGCCATCATTGACAAAATTACCGTTAGCCATCCGGAAGTGACGGCGAAAATCATTTCGTCCCTTGCTGATACGCATCCAGAGATACTCAGAACTGCCACACTTTCTCTGGCCGATGACGGCAAGATACCGGCGGTGGCGGCTGTTCTCAATGTTGTGGCAGAAAAGCCGGAATTGACGGCGCAGTTTGTCAATGCGCTTGAAAGCAAGCATCAGTGGTCACCGCTTTAGAGACAGCAGTCGCCCGTTGAGGAGC
>CAIQVS010000079.1 GCA_903875345.1 uncultured Pseudomonadota bacterium | reverse complement strand
GCTAGCAACCTTCTTCGCCGCTCTAAGGGCAAGGAAAGCCTGCAATTAAAGCGCCATATCGCTGCTTGGGACGCCGATGCCCTTTATGATATCATCGCGCGTTAACTCAATCGATTGCCCTGAGGCCATCCCTATCGTCTTGATGACGGCGCGCGCCCAGCGCCATGAAATTCAGGAATATATGAGCGGCGGCGCGACAGCGGTGATTACCAAACCTTTTGACCCTATGACGCTTGGCGATCAGGTTATCAAAATATGGGAAGACAATCATGCCCCCGCATGAGTTTTCCCCCACTGACGAAAAATTTGGTCTGGCGCTGACGCGCTATCTTGTTCAGCTTTCCGAACGCATCAAAGAACTAGAGATTTTTAGCCAATCAAAACTCAACGGGATTCTATTAGATCAGGATCGCGCAATGCTGATCGCACTTTTTCATCGGCTGGCGGGCAGCGGGGGAATCTACGGCTTTCCCTCGCTCTCGGAAAACGCCCGAACGTTAGAGGGTTTTTTGGATAGTTCCCAACCCGTCGAGAACTCGCTGCTGTCGGAGAAGATTGCCCAGTTCTGTTTAGAGTGCAAAAAAGTTGTGGGAAAAAGGCAAGAAGACAGCTTTCTATCACATTTTGTTGATCAGAGTGCCCCCCCCCTGACGCCCCTGCAATCTTTGCCCTTGATATTAACCATTGATGACGATCCGATGATACGACAAGCCATCAGAGCGCTGCTGGGAAAGGAAGCCCGTTTAATACAGGGGGAAAACACCGTGGACGCCGAACAGCTGATGCGTGAACACAGCCCCTCACTTGTTCTGTTAGACGACATCATGCCGGGCGGAATTACCGGGCTGAAGTTTTTGGAAACAATCAAAAATGATCCGATTTTATCAAAGATACCCGTGATCATGCTTACCGCCAGCGACAAGAACGCAGATGTCTTGCGCGGCCTTGCCGCAGGAGCCTGCGATTACATAACCAAACCATTCAATCCTGAGAAACTTAGGCAAACCGTACGCGACGTTCTTTCAAGAAAACCCCATCGTGTTATTTTAAAACTTAATGACAGCCGCCTCATACAAAATCTATCCGATCGATTGTCTCAACTGAACTGCCTTGTCCATACGCTGAAGAACGGCGACGGAGACATATGGGATCATATAGGATCGGAGTTCACCATCGTCATCGGCGACCAAGATTCGCTCGCGATCGACGACTTCCTTTTGCGATCGACAGAATTTCCAAACTGCCGGTTGCTCTACCTCGTTAATGGGGATGAAGTCATATCGCTTGCCGCACAAGCAGCAACGGTAACTCTACTCGCCCGAACGGACAAAGAAGACGACATCGTCAGACGCATTGGTCAAATTCTGGTTTCACAAAGAACAAACAGGACTAAGGACGCACCATGAGATCCGAAGATTCGAAAATTGACGACAAAATGAAGGCCTTGCGCCAAAAGTACCTTGAACAACTGGAAGGACGCATCAAGGAAATCAAGCTTTTCATGGAGTCGTGTCGCGGCGGCGAACTTGACCCCAATTTAAAAAGGACGACCAGCGAAACCGCGCACAAGCTGTGCGGATCAGGCGCGACCTATGGGTTTGGCGCAATCAGCGTCGCGGCGCGTGAACTTGAAGAATCTTTAGCCGGTGAGTCGGCGCTTTCCCTCGATGAACTTGCCGGTAAAGCGCGGTTGCTTTTGGACGCTTGCACAAACGCACGTGGAGGCATGTCGCTGAGGAAGCAAAGTCATCCCGCCTTAGAGAAGGAAGCGCCTAGAAAGAATCTTGGCTTGCCCGTCATTCTTTGCGTCGATGATGATGAAAACATTCGGCAGCTTTTGCCTCTGCTTTTCCAGTCCGACGCCGAGATCTTGTTGGCAAACGATGGCCAAGAGGCTTTATCGCTTATCGAGACGTATGCGCCGGATATGGTTGTCCTCGACAGCAATATGCCAAACCTCGATGGGTTACGATTGCTGGAAATCCTGAACGAAAAGGGCTTAAAAAAGAAAATGGCGATCATTATGCTGACCTCCAGCAAAAAGAACGCCGAAGTCGTTCAGGCTTTTAAATCAGGGGTTGTCGATTATGTCGTAAAACCCTTTGTTCCCGCTGTTTTTCATTCTCGCGTTTTGGGTTTGCTGGCGCGATCCAAACAAAAAATACTTATCGCCGACGACGATGTTGCGATCAGAGACTTGCTTGGCAATAAATTCCAGTCGTTGGGGTATAATGTTTTTCTCGCGGAAGATGGGGAAAGCGCTTTCGCGCTTGCGCGCGACAACATCCCAAATCTGATTATTCTGGATCGCATGATGCCGGGCGGCGACGGCCTCTCCGTTTTTCGCAACCTTAGGGACGATCCCAAAACACGGGAAATTCCGGTTCTGTTTCTGACCGCCAAACGCCGCGAAAGCGATATCGTCGAGGCGCTGAATCAAGGCGCGCAGGATTATGTCATTAAACCCTTTAATATCGACGAGGTCGTCGCGCGCTGTACGCGATTCATGAACGTGAAGATCAGCGGGCGGAAATAACATGAACTTAAGGCAAACCTCTGCCGTCATCATCGGACTATTCTGTTGCGTTACCTCGGTTTTGGCACAACAAAGCGATCCCGTGGCGCAAGCTCTCCGTCTGGCAGGAGAGAAGAATTACGCGCAAGCCGAAGCAATTTTGCAGAAGCAGAGACAAGCCCACCCCGACAATCCCGATATTCAGGCGGCTCAGGCCACCGTTCTGCTCTGGAAGAACGACTACATTCAGGCGCGCCCGATGATCGACCGGTTAGTGACCACATATCCGCAAAATCCCGACTATCTTTTGCTGCGCGCAAACGAAAACTATTATCAAGGCAATCTGGATGCGGCAGAGAAAGATTACGCCGCCATTGTCGCTCAGCACCCCGACTATGCCGAGGCGCGAGAGGGGCTAAACAACATTCACGCGCAAAAGACTGAACAGGAAGGAAATTTGTGGCGGCTTGATACCGGCTATGGCATCAGCACGTTTGAACATAGCAACCAGCCGGATTGGAATCATGGGTTCGTTCAGATCACGCGCGCGTTGGATGACCAAAACCTGCTCATCCACGCCCGCGCCGAGCGATTTGACCAATACAAAACCATCAATACCCTTTACGAAATCGGAGCGACGCGGAAGTTTTCGCAAGCCTTATATGGCGATCTAGCCCTCGCGGGATCGCCAGAGGCTCTCTATAAACCTCAGGTTCGTTTGCAAGCGGGCATTAATGGACGCATGACGACAGAGGATCAAACTTATTTTCCCCTTTGGCTGCCCGTAACTTATCAAGACGACTGGTATACGACGGTCGAGAACAGAACCTTTTCTGCGGGGCCTTTGGTCGCCATCGCCGACGACTGGAACGCATCGGCCAAAATGATCTATACCTATCAAGTCGATGGAAAAGCAACCAAAGGGTGGATTGCGCAACTGGATGGCCGTTTTGTGCCAAGCCTTAGGTTTACGGCGGGTTATTCTTATGCCCCTGACCTCGAATTGTCTTCGCTTACCCCTGTCTATACAGCTTTTGGCGCGTTGATGTATGACGTGACGGAGCAGGTGACGGCACGGGTGGATTACGCTCGCGAAGATCGGTCTCAATCTTACACGCGAAACGTTGTTGATGTCAGTTTCTCTTACAAGTTTTAAGGAACTCGTCCTGACGATTATGTGGCAAGGCTCGCTAACTTTGGCTGGCCTGTCGGTCCTGTTGGCCGTCATCTTGCTGGGCAAGCATGCGTTGAAGGAGAGAGACTTTAGGCGCCGCGCCTTACGCAAGGACGAAACCGCCAAAACGATGCGCGCCGTTCTGGATTCGATGGAGGCCTCAGGCCTTAGTGACAACGGCAAGCCTGCTCTGGTCGAGCTATCCATTGCCACGGAAATTTCAATTGAATGGTTGCGCAATTTGTCGGGGCAACAAGCCGAACATATTGTTTTTCTAATGCGCGCATGGGGCAGCGCCGCCTATCTGAAGAAAACGTTATCGCGCCACGGCGACAAGGCAGAAAAAGTCCGCGCCTTGATCTATTGTTCCCACGAAACAACACCGGAGACTTTGCGGCATCTCGTCGATCATTGCGCGGACAAAGACCATCACATACAAATCATCTGTTTGCGCGGTCTGGCCATACGCGGCGAAAGCGCGACTTTGGCGTCCGTTCTAAACCGGCTTAATCTGTCGAAGATGAAAAGCCCCCTTGTGCTGGCGGACATTTTCACAAAGCTTGGCGACGACGGCGTTTCGTTTCTGGTTTCCTTGATGAACAAGGAACAGGCCTCGGTTGAAATTCGCATGGCGGCGATCATGGCGCTTGGGCATATTTGTTCCCTTGAGGCTATCGAACCGCTTTTGTCCCTCTGTCGCCACAGCGACCTTCCCAAAGATTTGAGAGCGCAAACACTGACCGCCCTTGGTCGCATTGGCGATTATCGAGCTGAAACCGCCATTCTGGCCGGACTTGACGATCCCGAAGCCACCATTCGCGTCAGCGCTGTCAACGCCGCAGCGCATTTGAAATGCCCCGCTTTTATGACCAAACTGGTCGAGCGTCTTCATGATCCCGCTTGGTGGGTTCGATTCCGCGCAGCGGAAGCGTTGACGAAAATGGGGGCGGCAGGCCTCGTCCTTTTGAAAGAAGCCAGCGTCGGCCATGGAAAAACGGCAAAACTCGCCCGTGACATCTTGGTTGAAAACCAGATCGACGGCGCATGATGGACACGATCATTCAATCCCTGACAAATTTTGTCGTTCTCCATCAGCGGGTGGTTGACGCTTTTGTCTGGAGCATCCTCGGCATAGCGTCGTTGCAAAATTTGATTTATCTTTTGCAAATTCCAGTCGCATGGTGGGCATTGCGCCGTTATTCATTGGCCAGCGACACGGAAATATCATGGCAAACCCTTCTTTCCGACACGACCCTTCCCGTGACCGTGATCGTCCCGGCGCATAACGAGGAAACCGTAATCGTCGAAAGCGTACGAGGCCTTTTGGGGCTGCAATATCCCGAGTTCGAAGTTATCGTCGTCAATGACGGTTCGGACGACGCGACGCTTGATGTTCTGATCAAAGCCTATGACCTCAAGGAGAAGACCAGAGCCTATGACGAAACTTTGTCGCACGAACCAATTCGGGCGATTTATGGCTCAACGATTTATTCCAATCTGGTTGTCGTCGACAAAGCCAGCGGCTATTGCAAGGCGGACGCCATCAATGCCGGAATTAACGTGTCGCGCCTGCCTTTGTTTTGCGTGGTGGACGCCGATTCCCTGCTGGACAGCGGCGCTCTGCTGCGCGCGGTACGCCCTTTCATCGAAGATCCCCTGCGTATGGTCGCAGTCGGCGGCACCATTCGTGTTGTGAATGGGTGCGAAACGCGTATGGGGCTTGTGCAAAAAATAAAACTACCCGGACGCTTTTTGCCACTCGCCCAAACGATGGAATACATCCGCGCTTTTCTGATGGCGCGCACGGCTTTCAGCCAATGGGATATCCTCCTGATCATTTCCGGGGCGTTCGGCGTTTTTCGCCGAGATCCGGTGGTCGAAGCCGGAGGCTATTCCAAAAACACCGTTGGCGAAGACATGGAGTTGATCGTCAAGCTTCACCACTATCTGTGCGATCAGAAACGAGATTACGCCATGCGTTACGTGGCGGAACCCGTATGTTGGACGCAAGTGCCGGAAACCTTGGCTCTCTTAAGCCTGCAACGTACGCGCTGGCAGCGCGGAGCTTTGGAAAGTTTTTTTAAGCACATCAAAATGTTCTTGAACCCGCGCTACGGCAAAATCGGCATGCTGGGCTATCCCTATAGTTTTCTTGCTGACGTTTTATCTCCGTTGGCTGAAGTGACGGGATATTTTTTACTGACCATTTTTTATTTGATTGATGCGATTGACGCTTCGTTCTACTTCGCATTCACTGGCCTTGTAGTATTTTACGGCATTTTCATTAGCGCTATGGCCTTAATTCTTGAGGAGGAAGAACTCTGGAGTTTTCCGCGCACACGCGATCTTGCCCAGCTATTTTTTATTTCGGTGATCGAGAATTTCGGCTACCGCCAAATCAACAATGTCTGGCGCGTCATAGGCCTATGGCAATTCCTTTGGAAGAAAAAAGGGTGGGGACCTATGCAGCGACAAGCTTTTCAAAGCGCGCCAAAGTCAAATGACTCCAATGGATAAATATCCATCTGCCGTACCGCCATTCAAGACAAGACGCATCGAAAATCAGCAAACGGCCTTTACTTTTAGCGAAAATTTACGGGTCTTTGTGGGGTATTACACTGCAATAAAATCTGTATGAAACAGTAGAATTTTTGGTATATTGACTCGAAGCTGTGATGTCTAATGAAATGAATATGTTGATCTGAAGGCTCTTCACGCGGCAGAGGTCACGGGCTCAATCCCTGTCGCTCCCGCTAGCCTTTACCGTAATGGATGTTATAGCTTGGCATTATGTGGCCACTTTCGGGCAGGTATTTATGCTTCGACACATTGCTTGGTTCAACGAAGCAACCGTGGCGCCGGACGCCAAAGGTGAATTGTCATCCCCCATTGATGGCGTTCTCCATCGTTGTCTCGAACCCGCCCGAACTCTGGAAAAAATGGGCGTCGCCTGTTCCGTCTTTGGCAATCTGCACGATGCCGATCCCCAGCATGTCGCCCAGCACCTGCAGAAACTGAAAACCGATATTGTCGTGATGTGCAACGTCAATGACCTGTCTTTGTTCAATCTCGCGCGCATGGCCAAGCATCTGGGATGCTACGTGGTCGTCGATTTTGGCGCAGTCCCTATCGTCCCGTCCGTTGAAGAGAAATTTTCCGCGTTGGCCGATATGATCGTAACGGCAGACGATGCCGTCGCCGCGCCGCTGCGCCAGAAATCGGTTCCTACCGTCGTCATTCCCGACTGTAATAAAGACCATACGCCTGAAATGATCGCGTGCCTGTGGCTGGAGTGCTTCAAGAAACTGAAGACCAAGCCGCCTCTCTGCGCCAACAGCAACTTGCCGCACGACGAAAATGCCTGAAGTGCGCAGCGCCCCCTGCGGCGGCAAAGAACCCGGCGCTCGTACTTTTGGCCTGATTGACGCTTTTCTCGATATGCTGCTGGCGGAACGCAACGCCGCGATCAACACGCGCCTCGCCTATCGCCGCGATCTGCACGACGTCGCGAGGCACCTCACGGAACATAACGTCGAATTACCCGATGCAGGCGAAGATGACTTGCGAGGCTATCTGCAAACGCTCGGTCAGGCTGCCGCCCGGACACAGGCGCGAAGATTATCGGCGCTCAGGCAATTTTATCGTTTTCTCTGTTCCGAACGCCATCGCCATGATGATCCCACGCGAACCATCGACGCGCCGAAACTCGGCAAGAGCCTGCCGAAATACCTAAGTGAAAAAGAAGTTGGCCGTTTGCTGAAAGCCGTAGCGGCGCGCCCCGGAGCCGACCATATACGCTTGATGGCGATGCTGGAGCTGCTGTATGCGTCCGGACTGCGGGTCACAGAGCTTGTCGGTATGCCGCTCACTGCCCTGCAATTCGAACGCGGCACGGTGCGCGTCAAAGGCAAAGGCGGGAAAGAACGCGTTGTGCCGCTGGGCGAACCGGCGATCGTCGCGCTGAAAGCATGGCTGCCGCATCGCAAAAAAATGCTCGGCGATAAAAAGACCTCGTCTTACTTGTTTCCCGCCCGCGACACTACGCGCCACCTGACGCGGCAAAGACTTTTTCAACTCATCAAGGAAATAGGCATCGCTGCCAAAATCGACACGGCGCGGCTCAGCCCGCACGTATTGCGGCATGCTTTTGCGACGCATTTGATCGAACATGGCGCGGATTTGCGCAGCGTGCAAACGATGCTCGGCCATGCCGACATCGCCACGACGCAGATCTATACCCACGTCGCCGGAGACCGCCTCAGCCGCATCGTCGAACAGCATCATCCGTTAGGAAAAACGACAAAACAGGGTTAACCCCTCAGCACAGCGCCGGTGGCTTTTCCTACAGCGGCGGTGATGCGGGCGGCGATGGATTCGATTTCGGCATCGGTCAGGGTTTTATCGGTCGGTTGCAGGGTGACGCTGAGCGCTACCGACTTCTTGCCGAAGGCGACATGCTCGCCCGCATAAACGTCGAACACGGTCACATCGCGGATCAGAGCTTTGTCGGCATCGCGAACGGCCTTGACCAGTTTCGCCGCCGTGACCGCTTCATCCACCACGAAAGCGAAATCGCGCAAGACTGGCTGCAAGGGCTCCAGCTTCAGCAACGGCTTCGCGGTTCCTGAAGAACGGCTCTGTGGAATGGAGGCAAAGAAAATCTCGCATCCAGCCATCGACATCGCGATATCAAGCGTTGCGAGCAAGGACGGATGAATCTCGCCGAAATACGCCAGCACCGTCGGTCCGAGTTTCAACGCTCCCGACCGTCCGGGATGATACCACGCGGGCGCATCGGTCGTGACTTGCAACGAGGCTACGGGCGCTCCCGCCGCCGTCAGCGCCGCAATCGCATCGGCCTTGGAGTCATAGGCATCGACAGCGCGTTGAGATTCCGCCCAGTGGCGCGGCGTCGATCCGGCGCGCAGCGCGGCGGCAACGGTCGATTGCCCTTCCGGCGTCACGTCGCGGAAAACCGGACCGACTTCGAACAGGCCGACATCCGAAAAACCACGGTCAGCGTTGCGCTTCGCCGCCAGCATCAGATTGCCGAGAATCGACGGGCGCAACGCGTCCAGATCGGAACTGATCGGATTGGTCAATCGTAACGCGGCATCGCCGCCGCCGAAATGCGCCGCAATCGCGCTTGGCATAAACGACCACGTCACGGCTTCCATCAAGCCCTGAGCCGCGAGCGCTCGCCGCGTCGCGTTGGCGCGTTGATCCTGAAGATCGATCGCCGTTGCAGACACGGCGTCGGGACGATGCAGCGAAATCGCCTGAATATGATCGAAGCCTTTGACGCGAATGATTTCCTCGACCAGATCGGCAGCGCCTTCGATATCCGGTCGCCAGCTGGGAGGAGTAACAAGCAGCGCGGTCTTTTCCTCCCCCCTCGCGGGGGAGGTTAGGTGGGGGGGGGTGATCTCAGAGGCATAGTCTCCGGTCAAACCAACCGTTGTCGCCTGCCGATAGCCCCCCTCCCTATCCCTCCCCGCAAGGGGGAGGGAACCCGACTGCTCTGTTGGTTTATTGGTTATGGCAAACCCCAACGCGGTCAGGATTTTCTCCTGCTCTGCCGTCGAAACATCGACGCCCGTTCTCTTGACGCAGAGGCGCGGGTCGAACGCAATCGGCGCGCGAGGTTCAGGGACGGCTCCGGCGATCACCACTTCGCTCACCACCGTTTCCGGCGTGCCGCAAAGTTCGAGAACCAGCTTCGTCGCCAGCTCGACACCGGCAATAGTGAAAGCCGGATCGACGCCGCGCTCGAAACGGTAACGCGCATCGGAGGACAGGTTTAACGCCCGCCCTGTTCGCGCCGTGCGCACCGGATCGAAATACGCGGCTTCGATCAGCACGTCGGTCGTCGTCGCCTCGCACTTACTGGTTTCGCCGCCCATAATTCCCGCGAGACTCAGCATGCCCGTATCGTCGCCGATGATCGTCATGCCGGGTTGCATCGCGTAGTCGTTTCCGTCCAAAGCCTTGAACGTCTCGCCACCCTTGGCGGAACACACCCACAGATTGCCCGCGATCTTGTTTGCGTCGAACACATGCAACGGACGCGCGCAATCGAAGGTCAGATAATTGGTGATATCGACCAGCGCGGAAATTGGCCGCAAGCCGATCGCGGTCAAGCGCCGTTGCAGCCATTCGGGGCTTGCGATGTTGCGAATGTTGCGGATCAGACGCCCGACAAAAAGCGGGCATGGCGTAGCGTTGGTTGGGGAAACGTCTCTCAGCTCGTCATTCCGGCGCAAGCCGGAATCCAGCGGCGCTTCAAGCGCCGCTCCAGCACTTGCCGATAGAATTGGACGCTCGCTGAGGCTCGCGTGGATTCCGGCTTGCGCCGGAATGACACCTGCCGAGAGATTGGGAGAGAAATCCAAAATGATTTTTATATGACTCGCCTCGCTGCCCTTTATCGGTTTTATATCAAGCGGTTTCAGCTTGCCGAGACCGGACGCCGCCAGATCGCGGGCGATGCCGTAAACTCCGGCGCAATCCGGACGGTTCGGCGTCAAATTGATTTCAATAATCGGATCATCGAGTCCAGCGTAACGCGCGTAATTCGCGCCGACGGGGGCATCCTCCGGAAGTTCGATAATGCCGGAGGTTTCCTGTTCGGTCAGTTTCAACTCATCCGCCGCGCACAGCATGCCCATGCTCTCCACGCCGCGAATGACGCCTTTCTTCAGCGCCTCGCCCGTGTCGGGCATGACGTCGCCCGGACGCGCCAGCACCGCCTTGATCCCGGCGCGGCAATTCGGCGCGCCGCATACGACCTGAAGCTTTTCCGTTCCGGTATCGACCGTCGTGACTTTCAGCCGGTCGGCCTGAGGATGTTTTTCCGCCTCCAACACGTGCGCGACGATGAAGGGAGCCAGCGCCTTCGCCGGATCCTTGACGCTTTCGACCTCAAGACCGAGCGCGGTCAGTCGCTCGCAAATCGCCTGCAGCGACGCGTCGGTATCGAGATGTTGCTTGAGCCAATTAAGGGTGAATTTCATGGAGTTTCAAGGTTTCAGAGTGATGAGAACAACGGAAACGATGCCGAAAAAGATTCCCAGAATTTTGGTTGGCGTCATCGCTTCATGAAACAGGAAAATAGCCGCAAGCGCCGTGGCGACCATGCCGCCGATCATCCAGAATATCTGCGAAGCAATGACCGAGCCATGCCGCAAAGCAAGAAAATAGGCAAAATCCACCAAAGCCCCACCCGCACCGACCATAACGGCAAATTTGGCGTTCTGCATATCCACGCCTTGGGACACATCAACTTTAAAAGCATATTTTGCAGTTAAAAAGCAGACCGCTTCTATCACGAGAACCGTAGAGCTAATGACCAACGCGAAGGCGAACACGTTCATGTTGGCCGTGCCGAGCTTCATTCCGACATTGTAGGTCACGCCACCCAATACCGTCAGGCTGATGAACAGAAGCCAATAAAGCGACATGAAACCCTAACCCCTTAACGCCACGTTCGGGATGTCGAGCGCGGCGAAGCCGTAATGTTTAAGCCAACGCAAATCGGCTTCGAAGAAAGTGCGCAAATCGGGGATGCCGTATTTCAGCATCGCGATGCGCTCGATGCCCATGCCGAAGGCGAAGCCCTGATAGACTTCAGGGTCGAGGCCGCAATTCCGCAGCACGTTCGGATGCACCATGCCGCAACCCAGAATCTCCAGCCAGTCGCCGCCCGCGCCCAGCTTGAGTTCGCCACCCTTGCGCGAGCAGCCGATGTCAACCTCGGCGCTCGGCTCGGTGAACGGGAAATAGGACGGGCGGAACCGCACCGGCAAATCCTTGATGCCGAAAAACGCGCGCAGAAAATCCATCAGGCAGCCTTTCAGATGCCCCATATGCGTCGCCTCGTCGATCACCAGCCCCTCGACCTGATGAAACATCGGCGTGTGAGTCATGTCGTAATCGCAGCGATAGGTACGCCCCGGCGCGATGATGCGGATCGGCGGCTTGCGCTTCATCATCGTGCGGATTTGTACCGGCGAAGTCTGCGTGCGAAGGATCGTGGGATGCTCGCCCGTCTGCGGCAGATAGAACGTGCTTTGCATATCCCGCGCCGGATGATCGGGCGGAATGTTCAGCATCGTGAAATTCATATGGTCGGATTCGATGTCCGGTCCCCGCGCCACCGAAAACCCCATCGCGCCGAAAATATTCACGATTTCATCAACCGTCTGGCTGATCGGATGAATGCGGCCTTCCGGCATCGGGCGCGGCGCAAGCGTCACGTCGATGCGTTCGCTCGCGATGCGGGACTCCAGCGCCGCAACGGCCAGCGTTTTCTTTTTGGCTTCGAGCGCGGCCGCGACTTCGTCCTTCAACACATTCAGCGCCGCGCCACGCGCTTTCCGCACATCCGGCGGCAAAGCGCCAAGCGTTTTCATCAGATCGGTAATGCGCCCCTTCTTGCCGAGCGCGGTGACGCGCAGATCCTCGACGGCGGCGGCATCGGAGGCCGATTCAACCGCAGCCAACAGCTCGCGCCGGAGCGCCGTCAGTTCGTCTTCTTCTCGATTTTGGGCAGTGTTTTGCATGGATTATCAAACATCCGAAATGTCGGCGGTACAGCATGGGCACTTGGTCGCCTTAATCGCAACGGATGAACAGCAACGCGGACAATCTTTCTTGGCCGGTTCATCGGGCTTTTTAAGAAAGCGGTTTATTTGTTTCACAATCAGAAAAATCACAAAAGCCACAATCAGAAAATCGATCATCGCATTAATAAACAATCCGATATTGATTGTGGGCGCGCCAGCGGCCTTGGCTGCCCCAAGGCTATCATAATGTTTATCCGACAAGTTGATGAACAAATTTGAGAAATCGACTTTGCCAAGCAACAAACCGATGGGCGGCATCAGCACATCGTTAACCAGCGACGTCACAATCTTTCCGAACGACGCGCCAATGATGACGCCGACCGCCAGATCGATCACATTGCCGCGCGCGGCAAAATCTCGAAATTCTTTAAGGACGCCCATCGATAGACTCCTGATACAGTTGAGGGTGGCGCATATGCCCGCCGCGCCCCCATTCTATGGGCTAACCCGGCAAGCTTCAACAACCAACTAACCCAGCTTGGCCTGCACCAGCGTGCCGAATCCTTCGTGGGTCAAAAGCTCGGCGAGGATCGCCCAAAGCTGGAATCCATCGATGATCGCAACGCCGCCGACGCCGTTCTTTACGACCCACAGCGCGCTTTCGACCTTCGGTACCATGCCGCCCGTGATCACGCCTTCGTCGATCAGCCGGTCGGCCATAGCCTGATCGATGGCCGGAATGCGCTCACGCTTTTTATCCAGCACGCCGGAAACATTGGTCACCAGAAAATGACAAAAACACCGCGACACTTGCAATAGACAAATAATGGACAAATATGGTTAATCCGGCCACACTCCCTCAATCACATTTTCATTGATCAGAACCGACCAAAACGATAGAAATACAGGCGAGATATCGCCATTCTTTAAGTGGGAGGGTTTAATGCGTTCAATTCATTTTCTCGGTCTGGCCGTATCGGCCATGGTTCTGACAGCCGCAGTTTCTGCCCAAGCTGCATCGGAGACAAGTTGCATAGGAAAAATTGAAATTGAAAGCTATTCCGGAACTACATCTGACACCGTGCGCGGTTACGGAATTCATTTTATAGAAGGCAGATGCATAACGAGCCTGTCGAACCAAGCAACAGCCGTCGGTTATTGCCCAGCTTCTCTCGGTGTCAATGTTTATACGCTCCCGACTAAAACTTTGCCTGTCACGTGCGGCGATGGATCGCCTGTGCGACACACTATGGATGGTTTTGCCGATGTCCCCGGCCTGCTGTGTTCGGCGACCGTGCAGTGGAAATACACGGCCTATAATCCTGCGCCCCCTGTTACCACCGGCACCAGTTCCGTCACCGCCAGCTGTTTCCCGAAAAACCCCGTTGCGCAAATCGCGTCGAACACCAGCAACGTGCTGGGGCAACTGGTTAGAGTACGGGCCTACGGCGTTGACCAAGAAAACGGGCTAGCTGGAGGCACTGTCGCTATCGGCACGTCAGCTACCGCTGCCACTTACGATACGCCGCAGTAAAGCTTACCCCAGCTTGGCCTGCACCAGCGTGCCGAATCCTTCGTGGGTCAAAAGCTCGGCGAGGATCGCCCACGGCTGGAATCCGTCGATGATGGCGACGCCGCCGACGCCGTTCTTTACGACCCACAGCGCGCTTTCGACCTTCGGTACCATGCCGCCCGTAATCACGCCTTCGTCGATCAGCCGGTCGGCCATAGCCTGATCGATGGCCGGAATGCGCTCACGCTTTTTATCCAGCACGCCGGAAACATTGGTCACCAGAATGAGCCGCTTGGCCTTGATTTCAATCGCGATTGCCATAGCGTAATCGTCGCCGTTGATGTTGAACGCGCTCTTGCCGTCGGGACCGACGCCGAGCGAATGCAGAACGACGATCTTGCGCTTGTCGAGCAACCCGTTGATCTCGGCATGCGCGACTTTGGCCGCCCGCCCGCTGCGATTGTTGACGCCGCCATCGTCCGTATCCAAAGGCTCGGCTTCGACGAAAAAGTGCGGATAACGCGCGGCGAAAACAACGCTGTCCTTGCGACAACCGGCCTCGACCAGAGCCTCCGCGACCTGACGGTTAATCTCGTTCATGACC
Source organism: uncultured Pseudomonadota bacterium (assembly GCA_903875345.1). Taxonomy (GTDB): domain Bacteria; phylum Pseudomonadota; class Alphaproteobacteria; order UBA9219; family UBA9219; genus CAIQVS01. Next base: position 21,075 of record CAIQVS010000079.1, on the reverse strand, counting down.
TTATGCACGACGCGCATCGCTTTAGGCGAAGTGATGCGGCGGCCATCCGCGCCCTTCGACGTTTCGATCTTGGCGTCGCGCAGCGCGTTGTCGATCTGCGGCCCGCCGCCATGCACCAGCACGACACGCAGATGATTGTCGTGCATGAATTGAATTTGTTGAGCGATCTTGCCGAGAAAATGCTCGTCCTCGGCGATGGAATTGCCGCCGATTTTTATCACGACCGTGCGGCCGCGATACGCGCCGAGTTCATTCATCAGTTCGGAAATCTGTTCAATTGTCGGGTCGCGGCGCATCGGCTAATTCCTGTCGGTTCAAGGTGAAGCGCTGTTTTTATCAAGCAGCGCGTCAAGCGCAAGCAAAACTTCATCGACGCCGAGCGCCGCGAGCGGACGCCCCTGTAACCCTCGGGCACGAAGGCCTCGCGGAGCCGACCAGACCGCATTCACGCGCTCGGATATCAACGCCAACGTTGGAGCGCCCACGGCTGCCATCAAATGCGTCGGGCCGCTATCGTTACCGACCACGCCGACCGACCGCCGCGCCAGCGAGCCAAGCTGCAGCAAGCTCGTCCGACCGCCCAGATCAACGACTTCCGGCGCAAGCGACCTGAGGGCGGCAATCGTTTCCACGTCCGTCGCCGTACCAATGGCGACCGCGCCGATACCCCGCGCCTGAAACCGGCGGGCAAGTTCGGCATAGCGCTCGACCGGCCAACGCTTGTAATCGCGACCAGCGCCGCAGCCGGGAACTGTTACGATATAGCGTGGAGGCAGGGTTAATCCGTCCAGCGGTGCATCCAGCCAGCCGAGATCGAACGGGGGTGCAGGCGGTACTCCGGCACGGCGAAGCTGATCGGCGACGAAATCCGTGAAATGAATGTCGGTCGGCGGAGGTTCCATCCGCCCGTGCGAACCGAACGGCGCAGCCCCCGACCATTCGCGTCCAAAGGGACCTCCGGTCAAGGCAAACAGGATATTCTGCCGCCGCTTGCCCTGCAGGTCATAAACGCGGGTCGGATTGAAACGACGAACGCTCGCAACCAAACTCCACCACGCGTCAAGCCGCCATGCCGGGGCGCGTTCATCGATCAGCACCTCGTCGAACCACGGCATCGACCGTGCGAAACCGGCGAAAGCGGGCATGGTTAATAGAGCGATTTTGGCGTTCGGATGCGCAAGGCGAATCTCATGAAAAGCCTGAAAACACAGCACAATATCGCCGAGTGCGCTAAGACGGATGACGAGGATACGTTCCGACCGTTCTTGCGCTTCACTCATAAAAGTTCCTCATACACCGCGAGCGTGCGCGCCGTCATCAGCGCGGTCGTGAAATGCGTGCGCACATGCGTGATCGCCTGTTCGGTCATACGGGCGCGATTGTCGGTTGATAAATCCAAAGCCATTTTCATTGTCGAAGCCAGCGCTTCAATATCGCCGGACGGCACGAGCCAACCGGTTTGGCAATCCAGAACCGTTTCGCGCGCGCCGCCGTGTTCGGTCGCGATGACGGGACAACCCATGGCCTGCGCCTCGACGATCACGCGGCCAAAACCCTCCGGTCGCGTCGAGGCCGAGACGACCAGATCGGCGAGCCGGAACGCGGCGGGCATGTCGCGGCATTCATCCACCAACCGGACTTTGTCCCGAAGACGATGACGTTCGATAAGCGACTCAAGCTCGCGGCGATAATCCGCATCGCCACTGCCGACGATCAAGGCTTGAAAATCGTCGCCCGTCAGACGCGCCAAAGCCTCGATGAAAACCGTTTGCCCCTTCCAGCGCGTCAAGCGTCCGGGCAGCATGATGACGGGCTTTCCTTCGTCGATGTTCCACGCTTGCCGCAGAGCGTGAACTCGCTCCGGCGCAACTTTCGCGGGATCGAAGCGGCCAATATCGACGCCGCGCGGGATGACACGAAGAATTTTTTCAGGAACATCGTAAGTCTTGCGAGCATAATCGGCGACGAAATCGGAAATCGCGATCACGCGGTCGCCCTTCGCCATCACGGAGTTATAACGCCGCTTAAGCCACAATTTTCCTCCATAGGCGTTGTGACAGGTGGTCACGAAAGGACAGGCGGCGCGGCGGGTAGCGTAATAGGCGCTCCATGCCGGAGCGCGGCTGCGGGCATGAACAACGCCGACATTGTAATGCCGGATGACCTCCACCAACCGATCCACATTGCGCCACATGACAAGCGGGTTTTTCGACGCAAGAGGCAGTTCGATGTGCGTCCCTCCTGCGGCTTCGATCTCGCGCACCATCGCCCCTCCGGCGGAGACCACAAGCGCCGTCCAGCCCGCCGCGACGAGAGCCGCCGTAACCTCGACCGTGCCGCGCTCGACGCCGCCTGTGACAAGGCGCGGCAAAACCTGCAACACTGTGCGTGAACGGGTCATGTCGTCTTGCCCTTGTTCTGAATGAGGCCGAGAACAGTCTCCGCAGCGCGTTCGGACGGCACGAATTGCCCCTGCCCCAACCATGCGGCGACATCGGCAAGACCCGTGATCTGCGTCTGCCGTGTCGTTTCATCCGTCAACAGAACGTGCAACGCCGCCGCGAGTTTTTCCGGCGTGCAATCCTGCTGCAGCAACTCCGGCACAAGCATCCGGTCATGCATCAGATTGACGAGATTGACGTATTTAATGCGGATCAACCGGCGCGAAAGCAGATAAGTCAACGCGCTGATTTTGTAGGCAATGACGGCGGGAAGTTTCGCCATCGCCAATTCAATCGCAACCGTTCCCGAACAGGCCAGAGCGGCGCGAGCGGCGGCGAAGGCGTCATATTTATCGGCATCGCCCTCGGTGATGATGGGCGTCACCGGCCAATCGCTGCTGCGCTGACGAATGATTTCAGCCATGCCCGGCGCGGCGGGAATGACGACGCGCAGATCGGGATACTGTTGCTTCAGACGCGTCAAAGTTTCGCCGAAGACGGGCATGAGGCGCGAAAGCTCGCTCATCCTGCTGCCCGGCAGAACGACGAGCAACGGCACTTCCGGCGCAAGATTATGCGCGGCGCGAAAACGCTCGGCGTTGCCCTGCCCGGCGCCACCTTCGACAATCGAATGACCGACGAAGGTACAGCCCAACCCTTCGCGGGTGAAATAGGGCGGCTCGAACGGCAACAGCACCAGCAGATGATCGAGAAATCGCGCGATCTTTTTCGCCCGCTTGGGACGCCACGCCCACACCGTCGGCGCGACATAGTGAATGAGAGGGATGCCCTCGCCTTTCAATTTCTTCGCAACACGAAAACTAAAATCCGGAGCGTCAATTGTGACAAGCGCTGCCGGACGCAGACGGCGGATTTCGGCTTCGGTCTGCCGGATACGTTTTACTAAATGAGGAATGTGCCGGAGCAGTTCGAAGATACCGAAATGCGCCAGTTCGCTCTGCGGAAACAGCAAATCCATGCCCTCGGCCTGCATGCGTGAACCGCCGATACCGGCAAACCTCACCTGCCCTTGCGTTTTGGACTTCAACGCACGCATCAGCCTCGCGCCGAGCAAATCGCCAGACGCCTCACCAGCTATAAGGAAAATCAATGGATTATCAGTCAAAGCTAAGACCGAGGATGAATATCCCCGCCTCGTCTGCCATTGCCAGCGTCCGTTCGCGTTCCAGTAATAAACTGCGTCCGGACTCCAACGCGACACCGCGCAAGCCCGCGCGCATCATCGACGTGATCGTCTCCGGTCCGACCGTCGGCAAATCATAGCGGTTATCTTGCTGCGGCTTGGCTATCTTGATCAGCACACCGCCCGCGCCCTCGCGGCGCAACGTCGCGCTACGCGCGATCAGAGCATCCGTACCCTCAATCGCCTCGACACCCAGAACGATGCCCTGCTGCACGATGACCGCTTGGCCGACATCGAGCTGCCCCAACGCTCGCGCCACCGCGACGCCGCGTTCAATATCTTTCCGCGCCTCGTCGTCCGGAGCGGAGCGCCCCAACTGTCCGGCGGGAGTCAACAGGTCGGCGAAGATGTCCTGAATCCCGACGACGCGCACGCCCGCCTCGTCCTCCATCGCTTTGCCGATCGAACGCAGCAGCGCGTCGTCGCCGAGCATATTCATACCGATCTTGGTCAGCACTTTCAGCGCCAGCCAGTCGGGCTTGATCTCCAGCAACGAAGGCCGCCGCACACGACCGATCATCACAATTTCCTTGATCGCCTGTTCATCGATCAAGGCCTTCAGCCGCGATCCCGCGCCGAGCGGTAGCCAGACATGCGGCAGGGCGTCCGCCCAGCCCTGATCCGCTTGCCCTTCAAGGCACACGACAAAAAAATCACGTCCGATTTTCTGGCACGCTTCCACCAGAAAGCGCGGCGCCGAGCCGCCGCCCGCGATAATACCGAGTTTGGGATTAGAGTTTTGCATCAGTTGGACAAGGGTTTCTGCAGGTCACGGGCACCATGAAGAATGCGCACGACTTCAATACCGCCTTTGATCGCCCGATAAAAGATCAGATAATTGCCGACGTTGTGTTTGCGCAGATTCTTGTATCCGGGATAAAGAGGAAACATCTTCGGTTTTCGCGCCAAAAACTCAAACTTTTCCGCAATTGAGGCAATCATCCGGACGGCAGCCTCGCGGTTGTCGAGCGCGATATAATCACCGATCTCCTGCAGATCGAGCGCAGCAAGGGGTGAAAGGCGGTAAAAAGCCATAAGCTTCTACTTTGAATGTTTCGCGAGAATTTTGGCGAGGACTTCTTTTCCGTCCACCCATTCGCCACGATCAAGCTGGGCGATGCCTTCCTGCAGCTTACGGTGCAGATCGTCCTGTTTGAGCTGCTCATAATCCTGATAATATTCCTCGGACATGACGTAGGCCACGCGACGCCCGTTTTTCTTGATCGCGACGGGAGCGCGCTGCGCGGCGTCCAGCAAAGCGCCAAAATTGGTTTTGGCTTCGGTAGCGGCAAAGGCTTTCATGCACATCCTCCTGCAATAATCGTTTTGACCATTTTAATCATTTTAATCATTATGGTCAACCCGTGCTTTCACGCTTCATGATACCCCTTATACCATTCGACAAAGCGGGGGATGCCTTCGGCAATCGAAGCCGTCGGCTTAAAGCCAAGATCGCGCGTGCTGGCGGCTATATCGGCAAAAGTCTCCACCACATCGCCGTCCTGCAAAGGCTGGAAATCGTAACGCGCCTTTTTGCCGAGCGCGCCCTCAAGCACCGCGATGAAATCCATCAATTTCTCGGCGTGGGAGTTGCCGAGGTTGTAAAGCGCGACCGGCGGAGCGCCCTCGACCGATTGCGCCGGACGATCCAGCGCCGCCAGCGCACCCGCGACGATGTCGTCGATATAGGTAAAATCGCGACGCATGTCGCCATGATTGAAAACCTTGACCGGTTCATCGGCCATAATCTGTTTGGTGAACAGATAGGCCGCCATGTCGGGACGCCCCCACGGGCCATAGACGGTAAAGAACCGCAGCCCCGTGACCGGAAAACGGTAGAGATGCGCGTAGGTCCAGCTCATCAACTCGTCGGCGCGTTTGGTCGCGGCATAAAGCGAGATGGGTTTTTCGACCGGATCGGAAACGGCGAAAGGCACTTTGTCATTGGCGCCATAGACCGAAGACGAACTGGCATAGACGAAATGCTCCAGCCCCGACAGCGAGCGAGCCAATTCCAGCATCACCACCTGCCCCATCAGGTTCGATTCGGCATAGGCGTAAGGATTCTGCAGCGAATAGCGCACGCCCGCTTGCGCCGCCAGATGCACGATCCGCGCGGGTTTCAGCTTCGCCAAAGGCAGCATCGCGTCACGGTCGGCGATATTGATTTTCTGGAACGAAAAATTCCTGTACGGCAGCAACAGATCAAGCCGCGCCTTCTTGAGTCCGACATCGTAGTAATCGTTCAGGTTATCGATGCCGATGACCTCGTCGCTGCGCTCCAGCAACGCCCGCGCGACATGAAAACCGATGAATCCGGCGGCTCCGGTCAACAAAACGCGCATGAACAACCCGTCGACAGCCTTTCGAGGCAAACGTTAATTGGTTAATTTCTAGGAGCTTACATTGCCTCATAAATAGGCCACAGCGCAAAACTTGGCAAATACGGCAAAAGCCGGGGTCAAGGCATAACTTACCTTTTGACTCCCGCTCTCGAAACACCTATAAACGCGCCTTCGTCAAGGAATTGTGACATGAAACGTACTTATCAACCCAGCAAGCTCGTGCGCAAACGCCGCCACGGTTTTCGCGCCCGAATGGCAACCAAGGGTGGGCGTCAAGTTCTGTCGCGCCGTCGTGCGCAGGGACGCAAACGCCTGTCGGCCTAAAGGCGTGACAGTCCGCTTGCCGTCTGAGCCAGCCCTTACCGTCCTTCGCCGTCGCTCCGAATTTCTGGCCGCTGCCGCGTCCGGCAAAAAGTGGGTCACGCCCGCTTTCGTCCTGCAAGTCGGGGCAGCGCCAGAGTCCGATAATCCCCCCCTGAGATATGGCCTGACCGCGAGCAAAAAAATCGGCAACGCCGTCAAGCGCAATCGCGCCCGCCGCCGTCTGCGCGTCATTGCCACGAAATTGCTGCCGCCGAGCGCCAAGCCGGGTTATCATTACATCCTCATCGCCCGCGAGAAAGCCCTGACGCATGATTTTCAGGCACTGGAAAGAGACTTCCTGTGGGCGTTGAAACGGCTTGATGTGCGACGCGAAAATCATGCTGCAACAAACGGTTAAACCACTATCCGCAACAATCACCTTAGCTTTGCGGGGGCTCGTCTGGCTCTACCGCCACAGCTTGTCCTATTTTCTTGGCCGTCAGTGTCGTTTTCTGCCCACTTGCTCCGAATATGCGAACGAAGCACTCCGGATTCACGGGGCGACGAAAGGCTTAGGCCTCGCCTTTCGACGTTTCTGCCGCTGTCATCCGTGGGGCGGACAAGGTTTCGATCCGGTGCCGGGACGGAAAATAAACGGCGGATAACGGAGGACAGAAAACATGCGCCTAACGTAAAATTTTGTTATCGTCCGCCGTTCACCCTCCGTCGTCTGTCATCTGCTCCCCATGTCACCCCTCACCCAACGACGCCTCACGAATTTCAAGGCCAACCGGCGCGGATACTGGTCGTTCTGGATTTTCCTTGTCCTGTTCGGCGTGACGTTGTTCGCCGAGTTCGTGTCGAACGACAATCCGTTGCTGGTCAAGTTCGACGGGCATTATTACGTTCCGGTTTTCGCCAGCTATCCCGAAACCACCTTCGGCGGCGAGTTCCAGACCGAGGCCAAATACCGCGATCCCTTCGTCAAAAAACTGATCGAGGCCAAGGGCTGGATGCTCTGGCCGCCGATTCCGTTTTCATACAACACGATCAACTATACCCTCAGAGAGCCCGCGCCATCGCCGCCGGACGCGACCGACTGGCTCGGCACCGACGATCAAGGACGCGACGTGCTGGCGCGGATCATTTACGGCTTTCGTATCTCGGTTCTGTTCGGCCTCGCGTTGACGCTCCTGTCCTCCATCGTCGGCATCGCCGCCGGTGCGGTGCAGGGTTATTTCGGCGGCCTGACCGATCTGCTGATGCAACGCTTCATCGAAATTTGGAGCGGGTTGCCGATGCTGTACCTGCTCATCATCATGGCGAGCCTCGTGCAGCCGAATTTCTGGTGGTTGCTGATCCTGATGCTGTGTTTTTCGTGGATGCATCTGGTGCATGTCGTCCGCGCCGAATTCCTGCGCGCGCGGAATTTCGATTACGTCCGCGCCGCGCGAGCGCTGGGAGCCAACGACCTCACGATCATGTTCCGACATGTGCTGCCGAACGCGATGGTGGCGACGCTAACCTTTTTGCCTTTTATCCTGAACAGCTCAATCACGACGTTGACGGCGTTGGATTTTCTGGGTTTTGGTTTGCCGCCCGGTTCGCCCTCCCTCGGCGAGCTGCTCAATCAGGGCAAGAACAATCTGCAAGCGCCGTGGCTCGGCCTCAGCGCCTTTACCGTTCTGGCGGTGATGCTGACCTTGCTGATCTTCATCGGCGAAGCCGTGCGCGACGCGTTCGATCCGAGGAAGATTCAGGGTGGCAGGAAATGACGTTGCTGAAAGTCGATCATCTCAGCGTCACCTTCGGTCACGGCGGACAAGCCGTCGAAGCCGTGCACGACGTGTCGTTTAGAATCGAACGCGGCGAGACTCTGGCGCTGGTCGGCGAATCCGGCTCCGGCAAATCGGTGACGGCTTTATCGGTGTTGCAGCTTTTGCCCTATCCCAACGCGTGGCATCCGGGCGGAAGCATTACGTTTGACGGGCAGGAATTGGTCGGCGCGCCGGAAAGCGTCATGCGCGCCATTCGCGGCAACAAGATCGCGATCGTGTTTCAAGAACCGATGACCTCGCTCAATCCCCTGCACACGCTGGAAAAGCAGATCGGCGAAGTTCTGCTGCTGCACAAGAAAATGACCGTCGAGCAGGCGCGCGCGCGGACGCTGGAGTTGCTGCGGCTCGTCGCCCTGCCGAACGCCGAGCAACGGCTGACTTCCTATCCGCATGAACTTTCCGGCGGACAGCGGCAGCGCGTGATGATCGCGATGGCCTTGGCGAACGATCCGGCCTTGCTGATCGCCGACGAGCCGACGACGGCGCTGGACGTCACCATTCAGGCGCAAATTCTGGAATTGCTGAAAGAGCTGCAGAAAAAACTCGGCATGGCTATTTTGCTGATTACCCACGATCTCGGCATCGTGCGCAAGGTGGCGGATCGGGTCTGCGTAATGAAGAACGGGCAGATCGTCGAGCAAGCCCCGGCTCAACAGCTTTTCGCCAAGCCGCAGCATCCCTACACCCAAATGCTGCTCGCCGCCGAGCCGAAGGGCGAGGCGCTGACCGTCCACGCCGATGCCGCCGAGATTATGCGCATTGACGATCTCAAGGTTTATTTCCCGATCCGTAAGGGCGTTTTGCGCCGCGCCGTCGATTACATCCGCGCCGTGGACGGCGTGTCGCTGACGGTGCGGGCAGGCGAGACGGTCGGCATCGTCGGCGAATCCGGCTCCGGCAAAACCACGCTGGGGCTGGGGTTGCTGCGGCTGATTTCCTCGACCGGAACCGTCCTGTTCCTTGGGCAAAACCTGACCGGACTGAACCGCCGCGAGTTGCGCCCGATCCGCCGCGCCATGCAAATCGTGTTTCAGGATCCCTATGGCAGTCTAAGTCCGCGCATGTCGATCGGCGACATCGTTGCCGAGGGGCTGGACATTCATCGCCTCGCCGCCTCGCCGGAGGAACGCGCCGCGCGGGTGACCGAGGCTTTAAACGAGGTCGGACTTGATCCTGCCATGCGCGACCGCTATCCGCATGAATTTTCCGGCGGGCAGCGCCAACGCATCGCCATCGCGCGCGCGATTATCCTGAAACCCAAATTCATCGTTCTGGACGAGCCGACCTCGGCGCTCGATATGTCGGTGCAGGCGCAAATCGTCGATCTGCTGCGCGATCTGCAACGCCGACACGGATTGGCCTATATGTTCATCAGCCACGATCTGCGCGTCGTCAAAGCCCTGTCGCACTATGTGATCGTGATGAAGGACGGCAAAGTCGTCGAGCAAGGCGCGGCGCTGGATGTCTTCACCAACCCGCGCGAGAGTTATACCAGGGCGTTGTTAAAGGCGGCGCTGTACCATGAACCGGTTCATTAACTTTATCTGACCCGATCTCTTCCGTTCTTGATGCGGAACAGCTATAAGCCCCGCCCATGACTACCCGCCTCCGCCTTCCCGTCCCTGACGGCATCGACAAGGTGCTGCTGCATTCCTGTTGCGCGCCCTGTTCCGGCGAGGTGATGGAGGCGATGCAGGCCAGCGGCCTCGCGATCACGGTCTATTTCTACAACCCCAACATCCATCCGCGCGAGGAATATGACCTGCGCAAAAACGAGATTATCGCCCTTGCGCGAAAGATGAATGTTTCCTTCATCGATGCGGATTACGATCCCGACAGCTGGTTCGAACGCGTCAAAGGTCTGGAATGGGAACCGGAACGAGGGGCGCGCTGCACGAAATGTTTTGACATGCGCCTTGAACGCACCGCGCTCTTTGCCCATGAAAACGGGTTTAAGCTGTTTTCCTCCTGCCTCGGCATCTCGCGCTGGAAAAACATGGAGCAGGTCAACGGTTGCGGCCATCGCGCCGCCGCCCGGTATAACGGCCTCGCCTACTGGGATTACAACTGGCGCAAGCAAGGCGGCTCCAACCGCATGATCGAGATTTCCAAACGCGAGGAGTTTTACCAGCAGGAATATTGCGGCTGCGTCTACAGCCTGCGCGACGCCAATGCCTCCCGCCGCGAAACAGGGCGTGACGCTATCCGCCTCGGCGAGAATTGCTATCGCGACGACGCCTGAATTGTTCCTGTCGCGCTGCGCATAAAATGCCGTGATTGACCGAGAAAGAATTTCCCTCAGGGGTTTTCTCGACGTCAAATAAAGCGCCTCCAAGGTTAAAGACCTCAAATGAATCAATAAAATGCGATTTGGCACGGTCATTGCTTCGTGATGTCCGGAGACCGGGATCGTTCCATCGAACGTTAGCCCGATCCGGATAACAGATGAGGTAGATCATGGGTTCACTCTTTGCCGCTTTGACAACAGCCATTTCCGGCCTTGACGCGCAATCGACTGCGATCGGCAACATTTCCGACAATTTGTCTAACGCGCAAACCACAGGGTACAAGGCCGTCGGCACAGCCTTCGAAGAGCTGGTGAACTCATCGAGCGCGACTGTCAACAATCCGGGCGGCGTGCAGGCCTTACCTTCCTACCAGAACGATGTGCAGGGTAGTATTACCAGTTCGAATACCTCGACCTCTCTGGCCATATCGGGTCAGGGTTACTTCGCGGTCGGAACCGCGACGGTCGGCACGACCGGCGCCACGACCTTCACGGGAGCAACCTATTATACGCGCCAAGGCGATTTCACGCTCAATCGAAGCGGCTATCTTGTTAACAGTTCCGGATTTTATCTCAACGGCTATAGCGTCAATGCGTCGACAGGTGTCGTCAATACGTCAACGACAAGCCCTATCCAGATTTCGGCGACGCTCGACAACCCGGTTAAAACAAGCTTAGTCAGTTACAATGCGAACCTTCCGTCCAATGCGACCAGCGGTTATGTGTCGTCAACTTCGACCGTGCTGGCCTATGACTCGGAAGGCACCACGCACGACATCAATTACACATGGACCAAAACATCCACGGCCAATCAATGGGATCTTCAGGTTACAGTTCCTGATGCAACTTATACAACCAGCATCCCCTTCACGTTTAACGATGGCGCCTTGGGTACAGCCGGCACAGTTGAAGCCATCGGTGCCTATTCATCCAGCGCCTCCGCGCCCTCGCCCTATAGCGTTTCGTCAGGCACCCCGGACGTTACCCTGTCAGCCACCTTTCCCGGATTTACAACGGGACAAACCATCGATTTGAATTTCGGCGACGCCTATGGCTCCTCAACCGGACTGACACAGTTTGCCAACACCAGCAGCACGGTCACGGTCAATAATTTCAGCCAGAACGGTCTGCCGCAAGGTTCCTTCAACAGCCTGTCCATCAGCAAAGACGGTTTTGTATCGATCAACTACAGCAACGGCACGACCCGTTCGATTGCGCAGATTCCGATCGTGCAATTCTACGCTCAGGATCAGTTGCAGCGCGTGAGCGGCGGCGCCTATGAGGCAACGATTGATGCGGGCACGGCCCGATACAACACGCCAGGCATTGCCGGTGCCGGTACGCTCTCAAGCAGTTCGCTCGAATCCTCCAACGTCGATATTGCAAATGAATTCACAGGCCTGATCGAAGCACAGCAGATTTATTCGGCCAACGCAAAAATTGTGACGACGGACAGCCAGTTGCTGCAAGTAACGCTCAGCATGGTGCAATAGCGTTTGTTTCGCCGGTTTAGGAAAGTCATGTCATGACCTCGCTTACACAGGCTTTGTCGGTCGCACTCTCCGGGTTGCAAACCACCACTGGCCTCATCTCGGTGGCCAGCGACAACATCTCGAACGCCAACACCCCCGGCTATTCCAACAAAACGGCCAACGTCGCCTCCCTCGATTTTGGCGCGGAAGGCGGCGGTTCGACGATCACGTCCTACACCCGCACGACCGATCCCACCTTAACCAACAATTACAATGCGGCGACATCGACAGCGTCCTACACTGGCACCCTCAACAGCTACATGACACAGGTGCAGGCCATTCTCGATTCGACGGCCAGCAACCCAACCCTGACCAGCGACATCTCCAATTTTGCTTCAGCTTGGACCCAGTATTCGGCACAACCGGAAAGTTCAATTCAGCAGCAAAACGTCATCAATGCCGGAAAACAACTTGCGAGCGACATCCAAACGATCGCGGCCAATGTGGGAACGCTCAATACCCAAGTGCAATCCGACACGTCGACCACGGTCACGAGTCTCAACAGCGCATTGAAGCATATCGCCAGCCTCAATTCCCAGATCCAACTCGCCACGACCTCCGGACAAAACGCAACCGACCTCCAAGATCAGCGCGACACGGCTATCAATCAACTCTCCACCTACCTTTCCGTAACGAGCGAAAGCCGTAGCAACGGCGAAATTGCCGTTTATACGACGGGCGGACAGCTTCTGGTCGACGGCCCGACGTCAACATCCTTTTCTTATGACGGCACGAACGTCAAAGACCAGACCGGAGCGCCCGTCAACGGCTCGCTAACGGGCGGCTCCCTTCAGGCTGAACTTGATTTTCGCGACCCCAATCAGGTCACCAGCACGTCACCCGGCGTCGCGACAATTCCAAAAATGCAATCGCAATTATCGGCAATCGTTGCCGCGTTTGTCAATCAACCGGGGGGATCGACATCCCTTTTCGCCAACGCATACTCAAACGCGGCCTCGGCCTCCACGGCGACCACGGCTACGCAGCACGGCGATACGGTTGACAATAATTTTTTTCAGGCATCCTTCAACGCAGGCGTCGCCAACAGCAGCTCCTTTGTCGTTAATCCGGATTTGCTGAACGGCACATCCCAAATTCCACAAACTGGCACTCAGGCAATCGCGGGCACATTCACGACGACTGCGAACTATACAGCTTCAGGATTGACCGCAAACGGAGTTACCTACACCCAGCTTGGCGCGCAGGTGCTTTCGGGCTTTCAGCAAAGCGCTAACATTCTGAGCACGCAGAACACAACCAACGCCAGCCAGCAGAGTTATTATAAAACCACCCTTGCCAGCACAACCGGCGTCAATGTTGACACACAACTCGCCAATCTCGTGATCTATCAAAACAGCTACGCCGCCTCGGCGCACGTCATTACGACGGTTAACAACATGCTATCGACTCTCATTTCTTCGATAGGGTAACGGATCCGCGATGACGCAAATCAGCAACATAGGAATAAATTACACGCTAACCGCAGGGTTGCAGAACGAAATGGCGTATCTGGAAACCCTGAACCAGCAGCTTGCGAGCGGAAAACAACACAGCAATTTGACGAACTATGCGCCAAACGATGCGTCGCAAATCGTCAATTTTCAGAACAGCATCACGCAGAGACAATCGTATCTCTCTTCGATTCAGACCGTGCAAAATCGCCTAACCATTTACAATTCAACCATGTCGGACATGGAGACGATAGCCTCAAACGCTGCCGGCCTCGCAGCGGGCAATCAGAGCTATAACGCGGCAACCGCGAGCAACATTCAAGCGGAAGCGCAAAACTACCTACATCAGGTTGCCGACGACCTGAATCAGCAAGTCAGCGGACGTTATATCTACGCCGGACTGCGTTACAATACCCAACCCGTTTCCAACAATCCGACCACCCTCAACAATACACCTCAGTCTATTATTACAGACAACACAACGCTGCCCGATTATGACACTGAGCGTCCCGCTGTAGCGACAAAAAATGCCACCTATGGCGCAGCGCTGCCCGGAACCCAAGGCGGCGGCTACACAGCCCCAACGTCAACCGTTCAGGTTTACGATGCAAGCGGAACGTCGCATGACCTTAATTATACATGGAGCAACACCGGCAGTACACCACCGCAATGGGATTTAGCCGTCAGTTCGCCGGACGCCACCTACACAACCGTTATTCCCTTCACGTTTGATTCCTCGACCGGAACACTCAGCAGCATATCAGATTACAGCTCAAGCGCCTCAGCCCCGTCGCCTTATTCCGTAGGATTGCCGACAGGAACGGGAGAGGCTGCGGATGTCAGTCTTTCCATGACGTTCCCCGGCCAAACATCGCCGCAGTCTATCAGTCTGGATTTTGGTTCCTATGGGCTGGCAGCAGGCAATAATGCCTTGACCATTTCCAGCACCGGCACGACCGTAAGTCAGAATACCTTTACACAGGATGGCAAAGCCATCACGGCAACGAACCCGGAAGCGTACACAGCAGACTCAGCCCTCATTGACGCAAACAACAGTCTTTCTTATGGTCTTTCGAGCAATGATCCGAGCTTCCAGCGGCTGATCAATGGTCTGCGCTATATCAACGCAGCGGTGACGGCGGGCAACAGCGGTGACACGGCCACCTACCAATCGTATATGCAGCTGGGATCGTCCATGCTCAACAAGGCGCTAACAGGAATTCAAACCTTAAATGCCGACGTTGCCAATAACCAGAACGCGCTGTCTCAGGAAGTGACCAATCAAAACAGCAATATTACGCTTCTGCAAAACAATCTCGGCACGATCCAGAATGCCGATACGACACAAGTTGCGACGGCACTCACAATCCTGCAATCGCAGATGGAAGCATCCTATTCCGCGACCGCCAGTCTCGAAAAGCTTAGCCTCGTTAGTTATCTTTAACCACACCAAGGAAGGAGTCCTCTCTATGAACATGCCAAACCTCAGCCCCGTCTCCCTCAGCTATGTCGCCGCGTTGCGTAGCGTCAAACCCCGGATGCCGGGCAAAGCCTTCAGTTATGCTCTCGTTGATTGCCGCGACGCGGAGGGATTGATCGGCCTCGCCGCAAGCAATCCCGAAGGGCAATTCTATGGCTTTACGCGCGACAATGCCGCCTGTGCCAACGCGCAAGAACTGGCCAAGGCTCGCCACGTCAATAATGTCCGCATGATCTGCGCCGCGCCTCGCGAGATTCTGGCGCACGCAAACAAGGATGAACTTTTCCTGCCAAAGCTGGATTATCTGATCTGCGATGAAAGCGATCAGCCCTTGAGCGCTTTGGACCGGAATGCGGTGTTCGATCTTGCCGCTACATGCCTTGGCGTCGATGGGCTTTTTGTAACCGGATACAAGTCCAACCCGAATGTCGAAAGCACGTTACGTTTTCTGGTGCGTGAATTTGCCCCGGAAATGAACGTCAATCAGGCCAACGTGTTCCTGACTGAACTGAAAAAACTGGGCAAACTTTATTTTGCCGAGCGCAAAGATCAGGCTCAGGCGCTGGATCAAGCCATACAGCGGCACATACCGGACGAATTTTTTGCTTTGTTTGACGGCGGCGAAGCTCGTTCGGCAGCCTTCGACACGATCGTCGCCCTCCATCCCCGTGGCCTTGCCTATGCCGGAGACACGCATATTCCGGCAAACTATGTCGAGCTGGCCGTGCCACAGGATGCCCAATCGATCATCGTCGGATGCCGGGAGAATCCCCTTTACGAAGCCATCAAGGATTTCACGCTTAACCGCACGGTGCGGCATGACATCTGGCGGAGGCAAGGAGCAAGCCTCAGCGCAAATCCCGTCGATTTGTTCGGCGGATTTTCATACGGCATAACGTGCGCCAGCAAAGACGTGCCGTCGCAGTTTGCCGCCGAAGGCAAGACCATTCCTCTTGACTCGCCGCTTTACAAAGCACTGATTGAGCTGATGACTCTGATGCCGGTCAGCATCGGGGATATCCTGATTTATCCTGAATGCAAAGGCTTTGCCGTCAGCGATATTCTTGAAGCGGTTCAGGTGCTTGTAGCCTGTGGGGTTGCGCGTCCCATGCGTGGGCTGTCGATTACGGAGCCGGAAGCCATTGGCAGCATCGCTCAACCCCGTCTTGCGGGCAGTTACAACCAATATCTTGGCAAAACAACGGTGCAAGGCGAAACATTCAGCATGGCCTCTGCCGTGCTTGGCGATACCATTATGGTTTCGTCACGCGATGCGCTGGTCATGCAGGCGCTCGACCGCGCCGGTCTTGCCAATTCCGTTTCCGCGCTGATGCCGGAACTGGAACGCCTGTCTGACCTGCCGGAAGCCGCACAACAGGTCATGAACGCCGCCAAAGCGACTCCTGAGATCGCGCAACAGATGGTTGAAGATGTCGTTTCGCAGTCGATTGTGAAATGGTACGCCTACGGACTTCTTCAGGCCGCTTGATGCCGAAAAATAAGCGCCCCGGCTCGTTAAAATGGGCCGGGGCGTTTTTCGTCCGGCTATTTGCCGATTTCCCCCTCATTTCTCCGTTCAGAAAGAGTTTAGGTTTCATAAACTAAGATTGTACTACCTTTTTCCCGATGACAAACCAGCATAAACTCCTTGAAGCCCTAGACAGATGTTCAGCCGGAGACTTGGCTGGAGCTGTTGCGTTATGCCAAGCCATTCTTGCCGAGGATCCTCAAAATCCGGAGACGCTGCATGTTCTTGGCCTCATCGCAAACCAAAGGAAAAACCCTGAGCTGGCGCTCAAGCTTATCGAAGCGGCGCTGGCCAAAAAAATAGATATGGCCACCGCGTGGTACAATCGGGCCCTAATTTTACATACGCTGGGGCGTTTTGATGACGCCCTAAAATCCGCAATGGAAGCCGCGCGTCTCGATCCGAACTCAGCCGACGTTTGGAATTTCATGGGCATCGTTTTCAACCGGATGGGACAACCGGAACACGCGCGTGATTGCCATGAGAAAGCGCTCAAATTGCAACCGGACGAAGCCCGATACGCCAGCGATTATGCCTTAACGCTCTATGCCTCGCACGATTTGCGCGGAGCTTATGTCCTGATGCGGCGCGCCCTAAAGCTCGACAACAAAACCATTCCCATGACGTTGGCAAACGTCCTTAAAAGCGCCGGATATCCCGGACGCGCGCTGTCTTTCTTCCGCGCCGCGAACGCACAGCTATCAAATCACGCGCCGAGCCTGATCAACGAGGCGATGGCTTGGTTACAGATCGGCGATTACCATGAAGGATGGAAACTTTGGGAAATGCGGCAAGATTTTGACGCACGCTTCCACCATTTGCCCTTCTGGCAAGGCGCGCGCATCAATCACCTTCTGTTGTATGAGGATCAAGGTTTCGGCGATGCCTTGCAAGGAGCGCGCTATCTTCTGATGCTCGCCGATCATGTGAAGCAAATAACCCTGCAGGTCGCAGCTCCTTTGCAAAAATTGTTTGCCGAAAATTTCCCCATGATCGACGTGATCACGCTCGATGATCCCGTTCCCAAGGCTGATGCGCGCGCGCGTTTGATGAGCCTGCCCTTTTGGTTCGAGACATGCATTGACTCAATTCCCACTCCCATTCCTTATATTTGGGCTGAAGAACGCCAACGCTTGATCTGGCGTGAACGGCTTGCGTCGGTTCCGCGTCCACGCATTGGCATCGTATGGGGCGGCAATCCCACCAACGCGAACGATCCTTTGCGTTCCTTACCGCCAGCGATGGTTGAACCTTTGCTGAAAGAAGGCCGACCTCATCTTGTGTCCCTGCAGAAGGGTCCCCACAAGAAAGGCGTCAATCTTGATGGTCTTGGAATATTCGATGCCGATTTCATGCTTGAGGATTTCAGCAGCACCGCCGCTCTTATGGCGGAACTCGACCTTGTCATAACCACATGCACATCAACGGCCCACCTTGCAGGCGCCATGGGACGCCCGACATGGCTGATGCTGTGTTTCGATCCCTACTGGGTCTGGCTTTTGGGGCGTGAAGACAGTCCTTGGTATCCAACCTTGCGTTTATTCCGGCAAACCGAACCCGGCAACTGGGCACCCGTTATCGCCCATGTCATCGAGGAATTGCGCGGCTTCATTTCTGGCGATCATAGTACGCTGATCCCCAAACGCTGGAATGGCCCCCCGTTGCAAACGAACCCTCATGCTATCGAGTTACCGGAAGATACGACCGCACCGGCACCCACGCCTTCTCCGCCATGGCATCCTAAAACCTTCGCGCGGCGCAAAACCAATCTGGAAATCCGACAGAAGATCACCCACGCCGTCCGCGATTATTTCGTCATGGAAAGTTTTGTCGAAGTCGATACGCCCATCCTGCAAACGTCCCCCGGCAACGAAGTCCATCTGCAAACGTTCGCGACTGAAATCAAAAGCCCCCATAGCGACGAGCCGAAGCGCACGCTTTATCTGCAAACAAGCCCCGAATTCGCGATGAAAAAATTGCTCGCCGCCGGTGTGCCGCGCCTCTACCAGATGGCGCATGTTTTCCGCAACGGTGAGCGGTCGTCTCGTCATCATCCTGAATTTGTCATGCTGGAATGGTATCGCGGAAACGCCGATCTTAAAGCCATTAAGCAAGACTGCGTTCACCTCTTGCGCAGCGCGGCAACGGTCGCCGGACGCAAAGGTTTCGCCGCGCAAGGCCTGACGTGCGATCCATTCGACACGTGGGAAAATCTCGGCGTGCCGGAAGCCTTCCGCCGGTATACGGATATCGATATTCTGGCGACCATCGACGACGATTGGAATCCCTCCGCCACACACCTGATCTCCGAAGCTTCCCGCATTGGCGTACGGGTTGCCGAGGGGGATGGCTGGGACGACCTGTTTTTCCGCATCCTCGGCGAACGCATCGAGCCATTCCTCGGCAAGGATCGACCGACCTTTCTCTGCGATTACCCCATCCGTCAAGCTGCGCTCGCGCGCCCCAAGAATGACAACCCGCGTCTGGCGGAAAGGTTCGAGCTTTATGTTTGCGGAATTGAACTCGCCAACGCCTTCGGCGAATTAACCGATGCCGAAGAACAGCTACGCCGTTTTCAGGCCGATATGAATTTGAAGCAAAAACTATACGGCGAACGCACGCCGATCGATCAGGATTTCATCGCCGCCTTGCGCCACGGCTTGCCGGAATGCGCCGGAATCGCGCTCGGCTTTGATCGGCTTGTCATGCTGGCGACAGGCGCCGAGCATATCGATGATGTGTTGTGGTTGCCGGTAGCCTAGAGCCAAGTCCTAATGCACGCTGACCGGCTGCATCTCGTGCTGGCTGACCGTCGCAAAAGCAAGCTTACGATCGCCGACAACCGTAAGCGGCGTACCGTCCGCCGCATGGATCGCATGCACTTTCTGTCCGTCAATCATGACGGCTTTGATATAAGCAATATCCTCAATGCCGAAATTGCCGAAATCGATCGACGCGAGGTTTCCTTTTGTCAAATCAGGCTTGCTTAGCATCAAAAGACCTCCCAAGAATCGCCTGCATGGTGAAATTCTAACCTTGGATTCGATAAACAATCCTTAATTTAGAAAGCGCGATAATTTGGGATATACTTAATCACAGACCGAGAGTTGGAGTGACACGCCGCTAACCCCTTGATCAAAAATCGAAACCGACAGCATCGCGCCCAGCCCTAGGTTGCGATGATTATAATTGCCCGTGGTTTCTATACCTCTCGCAGTTCAAGACTTGGCGTCCCGTGCCCCGATGATCAGATTCCGGAGATTTGTCATGTCAGAGACTGCTGTCTTCCCTGCTGGTGCCGCACGATCCCGGCTCCCATTTCGCATTCGGGATGCTTCCCGCCTGAACTGATCAATGTGTTTGAGCCTGTTGCGCAGGAAGAAGCGCGCCACATCATGTTTTTCGTTAACTGGATAGCCTATACGGTGGCAAAAACCTTGCTTGGCCGAGTCGGATCTCGTTTGCGCTGTCTCGCAGCTCTGATTGCATCAGGGGTATGCCGATTATCGCTTGCCCGCGCCGCCGGTCACAAAACAAGCTGCGACACTCTCGTCGTTACTGAACTTCCTGCCCTGAAACAAACGCCGCACAGACGTTCATCTCGCGCACCTACTGCCAGGCACATAGCAATTTAGGATGGTGGGCGATCACGGGCTCGAACCGTGGACCCGGTGATTAAGAGTCCGTTTTCGCGCCTTTCCTCAACCTTTTGTCAACATTGCATATTCCGGCACGAACGTCAAAAACCCTTGATTTATTTGCGAAATTGAGCGATTGTTTGACGCCATTGGGCGAAACCCATTTACAGTTTTCGCCATTCAGGTTGTTGACACAGTGTTGACACGGACCATGCCCGCAAGCTCGAAACTGACTGATAACGAAGTCCGCAAGGCTTTGTCGCCCAAGCAGGGCCAGCGCATCCTGTGGGACAGCGATGTGAAGGGCTTCGGCGTCCGCATAACGTCAGGCGGCGCAAAATCGTTCATTCTTGATTATCGCAGCGGCCAGCGGCAACGCCGTTTTACCATCGGCGCCTATCCCGACTGGACTGTGGCAGCGGCGCGCAAGGTCGCCAGCGAACACAAGAAGGAAATCGACACGGGTGCTGATCCGATGGGTAAGCGCCAGAATTTGCGCGAAGCCCCCACCATGCAAGATTTGTGGGAACGTTATCGGGATGAATGGTTGCCGCGCAAGGCGCTGACCAGCCGAAAAAATGAAACCAGCATGTGGGAAAATATCGTCTTGCCAAAATTGGGGAAGGAAACGCTTGTCAGCATCGAATCGGCGGACATCGATAAGCTGCATCATGACGTCACGACGGTTCGTAAAACCCCGACCCGAGCCAACCGCGTTATCGCCAGCGTGAGAAAAGCCTTCAACCTCGCCATTCGCTGGAACTGGATCGACAAGAACCCTGTGATCGGTGTTCGCCGCAATCACGAAGAAAAACGCAATCGTTATCTCAACAAAAATGAAATTGCGGCGCTGGCGATGGCTCTAAACGCGCATCACGAGCATGCTTCCGCGAATGCTATTAAGTTGTTGATGCTCACCGGCGCCCGGAAGAATGAGGTGTTAAGCGCTACATGGGACATGTTCGATCTTGAAAACGGTATCTGGACAAAACCCAGCGCGCACACCAAGCAACGTAAACTTCACCGTG
>CAIQVS010000078.1 GCA_903875345.1 uncultured Pseudomonadota bacterium | reverse complement strand
CAAAAAAAACCACGCTCACGGGCAGTCTGAAACAAATCGTCCGATCCGCTCTTTCCCTTTGTAAACAAGGCCTGCGTTATCTCATCTTCTGTGCTCAATCCCTCAAAATCCCATATCCACTAAAAATCATGGGGTGGTAAGTATCAATGAATTTCAAAGTGATTTCAAACTCTTGACCACAATCTCGCGCGTGTTGGCCGAGAGGGTTTTCTGTGCCGCGAGGCGTTTCAGTTCGCGTTGCATCAGCTTCTGCCGTTTGGGTTCGTAATCGCGCCAACGGGCGAAGGCCTTCGTAAGGGCGGACGCCTTGTGCGGATTGATTGGATCGATGCGCAAAATCATGTCGGCGATAAAACGGTATCCAGCGCCGTCCTTGGCATGAAATCCGGCGATGTTCCCCGCGAACGCGCCAATCAAGGCCGAGACGCGGTTCGGATTCGTGATGTCGAAGGCCGGATGTTTCATTAGGCGCTGCGCGTCCTTCAGAACGCCCGCGCGTTTCGCCCCCGCTTGCAAGGCCAGCCATTTGTCCATGACGGTCGGCATCGCCTTCCAGTCTTTTTCGAACTTCGCCAGAGCTTTGGCGCGCAGCGGCGTATCTTTCTCCGCCAGAATGCCGAGCGCGGCGATGCGGTCGGTCATGTTTCCGGATTCCGTCGCTTGCCGGAAAACCTGATCCAGTATGGTTTTGTCGTCCGAGACGGCGCGATAATACAGACACAGGTTTTTTAGGCTACGCTTGCCCATGCTCGCGCCGTCGGTGGCCGAGGGGCTGAGTTTTGCAAGCTTGACAAAAGCCGAAGCGAAATCATCCCGTAATGCTGTTGCGATCATTTTGATCATCGTCTTGCGCGCCGCGATCAGCGCATCGGGATCGATCTTCCGTCCGGCGGCGTTCAGTGTCAGGCCAAGCTCGCCTTCGCTTGGCAGCGCGAGGGTCATCGCCTTGAAAGCGGCGTCGGTTTTCGCGTCGCGCAGAACCGAGCCGAGCGCCGCCGTTAATTTCGCCAGAGCGTTGGCCGCAGGTTTCTTGCCGTCGGCGAGCAGCAGCAGATATTTGGTCAGCAGTTTAACGCTGGCTTCCCAACGGTTGAACGCATCCGTGTCGTGCGCGAGCAGTAATAATAATTCGTCATCCGTCGCCGCATAGTCCAGCCGTACCGGAGCCGAAAAATCGCGCAGCAGAGAAACAATCGGCTTGCTCGGAATGTTGCGGAAAACAAATTCTTGGCGCGGCTTTTTGATCGACAGAATTTGCGTTGGCAAAATCTCGCGCCCCTGTTCATTAAGCAATCCGACCGCAAACGGAATATGCAACGGCTTCTTGGTTTTCTGTTCGGGCGTCGGCGGAGTCGATTGGCGCAGCGTCAGGCGCAAAACCTTGGCTTTCGCGTCGTAACGGCTCGTGGCCTTGATCACGGGCGTTCCCGCTTGTCGATACCAGTTCATGAATTGCGACAGGTCGATTCTATTGGCGTCGGCCATGGCGCGGACGAAATCGTCGCAGGTGACGGCTTGCCCGTCATGCCGTTTGACATACAGCTTCATGCCACGATTAAATCTGTCGATGCCGACGAGAGTCTGGATCATGCGCACGACTTCCGAGCCCTTGTCGTACACGGTCGCGGTATAGAAATTGTCGATGGCCTGATAACGGTCAGGACGGACGGGGTGCGCCATGGCCCCCGCATCTTCGGCGAACTGCGAGCGACGTAGATCGCGTACGCTGTCCAACCGTTCGACGGCGACGGAGTTCATAGCGCCCATAAATTCCTGTTCGCGAAAGACGGTCAAGCCTTCTTTCAAACTCAACTGAAACCAGTCGCGGCAGGTGATACGATCGCCCGTCCAGTTGTGGAAATATTCATGCGCGACGACGCGTTCGATAAAACTAATTGTCGCGTCGGTTGCGGTCTCGACGCGGCCAAGGACGCAAGCGTCGTTAAAGATGTTGAGCCCCTTGTTCTCCATTGCGCCCATGTTAAAGAACGGCGTCGCGACGATCATGAAGCGGTCGAGATCGTATTCGAGACCAAAGCGTTGCTCATCCCACCGCATCGCCTTTTTCAGCGCCACGAGCGCGAATCCAGTTTCGTTTTTCTTGCCCGGCTCGACGTAAATCTCGATCAAAACCTTGCGACCCGATCGGGTGCGAAAATGATCGTTAACCTTGTCCAGTTTGCCCGCTACCATCGCGAACAGATAGCAGGGCTTAGGAAACGGGTCTTCCCAGACGGCGAAGTGTCGGCCGCCGCGTTCAGAGCCCTTGCCGATCAGATTGCCGTTCGCCAGCAACACCGGAAATTTCGTTTTGTCGGCGTGGATCGTGACGCGGAACTTCGCCATCACGTCGGGACGGTCGGGGTAATAGGTGATGCGGCGGAAACCTTCGGCTTCGCATTGCGTGTTCAGCATAGGACCGGCGGCATAGAGGCCGGATAAAGCAGTGTTGGCATAGGGGTTATGAGTGCTGGCGATCTCCAGCACCGCCTTGGCGGGCATATCGGGGATAGTGAGCCCCTGCGCGGTCAGTTTGTAATCGCGTGCGCTAAGCACGCGGCCATTCAGCACGACGCCGAGAATATGCTGACTCTCGCCGTTCAGGAACAACGGCGCGGATTTCTTTTTACTTGCCGGATTGCGGTGAAGTTTCAGGCTCGATGTGACGCGGGCATGATCGCCGCGAATATCGATATCCAGATCGACATGATCGATCAGGAAATCAGGAACGGTATAGTCCGAAAGAAAAACGTCAACGGGCTTTTTCATGACTTGGTCCTCACATACGACCATGAGACTTCAGCAGGTGAATGTTAACAAAGTGTGGCGATCTCATTCTTCGCTATTCAATTTACGCAAAATCTTTTTCGCGCCTTCGGCGGTATAATCTCCCCGCACATTTTCCAGAACGCGGCCAGACCGGTCAACGACCAACGCGTAGCAGTACTTCTCATCGACGATGCCGAGAGCCGACAAGAACGCTGCTTTATCGGTGTAAAGACTCACGACATGGGAACGCATGTCGGTATCGGGAATCCCGTTGCGCATGCCGGAATTAATGAACCAGCGCCCCAGCAGTCCCGGATTATCGATAACCGGAAGTTCAAGCCAAGGCAGGTTGCTTTGGCGCAGCGCCATGCCGTTGATCCAAGTGTCAATATTGTCCTGTTGCTCGCGCTGAAAGGCGAGGATCAGCAATGTCCGTTCTGAGGGCAGATCGGTGGGCAATTTGACGTCTTCTTCATTCAAATTTTCGCTGGCGACGGGCAGCAAGTGATACGTATCAGCCACGGCATCTCCGGACCAGACAAAATAAAGGGCGAGGAAGGCCAATATGTGGCACGTAAGGTTCATGGTTTCTGGTCAACCGTGAAACTCTCGCCGCAGCCGCAACGTCCGGTTTCGTTCGGATTGATGAAATCGAAGCCGGAGCGGGTGGGGCTTTCCTTGTAATCCATGACCGAGCCGACGATATAGAGCGTCGCCTTCGGATCGACGACGACCGTCACGCCATGTTCGGTGATCACGTCGGCGAAGGGCGGCTTGTCGGACAGGCGGTCGAGATATTGCAAATCATAGCTGTGGCCGGAGCATCCCTTGCTCGTCACCGACACCAGCACCGCTTCCGGCTGCGGAATCTTTTTCCGCAGCAGGACATTAATGCGTTCGGCGGCGGCGGGCGTGATCGTCAGGATCGCGCCGCCGGAGGGCGGTGCGGGATTGTGGTTTTCCGGTCCTGAGACGTGATCAAGCGACATGGGTGGGTTCCGTGTTTCCAGAGGGCTGCATCAGCCTAATCGTAGAGAATACGCTTTGAAGCGAGAGCGGAGGAGCCCCTCTCCCGCTTGCGGGAGAGGTTGGGTGATGGCCGGTGTCGTCTGGTTTTGCATCAACATTTTGCCCGCCCCTAACCCTTCCCGCAAGCGGGAGGGGGATTCCTCGGTTCTTTCTTCACCCTTATTCCTACCTTTTATCTGACGCGCCCCCAATTCCTAAAACATATTCAACTGCAACTTCGCCTCGTCCGACATGCGAGTTTTGTCCCAAGGCGGATCCCAGACCAGCTCAACCGTGACGTCGTGGACTTCATCCAGATTGATGGCCGCGTTGCGCACCATCGCCGGCATTTGTTCGGCAATCGGGCAATTCGGAGTCGTCAGCGTCATCTGGATATGGACATCGAACGTGCCGTCTTCAAGCGGCTTGATGTCGATTTTGTAAATCAGGCCGAGGTCATAAACGTTCACCGGAATCTCCGGATCAAAGACCGTGCGCAGGCGCTCGACAATCTTTTCGCCGATGGCTTGGAGGGTTGTCGTCAAGGTTTCAGGCTGCAAAGCGATAATTTCAGGCGTGTCGTTCATTCGGTCGATACCTTTTTCTCGTCCTTCAGCGCTGCTTGCATGGTATGCCACGCCAACGTCGCGCATTTGACCCGCATGGGATAATGCCGTACGCCCGCCAAAGCCTGAAGCCGGTCGTTGTCGTCTTCGCTAATCACAACCGCGACAACGGCGGGCGCTCCCGTACACGCCGCATGGATGTGCTGGAACAGGGCGTTGGCTTCATCGACGGTTTTGCCTTTCAGCATGTCGGTCATGATCGAAGCCGAGGCGACCGAGATCGCGCAGCCGCTGCCCTGAAAGCCGATGTCTTGAATGACGCCCTTGGCATCGACCTTTAATGTCAGCGACAACCGGTCGCCGCAGAGCGGATTGTGGCCGAGCGCTTCGCGATTGGCATCAGGCACAACATGGAAATTATGCGGATGCTTGCTGTGATCGAGGATCAAATCCTGATACAGGTCGCGGAGGTCGTTATCGAGCGTGTCGGTCATGCAAAAATCCTCCGCACGTCTTTAACTGCACTAACCAGCGCGTCGATGTCGGCCTTGCTGTTATACAATCCGAACGAAGCCCGCGCCGTCGCCGGAACCCCCAGATGCTCCATCAGCGGCTGGGCGCAATGATGCCCGGCGCGGATCGCCACGCCGTGGCGGTCGAGGATCGTGCCGATGTCGTGCGGATGCGCGTTCTGCATCGTGAACGACAGGGCTCCGGCGCGATGTTTTGGATTGCCGAGAATTTTCAGGCTGTTGACGTGGCGCAGTTGCTCGACGGCGTAGCTCATGAGTTCATCTTCATGCCGCGCGATGCGGTTCAATCCAAGCGTCGTAATATAGTCAATCGCGGCGGCAAGCCCGACCGCTTCGGTGATCGCGGGCGTTCCGGCTTCGAAGCGATAGGGCGGCTCGCGGTATGTTGTTTCATCAAACGTGACGCTGGCGATCATGCCGCCGCCGCCCTGATAAGGCGGCATGGATTCCAATAGATCGTGCTTGCCGTACAAAATTCCGATACCGGTCGGACCGTAAAGCTTGTGTCCGGAGAAAGCGTAGAAATCCGCGTCAAGCGCGCGCACATCGACCGGCATCCGCGCCACGGCCTGACAGCCGTCGAACAAAACTTTCGCGCCGACGCCATGCGCCAGTTGCGCAATCTCGGCTACCGGCAAAACGGTTCCGAGCGTGTTGGACACATGCGTAACCGCGACCAGTTTCGTGCGCGGCGATAATTGCGCCTTGACATCCTCAAGCCGTATATCCCCGTCCGCCGTCATCGGCACGACGCGCAGAGCGACGCCGATTTCATCGCGCAGCATTTGCCACGGCACGATGTTGGAATGATGCTCAAGAATGGTAAGTACGATTTCGTCGCCTTGCTTCAGGAATTTGCGCCCCCAACTGGCGGCGACAAGGTTGATCGCCTCGGTGCCGTTGCGGACGAAGATGATTTCATCGCTGCGTTCGGCGTTGATGAAGCGTCGCACGGTTTCACGCGCTGCTTCGTGCTTGTCGGTTGCGCGGACGCTGAGTTCATGCACGCCGCGATGGATGTTGGCGTAATCATGTTCCATAAAGCGCGTCATCGCCTCGATCGCCATACGCGGTTTCTGCGTGCTGGCGGCGTTGTCGAGATAGACCAGAGGATGTCCGTGGATGCTCTCCGACAGGATCGGGAAATCCTTGCGGTATTGGTCGACGGCGTACATGCGCGGCGCGGCGCAGGCGAACAATTCGTCCCCCGGCGCGGCGCAAACGGGGCTTGCGGATTCAGCGCTGTTCATCGAGCCACCTTTCGGCGACGGCGCGGATGCCGCCGTCGTGGTTTTGGGATTCGGCGGTTTGATTGATAACCTCATTGACGAATCCACGCAGCAACAGCGCGCGCGCCTCGGCAAGACTTAATCCGCGCGTGCGCAGATAAAACAACGCCTCCGTGTCGAGATCGCCGACCGTGCTGCCGTGGCTGCAGGTCACATCGTCGGCGTGAATTTCCAGCTCCGGCTTGGCGTTCATCTCGGCCTGATCGGACAGCAGCAAGGCGCGGCTCATTTGCCGCCCGTCGGTTTTTTGCGCATTCTTGGCGACGGTGATCTTGCCCTGAAACGCGCATTTCGCCCGTCCGGCCACGACCGATTTGTAAAACTGGCGGCTGGTGCCGTGCGGCGCGGCATGCGTGATGCGCGTAAAGGTGTCGGCATGCTCCTCGCCGCGCAGCAGCATGACTCCGTTCAACGCGCATTGGGCGCGGCGATCCTGCAGCGTCACCTCGATTTCGTTGCGTACCAGCTTCGTGTCTTTGATCAGCGCGAAATTGCGGTAATACGCGCCTGCGCCGACCTGCGCCTCCGTTCGCGCAAGATGAGCGGCGCGCGTATTGGCATGAAGAATTTTGTTGTGTTCCAGCTTGGCCTGCGGGCCGAGGCGAATTTCGGCGTCGAGGATTTGCGTGGCAGCGGCGGTTGAGACATGATGTTCGGTGATCGTCAGACTCGCCGACGCGCCGATGTCGATCGTCAATGTGGTTGATGTTTCGGCGGCGCGACCATCGTTGATAAACACCAGCTCAATCGGCGTGGTGACAAGACAGGCCTGATCGGCGAAAGCGAGGCGGAAGCCTTGCCGCGCATCGTCGCTCACAATATCCCGCGACAGCGAGGCGAACTCGGACAAATCGGCCTGCCAAGCGCCGTTGATAAAAACCAGACGGCACACATTGTCGCGGCGCAGGTTCAAATCCGCCAAAGCCTGCTTTGCCGAGGCGTTGCCGGACGCGACCTTCGCTGCGGGTTTTGGCGCAAACGACGATGCCAGAATTTTCTCAAGATCGGTGTAGCGCCAGTCTTCGCGGTCGTGGCGGCTGCGTTCGAGAGTCGCGGCAAGCGTCATGACACGAACCCTTCCTTTTCAAGAATGGGTTGCAGCTCATGCAGCGAATGGATGACGTAATCCGGCCTAGCGTCGCGCAACCGTTCCTCCGATACGCACCCACCCGTGATCGCGACGGCGACCATGTCCTGCTCGCGCGCGATGTCGATCTCCTCGACGGAATCGCCGACGATGATGGCGCTATGATCGCTCCAGCCGTGCTCGGCGCGGAAACGGCGCAAGCGTTCGCCCTTGGTCATATCGCGGAATTGCGTCGTGCGGTTGGCATAGGCAAGGACTTCGGCGAAGAAATGCTCGATTTCGAGCCGCCGCAACTGCGTCCGGATCGGCTCGACGATGTGATTGCTGAGGATATAGGTCTTGACGCCATGCGTTCGCGCGTGATCCAGAATTTCGGTCGCGCCGTCGCGCAAACCGTCGCGCAGCGCCATCGGCTCATAGTAATCATGAAAGGTGCTGTTTTCGCGGTCGATCAGCCGTTGCACCCGCTCGTCTGGCAAGCCCAGATTGTAATAAAGCTGGCGGAACGGCACGTCGTAATGCGAGCGGAAAAAGTCGAGACTGACCGGCTCGACTTCCTCCAACGTCAATAAATGGTTGGTCGCGCCGTGCAGATAGGCGATGTCGTCCAGCAGCGTGCTGTTCCAGTCAAAGACGATATGGCGTTCGGACGGTTTCATCTCATGCGGCTTTCGGCGGAGTGAATTCGGCGTAGCCGGTTTTTTCCAATTCCTCGGCCAGTTCCGCGCCGCCGGAGCGCTGAATCTTTCCATGCGCCAGCACATGCACGCGATCGGGTTTGATGTAATCGAGCAAGCGCCGGTAATGCGTGATGATGAGCATCGAGCGGGCTGGCGCGCGCAGGGCGTTGACGCCGTCGGCGACGATCTTCAGCGCGTCGATATCGAGGCCGCTGTCGGTCTCGTCAAGGATGCAGAAGCATGGCTCCAGCACCGCCATTTGCAGAATGTCGTTGCGTTTTTTCTCGCCGCCGGAAAAGCCGACATTGACGGCGCGTTTCAGCATCTCCTCGGACATGCCGAGTTTCTTGGCTTTTTCGCGCAGGATTTTCAATACCTGCATCGCGTCCAGATCCGGCTCGCCGCGCGTCTTGCGAAGGGCGTTGAGCGCGGTTTTCAGGAAATTCATGTTGGTCACGCCCGGAATCTCGACCGGATATTGAAAGGCCAGAAAAATTCCGGCGGCGGCGCGTTGCTCGGCCTCCAGCTTCAGCAAATCCTGCCCCTTGAACGTGACCGAGCCTTGCGTGACGGCATAGCCCTCGCGCCCCGCCAGCACATAGGACAGCGTGCTCTTGCCCGACCCGTTCGGACCCATGATCGCATGCACTTCGCCCGCGCCGATGGTCAGGTCGATGCCTTTGAGAATATCCTTGCCGTCAATCGCGGCGTGAAGGTTGGTGATTTTAAGCATCTTCGATACTTCTCAATGGGTTAAGGTTTAACAGGCACAACAAAGCTGTTGTTTTCGCACAAAAGAGCTACAGCGCACTCAGGACAAGGGAACCCTGTCGGTGACAGGCTTCTGGGGAAGCTCGGAGTCCTTTCATTTTTTCTACGGCGTTGATTTGAAAGCCCGAAAAGGGGTTCGTCATTCCCGCGAAAGCGGGAATCCAGCGCCCCCGCTTTCTTCAGGGGGCGCTTGATGCGAAGCATCAAAACGCCATAAAAACTACCGATGAGTTCTTGCGGCGTTTTGCCGCTTCGCGGCAAAGGACGCTGATGAAAGCGCGTCCTTGGATTCCCGCTTTCGCGGGAATGACGACCGTTTTTTCGGCCACCTAAATCGGTGCAATATAGCCACGAATACCCCTCCGCTTCATCAGCGAAAACCAAATAATCATTGAACTCCGGCAGCGCAGTCATCCCACACTTCCCTCCAGACTAACCCCCACCAGCTTTTGCGCTTCGACGGCAAATTCCATCGGCAGTTCGGCCAGCACTTCTTTGCAGAATCCGTTGACGATCAGCGCCATTGCGTCTTCCTGCGACAGGCCGCGCTGGCGGCAATAGAACAGTTGGTCGTCGCTGATTTTGGACGTCGTCGCTTCATGCTCGACGCGCGCCGAAGGCTGGCGGGATTCGATGTACGGCACCGTATGCGCGCCGCACCTGTCGCCGATCAACAGGCTGTCGCATTGCGTGTGGTTGCGCGCGCCCTTGGCGGTGCGTAAGATTTTGACCAAGCCGCGATAGGTGTTCTGCGCCTTGCCCGCGCTGATGCCCTTCGAGACGATGGTCGAGCGCGTATTCTTGCCGATATGGATCATCTTGGTGCCGGTGTCGGCTTGCTGGTGATGGCTGGTGATGGCGACCGAATAAAACTCGCCGACGGAATCATCGCCCCTGCAATACGCAGCTCGGATATTTCCACGTGATCGCCG
This sequence comes from uncultured Pseudomonadota bacterium, assembly GCA_903875345.1. Classification (GTDB taxonomy): domain Bacteria; phylum Pseudomonadota; class Alphaproteobacteria; order UBA9219; family UBA9219; genus CAIQVS01. The sequence goes on along the minus strand of CAIQVS010000078.1, from coordinate 22,783 downwards.
ATCCGGTTTCGACCTGAGTCCACGAGATTTTCGAACGCTTGCCGCGACAGGCGCCGCGCTTGGTCACAAAATTGTAAATCCCGCCCTTGCCGTTTTCGTCGCCCGGATACCAATTTTGCACCGTCGAATATTTGATCTGCGCATCGTCATGCGCGATCAGCTCGACCACCGCCGCATGAAGTTGATTCTCATCGCGCTTCGGCGCGGTGCAGCCTTCGAGGTAACTGACGTAAGCCCCTTCCTCGGCGATGATGAGCGTGCGTTCGAACTGTCCGGTGTTTTCGGCATTGATGCGGAAATAGGTCGAAAGCTCCATCGGGCAACGGACGCCTTTCGGAATGAACACGAACGATCCGTCGGTGAAGACGGCGGAATTGAGCGCGGCGAAAAAATTGTCCGTTACCGGCACGACCGAGCCAAGATATTTTTTCACCAGCTCCGGATATTTTTGCACCGCTTCCGAAATCGGGCAAAACAAAATGCCCTGATCCTCCAGCGTTTTCTTATAAGTCGTGGCGACCGAGACGCTGTCGAACACGGCGTCCACGGCGACGCGCGGGTTGACCCCTGCCAAGACCTCTTGTTCACGCAAGGGAATGCCGAGCTTTTCATAAGCGCGCAGCAATTCGGGATCGACCTCGTCGAGGCTGCCGGGTTTTTTCTTCTGCATCGGCGCTGCGTAATAAAAGGCATCCTGATAATCGATCGGCGGATGTTTCAGCTTCGCCCAGTCCGGCTCCTTCATCGTCAGCCAGTGGCGAAAGGCCTTCAGCCGTCCTTCCAGCAACCATTCCGGTTCGCTCTTTTTCGCCGAGATGAAACGGACGGTGTCTTCGTTCAAGCCCTTCGGCGCGGTCTCGGATTCAATCGCGGTGACGAAGCCATACTTGTACGTTTGGGTGGCGAGTTCACTCGCCAGCGTCTTGGTCAGGACGCTCATGCCCGCTTCCGCAGTTCGGGCGCAGACGCAAAAATGTCTTCGAAATCGCCTCTCGAATCGGCAAGCATGTCGGTCAGGGACACTTCTTCGAGCGCGGCGCGCACGACGCGATTGACGCTGCCCCAGTTCGCGCTCATCGGACAGATCGATTTGATGCGACAGGTCTCGCGCTTTGGCGCAGGATCGGCGCAGTCGGTGATGGAGATCGGGCCGTCCATCGCCTCGATAATGGCGGCGATTGAAATGGCTCCGGCGGGTCGCTCCAGACGGTATCCGCCCGCCGCGCCGCGCAACGCCGAGACGATGCCGTTTTTCGCCAGTTTCTTCAGTATCTTGGACGTTGTCGGCAGAGGTAGGCTGCTGCGCTCCGCCAGATCCGAGGCGGAAAATACGCTCTTGCTGCCCGCTACCATTTGAGATAGTAGGACTATCGCATAGTCAGTCAGACGGCTAATTTTAATCATGGGATCAGCGTAGCAATCAGGACTTGGCTAGTCTAGTATTATATTTATCGATCTGCGCCGTGCATTTTTTGGCGATTTCTGAAAAACTTTCGAATTGTGGCTGCTCCGTCGTTTCGGTCGGAACATCGGGTGCGATAAGCCCGAACAGTACCAGAAAATGGTTTTTGGCAAAAGCTTCAGGATTGGGCTCGTTATCGGGCACGATGACCTGTTTGGCATCGGTAAGCACAAAGCCGGGATTGAAGGTCGGTCCGGCCTTCAAGGCGGGGGCGTTCACATGCTGAAGCCCGACATTGCCGCGCATGCGCTGGAATTCAGGAACGGGCAGCATGACGATGTCGAAATACAAATTCGACCCTTCGCCCTGAATCAAGCGACTGCCGATGACGCACTTCAACGGCAGATAAGCCAGACGCGACTGACGCAGAAAGCGCGGCACCGAAGCCGCCATGTATTTTCTTGGCACAGACATTCTGATCGCATTCTATGGGTCTTCATAGTAAGGGACGGCTTTGTCTGCGCAAGCTCGATCTAATCTCCCGCCGCGATATTCGCTTCGCTTTCGATCTCCAGACGGATTTCGTCGCCGAGACCGGGCAGGTAGGTCGTCATGCCGAAATCCGAACGTTTGATCGTCGTGGTGGCGCTGAAACCCGCTGTTTTCTTCTTGAACATGTTCACGCCGATTTTGTTCAGCACAACATCCAGCGTCACGGGCTTGGTGACGCCGTGCAGAGTCAGGGTTCCCTCAACCGTTGCAATGGATCCGCCGCCATCCCGCGTTGACGCATTGCTGCCGCGAAAGGTTACCTTGGTGCTGGTAAAGCTGGCGGTCGGATAGGTTGCGAGGTCGAAGAAATCCTTGCTCCTCAAATGCTCGTCGAGCTTGGCGATGCCGGTCACGAGGCTATCGACCGGAATGGTCGCCGTGATCGTGCTGGCGGCGAGGTTTTTGACATCGAGCGTCAGCGTGCCGGTGATGTTGGTGAATTTTCCCGACGGCTTGGAAAAGCCGAAATGATTGATGTGCCAAACGACGGCGGTATGCGACGGGTCGAGCGTATAGCTGTCCGCCGCGAAGGCCGGAGCCGACAACGGCAACAGCAGGGTAGCGGCAAGAACGAGACGGGTGGCGAGGGGTTGTTTCAACATAGCGAGAATCTCCATTCAGCTGACGGGGGATAGATTACCTACGGACAAAACGCGCCGCGAGGGTCGCCACGCGCTGACCGAGATATTCTGCGGTTTTCAAGTCGCTGGGCGACGGTCCGGACTCCGTCCCCTGATCGGCGTTCGATTGCGCCATGGCGCCGAGCGCGCTGCCGAGCCGGTTCAGATCGTTGGCCGATCCCTTGCTGTCATGGTTGCCGGGCGGCAAGCCGAGGCTGGCCCAGATCATGCCGTGCTGCGCGGCGAAGACCGCGAGCGTCGTCAGCGTGTTTTGCTTGTCGCCGTTTTGGCTGGCGGAATTGGTGAATCCGGCGGCGAGTTTGTCCTGCCATTTCCGGGTGAACCAGACCTTGGAACTTGCGTCCATGAATTTTTTGAACTCGGCGCTGACGCTGCCCATATAGGTCGGGCTGCCGAAAATAATCGCGGCGGATTGCTCCAGATTATCCCAATGCTGCTCGATCTCGGCCACCGGAATCAGCAAGGCTTCGGCGCCGCTGACGGACTGAACGCCGCGCAGGACGGCTTTGGCCTGCTCGGCGGTGTGGCCGTAGCCGCTGTGGTAAACGACGGAAATTTTCATGCTGTTGCTCCTGTGGCGGGGTGATTTCGTTAGGTAGGTTGTATTTCTATACCTGATAATATATAATAACTTTGTCGAATAAAAGAAGGCACAAAAACATCATACAGTTACCCAAAGGTAAGTTATGAAAAATCATCAGGAAAACTGCAAAAAACAGGGCGCGGAAGACCATGTTCGCTGCCCCTTGCGCGATCTTTTGTCCCGGCTTGGCGACAAATGGAGCCTGCTGGTCATCATGGCTTTGGCCAAGGCCGACGGTAATCGCGCCCGTTTCTCGATATTGATGCGCGGCGTCAATGGTATTTCGCAACGCATGCTGACGACGACGGTGCGCAATCTGGAGCGTGACGGCATCGTCTCGCGGCACATTTATCCGGAAATACCGCCGCGCGTCGAATATCAACTGACCGAGCGCGGGTTAAGCCTTCTGACCCCCGTTGAATCGTTGGTGACATGGGTCGAAGGCCACTGGCCGGACATCCAGAAATCCCGCGCGGATTTTGATGCGGAAAGAGGCGATGGAGCAGCCCTTGACGAAAAAATTTCATAAGAGTAGTTGAACTGCCAACGCAACATTATTTGGGAGATATATTATGGAGAAGAAGTCATCTAACCTTCGCGGCTGGCTCATCGGAGCTGGTACAGTTTGTGGTGTATGTGTCGCCGTGGTTGGCTTCGGGGTAGTGGCAGACGGCATCGATAAGCAGCATCAAACCGGTGAGCTGATAAGGGCAGCGCAAGCAAAAAAAATAGTCTTTGATTTTCGTGGATCTCAGTATCGGGTTACGTGTGACGGACCAAACAGAGCAAATGCTGTCAACGTGCGGGTTGGTCCGGATGGGAAAAGTGTGGTGACGGGGGACCGCCTTTTTGAGCAACCGATACAGCTGCCACCTGGAACGACGTGCGGCTGATTGCAGACGAGGCGGTCCCGCCAAAATTCTTGAGATTGCCGAAAAGATAACGTCATTCCGCAAAATTTGCGCAGCAAATTTATGCGGAATCTAGTTACGCCATCCGCTAAAACGTGCTTTCGGGAACGCAAACTGGCTTCCGGATAAAATCGCATTTTTGCAAGAGCAAAAAAGCGATTTTTCCAGAATGACGTTGTTTTTTGCATTTTGACCGGCAAGAGTCGGGACAACAATCGCAACCCTTGCTCCGATGCGGGAAATCGGCTTAATGTCGCCGACCATGACCAAACCCGCTCTTTCCCCCTTGCCGCCGGACATCCTGAAGCTCAGCTTCGAGGACGCGTTGACCGAGTTGGAAAAACTGGTGCGCCAGCTCGAAGACGGCAAGGCCAAGCTTGACGACGCGATGTCGGCCTATGAGCGCGGCATGAATCTCCGTCGTCATTGCGAGGCCAAGCTGCGCGAGGCTCAGGCGCGCATCGACCAGATCGCCGTCGGTCCCGACGGCAAAGTTTCGACCACTCCGTTCGCTTCTTAACCCCCAACCCCTGCCGAGTTCCCATGCCCTCCATCAGCCCCTCTCTTGCCGCTGCCATGGCCGATGCCGTCAAAGCCGTCGGCGATACGCTCGAACGCATCCTGCCGAAATCGGATTATCCCGAAAGCAAGCTGTTCGAATCGATGCGCTACAGCGCCTTGAACGGCGGCAAAAGGCTGCGCCCGTTTCTGGTGATGAGTTCGGCGCGGATTTTCGGCGTCGCCGACGAATGCGCCCAACGCGCCGCCGCTGCGGTCGAATGCGTGCATTGCTATTCGCTGGTGCATGACGATCTGCCGGCGATGGACAATTCCGACCTGCGGCGCGGCAATCCGACGGTGCATAAAAAATTCGACGAAGCCACCGCCATTCTCGCGGGCGACGCCTTGTTGACTCTGGCCTTTGAAATCCTCGCCGATCCGCGCACCCACGAAGACCCGCAGGTGCGCTGCAAGTTGATCGCGGCGCTGGCGCGCGCGGCGGGCGCGAACGGCATGGTGGGCGGGCAGATGCTCGACCTCATCGCCGAGACGACCCAGCTCGACATCGGCGCGATCACGCGCCTGCAACGCATGAAGACCGGCGAGCTGATCGCGTTCTCCGCCGAAGCGGGCGCCATTCTCGGCAAGGCGTCGTTGCAGCATCACAACGCGCTGCGCGCCTATGCGCATGATCTCGGCCTCGCCTTTCAGATCATCGACGATCTGCTCGACGCCGAAGGCACCGAAGAGGAAACCGGCAAATCAGTTGGCCGCGACGCCAAAGCGGGCAAGGCGACCTTCGTCACGATTTTGGGTGCGGAACGCGCGCGCAATCAGGCGGGACTGCTGTCGGAACAGGCGATCCAGCATCTCTCCGTGTTCGATGGCCGCGCCAAGCATCTTGAAGACGTGGCGCGCTTCGTGGTCGATCGGCGGAATTGAGGCGGTTCCCTTTTTATTCCTTTTCCGTTTCTTCTTAACGTCATTCCGGAAAAATCGCCTTTTTGCCCTTGCAAAAACGCGATTTTATCCGGAATCCAGTTTGCGTTCCCGCAAACACATTTTATCCGATCCTATAACTGGATTCCGGGTTCGCGCCTAAAGGCGCGCCCCGGAATGACGTTAAGGGAATGATCGCCGCCCAAAAAAATAGTCAAAAATTCCTCTTGCAATCCATCACCCGTTGTGATAGGAATATCGTACTACCTCGTCGCAAAGGGGTAGGGTTTGTCAGAGACAGCGGGTCCCGGTGCACCTACGGAATTCGGGTTAAAGTCGCCAGCCGAGACAAACAAAGCGGTATGCCGCTGGCCTCGTTCGCCGCCGACAATGGGCTGCGAGGCCTGCCGAGGAGGCGCCTCTTCTTTTTTGTTGCGTTCTGGGAGTGGGAAGGTCAAAACGATGTAAATCACGAGGAAATCAGGGGCTCGAATTGATAGTAAACGGGTTTCTCCTCCGTGTGGACGGGAAATTCGCCCGCCCCGTCATTTCAGATAACGCGGACTATGCGCATGACAACAGGTGACGCGTTCCATGTTCCCTTGCCCGATCTCGCCGCGACGGAACGGCTCGCGGCGCGGCTTGCGCCTTTGCTGCGGCGCGGCGATCTGCTCGCGCTTGAGGGCGATCTTGGAGCCGGAAAAACGGCATTCGCTCGCGCCTTGCTCCGGGTTCTTGGTGTGACGGGCGAAGTTCCAAGTCCGACTTTTACGCTGCTGCAGAGCTATGAAACGGCGACGTTCCCTGTGCATCATTTCGATCTTTATCGCTTGAAGATCGAGATCGAGCTGGATGAGCTTGGTTGGCACGAGGCGTTGGCCGACGGGGTGACGATTGTCGAATGGCCGACGCGCGCGGCGGGATTTTTACCGGAGGATCGATTGGAACTTCACTTTGCGATGGACGATGCCGCGACGCGTCATTGTGCCGTGAAACCGAAGGGCGCGTGGCAAGGCCGATGGGAGAACGCCCGTTGATTGATCGCGTTCTTGAAATCACCGATTTTATCGATGCGGCGGGTTGGGGCGACGCGCGACAGACGCCCCTGCGAAGCGGATTTTTCGCCGCGTCATTTCGCTCGTCTCGAACGCGCCGACGGCGCTCGCGCCATTCTGATGGACGCCGACCTGAATCAGAAAACCCCGCAATTCGTCGCGCTGGCGGGCGCGTTGCGCGCGCTCGGCATCAGCGCGCCGGTGATCTACGCCGCCGTGCCGGAGCGCGGCCTTGTGCTGATGGAGGATTTCGGCGACGGCAATGTCGGCAGGATGCTCGACGAAGGCGCGGAAGCGCTGCCGCTTTTCGCCGATGCGGCGCGGCTGCTGGCGCATCTACACCGGCATTTTGATAGGGATTCGATAGTCGGTGTCGATCTGCCCGTCTTCGATAGCCGTCTTCTGATCGAACAGGCCGCGATGTTCCTCGACTCCTATGTGCCGTTCGCGCTGAAGCGTGAGGCGACGGCGGGCGAATGCGAGGATTTCCGCGCCGCGTGGGATGCTGTATTGCGACCGATCGATGCCTTGCCGCGCAGCCTGATCTTGCGCGATTTCATGCCGGACAATTTGATGCTTCTGCCGCAGCGCGAGGGGTGGCGGCGGATCGGAACGCTTGATTTTCAGGACGGCGGCATCGGTTCGATCGCCTACGATCTCGCGTCGCTGTGCGAAGTCGTGCGGCGTGACGGCGGCGACGCGCTTCTGGACGATGTGCTGAACGTATACCGTCAGGAGACGCAAACGGATTTATCGCCGGAGGATCTGAAGCGCGCCGCCGTGGTTCTGTCGGCGCAACGCCACACGCGGATACTCGGCATCATCGCGCGCTTGGCGCTTGGCGGCAGGTCTGATAAGTTGCCTTATCTGGCGCATGTGCAGGCCTATCTTAAAAAGCTTCTGCAGCATCCAGCTTTGTCGCCTGTGGAGAAGTTGGGGTTTTTGTAAAGTCTTTCCCCGACAACGCGGCTTAAATCTCTTTCGCGCTTTGGATGAAGCGCCGCACTTCGGCGTTCAACTCTTCGGCTTCCTTTGAAAGAACGCTGGCCGCCGCGAGAACCTGCGAGGCCGCCGAGCCCGTATCGTTCGCGCCCTGACTGACTCCGGTGATGTTGACGGTGACTTCCCGCGTGCCAGAAGCGGCTTCCAGAACGTTGCGCGCGATTTCCTTGGTGGCCGAGCCCTGTTCCTCGACACCCGCCGCGATGGCGGCTGCGGTCTTGCTGATGTCGCCGATCGTCGCGCTGATGCCTTGAATGGCGGTTACGGCTTCCTTCGTCGCGCCTTGGATCTGGTTGATCTGCTGCCCGATTTCGTCCGTCGCCTTGGCCGTTTGGTTGGCGAGGCTCTTGACCTCCGACGCGACGACGGCAAATCCTTTTCCGGCATCGCCCGCGCGCGCGGCTTCGATCGTCGCGTTCAGCGCCAGCAGGTTGGTCTGCCCGGCAATGGTGCTGATTAGCTGGAGAATCGTGCCGATCTTGTCGGCGCTTTCCGCAAGCTCGGCGACGATCTTGTTGGTGCGCTCGGCCTCGGCGACAGCGCGACCCGCCGTACTCGACGATTCCGTAACCTGACGGGAAATTTCGGTGACCGAGCTGGACAATTCTTCAGCGGCGGCGGCCACAGTCTGCACGTTGGCGCTGGCTTGTTCGGCGGCGGCGGCGACCGCCGTCGTCTGGTCATTGGTCTTGGAGACAATGCCGGTCATGGATTGCGCCGTCGCTTGCAACTCCGTTGCGGCTCCCGCGACTTGCCCGACCATATGGCTGGCCTTCGACTCGAATTCCTTCATCAGGGCTTCCAGTTTTTCGCCGCGCCGCATGCGATCCGCCACGAGCGCTTCCTGATAAACGGAAATCGCGATGTCCATGTCGAGCATCACGGCGCTGTTAACGGCCTGAATGACGGCGCTCATCTTTTTCGGCGTCCAGCGATAGGTGCGCACGGCCAGATCGGTCAGGCGGCTCAAGACGAAATTATAACCGCCGATGTACCAGCGGGGTTCGAGGCCGATCTTGTTATGCACCATACCGATGGTTTTTACGCCGGTGTAATAGTCGTCGTCGAAACGCCCCGAAAACAAGCGCCCCCAATGCGTTTCCTGAGCTTTCTTCAGGCGCGGAACTTGGGTGCCGACCAATTTAGCGAGGGCGGGGACGGCGGCGGCATGCTCATAAAATCCGGTCAGAATATCCGGCAATTCGGTCAAAACGACAGGCCAAAATTCGGCGAGCAGACGGCGCGTTTCCGAGGAGACATTCATAAAGGAGATTCGCGCGCTGATGTCGCTATCGTTCTGTCCAGCCATGACAACCCCGAAGTTATGTATGCGTGAAAAACGGGCGGAAGGAAACGGATTGCCCAACGACTTGGGTACAACAGACAGCCCTTAAAATCAATCTAATTATGGTTAAGACGCAGTGCTGTCCATCGAAATTGCGTAGTGGCGCTAGGATGCTGATACTGCGCAAGGGGGCATGAATCTGGGGGCGGTTCACCGGTCAGAATTCGCGTGGCCAATTCAGCCGCAGAATTTTATCTGACTTTATCAAACGGGGTGCGCGATCATCGAGGTAAAAACTGCGTCAACGATATGGGTTTCGCAGGGGATGCTTGTCCAGTAGCGCTGGCCGTAACTGCAGGTTTTGCCGCAGTAGGTGGTGCCAGTGTTTCGACGGCGATTGTTCCTCCGCTACCGTGCAAAGTCCCCCCATCCGTTTTTGCGGTTTGCGCAGCACTATGAGCTTGTGCGCTCGCTCTACCCGCTTGCTCATCTGCGTACCTCTGAGCACCCTCGTTGGATTCGTTTATGTGGTCATCCAATCTTAGATACGGCATCAACACCTTTGGACTAACCGAGATCGTGTGTGCATGCCGGGCTAAACCTAAAGACAAATCATTCAAGGCCGCTGTTGATATTTCGCTATCGGGAACTTGGGGCTGAGCAGCTTTTAGCTTTTGGGCTGATGCGCCAGCCTGACCGGATGCTGCATGTGGCCCCGCATGCCCATGCGTTGTGTGTCCATTAGCTTCGGCTCCGGTACCATGATGATCGTGGGAAGTCATATAATATCTCCGCTAAAATGAGTGGTGTATTAAATTATCTTCTGCTTGGCGCAGTCTACGAATATGCGACGATGAAACCACACTCTATCAAGCTAAGGTGAATCCATAGTTAATAGTCGACGTTTAGTTGCCTATGTATATCAAAGCGCTTTGAAATTGTGCCAAACAAGTCATTAACCTTGTTTTAAGCTGCGACGGCTTTGAAGCATGCGTGGGGAACGCTACTATCGTATGCAATACCGCATGAAATGCTTTCATCCCCAGCCAAACCGCTTAACGAACCATTGTTTTACGATATGGGCAAGGCCGAGATAGGCAAGAATGATCGTCGTGACGACCAACCAGAAATGCTCCGGCAGGGCGACGAAGCCAAGGCTGTGCGCGAAGGGTGAGAACGGCAGCCAGATACTGATGGCGCAGATCGACAGGCTCGTGATGATCAATGGCCAACTGGCGCGGCTTTGCAGGAAGGGAATCCGGTTGGTGCGGATGATGTGGATAATAAGCGTCTGCGTCAGGATCGACTCGACGAACCATGCGGTTTGGAACAGCGGTGCCGTGGCCATTGTGTTCGCGCCGAAGCCGAAATACATAACAGCGTAGGTGATATAGTCGAAGATCGAACTGATCGGGCCGAGTACCGCCATGAACCAGCCGATATGTCGAATGTCCCAGCTGCGCGGCGCGGTCAGATATTCGTCGTCGACCGTGTCGGTCGGAATCGCTGTTTGCGAGAAATCATAGAGTAGGTTGTTGGCCAGAATCTGGATCGGCATCATCGGCAGGAACGGCAGCAGGGCGCTCGCGCCCAGCACGCTAAACATGTTTCCGAAGTTCGAGCTTGCGCCCATCTTGATGTATTTCGAGATGTTGCCGAAGACCTTGCGGCCTTCCAAAACGCCTTCCTCCAGCACCATCAGACTTTTTTCCAGCAGGATAATATCGGCGGATTCCTTGGCGATGTCGGCTCCGGTATCGACGGAGACGCCGACATCGGCGGCCTTCAGCGCCGGGCCATCGTTAATGCCATCGCCGAGAAAGCCGACGACATGCCCCTTGCGGTGCAAGGCGGCGATGACGCGCGCCTTTTGCGCGGGCGACAGCTTGGCGAAGACGGTTGTCGCTTCGACTTTCTGGTCGAGGTCTTGATCCGTCATGTGTTCGACATCGCTGCCGAGAAGAAGCCCGTCGATGCGCAGATTGACGTCCTTGCAGACGCGGCGCGTGACGATGTCGTTGTCGCCGGTCAGGATCTTGACCTTGACGCCGTGGCCTTCCAGAGCGGCGATGGCGGCGCGCGCGCTTTCCTTCGGCGGATCGAGAAAAGCGACATAGCCAATCAAGGTCAGGCTGGATTCGTCCGCCACGCCGTATACGGTTTGCTCCGCAGGCATATCTTTATGCGCGACGGCGATGACGCGGAATCCGTCTTCGTTCAGGTCGCGTGCGAGCTTCAGCATCTCGTCCCGCTGCGCCAGCGTGATGTCGAAAACCTTGCCGTCCAGTTCGCCCTTGCTGCAAATGGCGAGGATTTCCTCGACCGCGCCTTTGCAGATCAGGATGTGCTGGCTGGTTTCTTTTTTGGCGACGACTACCGACATGCGGCGACGCACGAAATCAAACGGCACTTCGTCGATCTTGGCGTAGGCCTGATCGTCGATATGCAAATCCTGTCGCACCTCCACATGCTCAAGCACCGCGATGTCGAGCAGGTTTTTGAGGCCGGATTGATAGAAGCTGTTGAGATAGGCGTAGTTCAGAACCGTGTCGTCGTCGTCGCCGTTCAAATTGACGTGGCGCTTCATGATGACCCGGTCTTGCGTCAGCGTGCCGGTCTTGTCGGTGCAAAGCACATCCATCGCGCCGAAATTCTGGATCGAGTTCAGGCGCTTGACGATCACCTTCTTGCGCGACATTGCCAGCGCGCCTTTGCTGAGATTGACCGTAACGATCATCGGTAGCATCTCCGGCGTCAGGCCGACGGCGACCGACATCGCGAAGATAAACGCTTCCATCCAGTTGTGTTTGGTGAACCCGTTGATGAGGAAGACCAGCGGCACCATCACCAGCATGAATCGGATCATCAGCCATGTGAACCGCGTCACGCCTTTTTCAAAACTGGTCTGTTCCCTGCGTCCGACGATGGAACCGGCCAAAGCGCCGAAATAGGTGTTGGTTCCGGTAGAGACTATGATGGCTTGCGCCGTGCCGCTGGTGACGTGGCTGCCCATCAGCGCGATGTTGCTGAAGTCGAGGAAATTCTGCGCCGTCGGATCGGTCAGGCCGGAGAATTTTTCGACCGGAAGCGACTCGCCGGTTAGCGCCGATTGATTGACGAACATGTCGCGCGCCGAAAGAATACGCACATCGGCGGGAATAATGTCGCCCGCCGACAGCCAGATCATGTCGCCCGGAACGAGGTCCTCAACCGGAATTTCCATGCGCAGCGAACGCCGCGCGTCGTTTTCGGTCTGCTGTTCCGCGTTGTCTTCGCGTGGCTTCAGCCGCAGGACGGAAGCCGTGTTGCTGACCATGGCGCGCAGCTTTTCTGCGGCGTTATTCGAGCGGTATTCCTGCACATAACAGAGCGTGACGCTGAGGACGATCATCAAGGTCACGATGCCGCCGGACTCGAAGTCGTTGAGAAAAAAGAAATTCGTTCCCGCCAACACAAGCAGCATGACGTTCAGCGGATTAATGAGAAGCCGTACAATTTGTTCTGCGGCGCTTTTGCGCGGCTCGCGGGCGATAATGTTCTTGCCGTTCACTTCGCGCCGTTCGACGGCTTCTTCGTCGGACAAGCCCTCGGCGCGGCTGTTCATCCGCAAGACGGCGGCGTCCGGCTCAAGATGGGCGATGTCCTGAAACGTTTCTGCGACTCGTTGCGTCTGGGCGCGCGCAACCTGCGACGGATGCAGCACGTGCAGCACAGCCGTCATCGCGCGCTTCATCCATCCAGTGTTGTCTTGTGGGGTTTGCACGACCATTTTTACCTCCCGGAATGCGGATTTAGCCCGTTTCGGAAGGTGAGGACGATGGCCTAGGGGCGCATCTTGCTCACGCTGCCGTCAGGGCCGAAGCCGCACCGACACCTGTCGCCGTCCATTGTCGTCTCGCATGTTAAAGTTAGCCGAACCATTCAGCTGAACGCCCTGTACACTCCGAAGATGCTGTAAGTCAAGATTCTTTTGCCTTTGCGCCGGTGACAGTGTGCTTGTTGCGATTTGAGCGGGAAGCCACGATATTTGCATGCTAAAGGTTAAGTTCAATTGCTTTTGAGGAGAGTGCGTTGCTGTACGAACATTATACCCAACCGATCCTGCCGTTCCGGAAATGGCTGCGCCGCGTCGCGCATTCAGCCGGTCTGGCTGTTCTGTTCGCGGGTTTCATGCTGGCGGTGGGGATCGTTGGCTATCATGTGATCGGGCATCTGTCTTGGGTTGATGCGATCCTTGAGGCGTCGATGATCCTCGGCGGCATGGGGCCGGTTGCGCCGTTGATCGGAGACGCAATCAAACTTTTTGCTTCGGCGTATGCCTTGCTAAGCGGCTTGTTCGTTATCGGCGCGACAGGGATGCTGTTGGCGCCGTGGCTGCACCGTATGTTGCATCATTTTTTTCAAGAGCGGAAACCGGGCGGTCAGGACAGCAAAAAATGAGTGCTGACTAAACAAGCCGGTGATCTCTCACTCCACCGGTTTCATGGTCGGGAAGGCGATGACCTCGCGGATCGAGGGGCTGTCGGTCATCAACATGCCGAGCCGATCCATGCCGATGCCGAGTCCGCCCATCGGCGGCATGCCGAAGGCCAGAGCCTTGATGAAATCCTCGTCGATCGGATGCGGGGGATCGTCGGGACCGCGCTTCTGCTCGGCCTGTTCCAGAAAGCGCGCGCGTTGTTCGCGCGGATCGTTCAGCTCGCTGAACGCATTCGCGATTTCCCAGCCGTTGATATAAGTCTCGAAACGCTGCGCCACTTGCGGGCGATCCGGCCACGCTTTCGCCAGCGGCGAGATTTCCTTCGGCAGATCGATCACATGCGTCGGCTGGATCAGCTTGTGTTCGACCTTCTCGCCGAACACGGCTTCGACGATCTGACCCCAGCTCAGGCCGGGTTCCGTTTTGACGCCGAGGATCGCGGCTTGCTCCCGCGCTTCCGCCGCGTCGGGATGCTTGTCGAGATCAAGGCCGGTCTGTTCGCGCACCAGCTCGGCCATGCCCTTGCGCGGCCAAGGCGGCGTGAAATCCAATTCGATCTCGCCGAATTTGACTTTCGTCGTGCCGTGCAAGGTCTTGGCGACATGCGCGACGATGGATTCCGTCAGCTCGATCATCGCCGTGAAATCGACGTAGGATTGATAGAGTTCCAGCGACGTGAATTCCGGATTATGGCGCGGGCTTATGCCTTCGTTGCGGAAACAGCGGTTGATCTCGAACAGCTTCTCCGACAGGCCGCCGATGACGAGGCGCTTCAGATGCAGCTCCGGCGCGATGCGCAGATACAGCGGCATATCGAGCTTGTTGTGATGCGTGACAAACGGCTTGGCGATTGCGCCACCCGCCAGCACGTGCAGCATCGGCGTTTCGACCTCAAGAAATCCATCATCGTTCAAGAACTGCCGGATGGCGGCGATCATCCTGTACCGGGCGCGCAGCGTGTCGCGCGTGGTTTGCGTGGCGACGAGGTCTTGCTCGCGGTGGCGGAAACGCGAATCCACGTCCTTTAGCCCGTGGAATTTTTCGGGCGGCGGCTCCAGCGCCTTCGACAGCAGCGTGATCTCCTCGGCATCGACGGTGATCTCGCCGCGCGGCGTGCGCCGCACCAGACCCGTGACTCCGACGATGTCGCCGAGATCGAGCAAATCGAGCAGCTCGGCGCGTTCCGGCGCGATATGCTTCAGGTCGTGAAAGATTTGCAGCCGGTCGGTGTCGTCAAGAATGACGATGAACATGCCACCGTTGCGGATCGCCATGATGCGTCCCGCCACCGCGACGCGGTCGGCGGTTTTTTCTCCGGCGGGCAAGGCTTCGTGGGACGCCTTGATCGCGGTCGCCGAATGGGTCTTCGGAAAATGCGTGATGTGGAACGGATCGCCGAAACGCTGCGTGAATTTTTCCAGCCGTGCCGAGCGGCGTGCGGATTCGTCTTCGGCTTGTAAGGCAACAACAGGTTCGGTCATTCGGGACTCTCGCAAAAACGGGGGCTTGGCGCGCAAGGGGCGATGAAGCGGCTCTGCGTCCGGCGCAAACCGCTTCATCCGGCGATGGCACAAAGTGTCGCCCTTTCTAGCCTTTCTCCACCCTGTCCGGCAAGGGGAAGGAAAACCCCGCTATATCAAATGCGGATTGCGCTGCAGCAGCAGGGCGTATGTCTGGCGGTGGTATTCGGTGCCGTGCATCGTTGACGGTTTGGTGTTCTCGATTTCACGGAACAGAACAAGCTCCGGCCCGAAAAACCGCAGCACGCGGTTGCGCGAATACAGCACGGATTCGATGCCGTTGACCGGATCGGACACCAGCATTTCCTCGCCGTCGATACGGTCGACGACATACTGGCCGTAATAGCCGTCGCCGACGCTGGCGAAGGAAATCATGTAATGCCCGTGCGAGCGCAGGGCGCGCAACAACTGCCGTTTATAGGTCATGCGCGCCGCGTGCAGCGTGATGTGCTTAAAGCAGAAGGCGTCGATAATGAAATCCATACTGGCTTCGGCGACCGGCCAAAGCTCGGTGGCGTCGCTGACGATGGGGCGGATTTTATCCGTCATGCCGCGCGTCTCGACTTCGTGCTGCAGAAACTCGATCGCGTTCGGCGTGAAATCCATCGCCGTGACCTGCAGACCTTTTTCGGCGAGATAGAGGCTGTTGCGTCCTTTGCCGCAGCCGACATCCATCGCCGTGCGCAAAATCTGGTGGGATTTTTTCAGCTCGCCGAACGCCCAGACGACCGAGGTTGACGGCGTCGTTCGCACCGAGGACGGAATCCCGCCGCGTTCATATTCAACGTGCCATTTGTGGCAGAGGTCTTTGCCATTCGTCACAAGCCCCCCCCGTTTCCGCGCTTGGTTACTGACTCGCCCACACGATCCGGTACATCCATTCGATGTCGCGCGTGGCGAGTTCGATCGCTGCCGCGCCGGGATTGATCGAAAGGAACTCGGTCTTTTGCGCGGTCTGGCGGCCAAGCTCTTTGATCATGACTTCGCCCTGTGCGGTGCGAACGATGACGCGGTCGCCACGGCGCGCTTTTTCCGCAGGCGCGACGATGATGCGATCGCCCTCGCGGTAGATCGGCTCCATACCGCGACCGCTGATTTCCAGCACGAAAGCGTGCGGATCGTTGATGGCGGGAGCGCTAACTTCGTCCCAGCCTTTGCCGGTCGGATGACCGGCATCGTCGAAGAATCCCTTGCGTCCCGCATGCGCGTAGCCGAGCAGGGGCAGGGTCGTTTTTCGCGCGTGACCGTCGGGCGAGGCCAGCGCGACGAATTCGTCCAGCGTGGCGTTGGTCGCTTTCAGGATTTGCGCGATGCTCTCGGTTGACGGCCAGCGCTTGCGCTTGCCGAAAAAGCGCTTGCTTGGATTAAAGGCGGTCGAGCTTAAACCGGACTTGAGCGCGAGACCCGAAGGCGACAATCCGTTCAGTTCGGCGAGGCGATCAATCGCCCGCCAGACATCGGCGTGTTTCAGAGACATTAGTCAACCCTAGTTGCGTTGTGAGTATAGGATCATTATCCTACATTATCGCACACCGCAAGAGGTCTATTTCTTGTTCTTGTCGTCTTTTTTATTGGTCGGTTGCTTCATGGCGCGGACGGCTTGCAAGGCGTGGAGGAAGGGTCGGCTGATTTTATCTTGCGGCAAGCCTTCATGCGGGGTTTTTTGCGCGTTACCCTTGACGCTGTCCGTAAGCTTTTTAGATTGTGTCATAAAATGCTCCTATGAAAATGAAAATAACTTAACAGGTATGTTTTAGCAAAAGCCGTGCCATATGCGGGGTCGCGCTGCCAATTTTTTAACCGCATGAAAAACAAGACGCTTTGCGGTTTGCTGCGTTGCGATATATTTGCGAGGCATTGCAATTTGCGAAAAAATGCTTCACATTCCCATCTTGCAACGGTGTTGAGGAATAAGGGGTTATGGCGTTATCCGATTTGTGGCCTAATCTCTATGGCCTCGCGAGACCTTTTCTGTTTGAAATGGATCCCGAAGCAGCGCACGCGTTCACAATAGCTTTGATGCGGCGCGGTCTCGTTCCACGCTTTAAGTGTGATGTATATCCATCCCTGCAAACCAAGGTTTGCGGCATTCCGTTTTCCAATCCCGTCGGTTTGGCGGCGGGGTTCGATAAAAACGCCGAAGTGATCTCTGACGCGATTGATCTCGGTTTTGGTTTCGTCGAACTCGGCACGATTACCCCGAAGCCGCAGCCCGGCAATCCCAAGCCGCGCATTTTTCGCGTCGTTTCGGCGGAAGCCGTTATTAACCGTTATGGGTTCAACAGCGACGGTGCGGCGGTGTGCTTGCGGCGCATTGCCGCTTTCCGCGATGCGGGCATGAAAAAGAAGGCTGGCATTATCGGCATCAATATCGGTAAGAACAAGGACAGCGTGGATGCCGTCGCCGATTATGTGAAAGGCATCGCGACCTTCAAGTCCTATGCCGACTATCTGGTGGTGAATATTTCTTCGCCGAATACGCCGGGGCTGCGTGACTTGCAGGCGGGCGAAGCCCTGACGAATTTGCTGAAGCACGTCGTCGCGGCGCGCGATGCCGGCGGCAAGCCCAAGCCGGTTTTCGTCAAGATCGCGCCGGATTTGACCGAGCCGCAGCAACATGAGATTGCCGAAATCGTGGTGTCCTCCGGCATCGACGGGTTGATTATCGGCAACACGACCGTGACTCGCCCCAATTCCATTCCCCAGAATTTGGCCAAGGAAGAAGGCGGGCTTTCGGGTAAACCGCTCTTTGCGTTGTCAACGCAGGTGCTTGCTTCCATCTACCGGTTGACGGGGGGCAAAATTCCGCTGATCGGTTGCGGCGGCGTCAGCAGCGGCGCGGACGCCTATGCAAAAATTCGCGCCGGAGCTTCGTTGGTGCAGATTTACACGGCTCTCATTTACAAAGGTCCGTTTCTCGTGTCGCACATCAATCGGGAATTGGCGGCATTGCTGGAGCGCGACGGGCTGAAATCGGTCAGCGAGGCCGTCGGCGTTGATGTGAAGTGATTATCGGGTTTGCAACAAACACCAGCGCGAGCCTTCGAGTCCTAGCGCCGTCAGGCATCCCGTGGCGTAAGCGCCCGTATCGATGTTGATGCGGTTGGTGTGGCGCTCCACCTTTTCGCAAATTGTGTGGCCGTGGACGATGATCTTGCCGAAAGAACCCGTGTAATTCAGAAACTCATTGCGGATCCAGATCAGGTCTTTTTCGGCTTGTTTATTCAGGGCAACTCCCGGCCTTGCTCCGGCATGACAGAAAAAATAACTGCCGAATTCCGTCGATAATTTGAGGCTGTTCAGGAATTGCCTGTGTTCGGGTGGGCAAGCGGCGGCCAGAGCGGGAAGAAGCGTTTCGGGCGCTTTCGTGAATTGGGACAGCTCGATCCCATAGCTGAGCAGGGTTTCGCGTCCGCCGAAACGCAGCCAATCCTGCAGCAAGAAGGGATCGCCTTTTTCTAGAAGTTCGCGCATGACCAGCTCGTGATTGCCGATCAGGAAGATGTTGGCTTCGGCGTCTTTTTGCTGCAAGCCGATCAAGCGGTCGAGAACTTGTCGGCTTTGCGCGCCGCGATCAATGTAATCGCCGAGAAAAACCCGTATCGCCCGTTTTTTGGTAGTTGAGGCGTCGCGGTCGATTTTGGCCAGAAGCGCGTCGAGCAAGTCGATTCGGCCATGAATGTCGCCAATCGCGTAAATTCGCAATCCTTCCGGCACGGTGGGGCGGTTTTTTTCGGGGTTTTGCTGAACGTTTTTTTGCATGGGCGTAATATTTTTCCGAACGCAGATCCCTTAGTCGTCGTCATGTCAGAAAAAAGCTATGAAAACAAGCCGGTTGAAAACAAACTCGGTAAAATACGGGGTAATTTTTACTCGAACGTTCAGCATAATTAAAAGTCGATTATCGATAATAATCCATAATGACAACTGTAAGTCGAGGTTGTCATATCATGAAATACTTTTACAAAATCATCGTTCTTCTTATTCTTATATCCCTGCCGATGTCTGGCCGCGCCGCCGTTCCGGATGGAACGCGTATTTCTGGCGCCGAAGTCGCTTCGCTGATCGTCTGGGTTGAAAAGGCGATGAGCGTCAATATCCCGGTCGCTCCAATCATTACGGCGAGCGGACGGGTTCTTAAGACTTCGATGGGGTTGGAGGGCGTTCAGGCGGCGCGGTCGATGGCGGCCTATCTGCCGGGGCAGATTATCATTAACAATATCATCTGGGACCCGGAATCGTTAAGCGCCCAGAGCTATCTGGTGCATGAGCTGGTTCATCATGCGCAATTATTGAGCGGACGCACCTACGCTTGCCATAACGCCAAGGAGCGCGAGGCCTATACCCTGCAAAACCAGTGGATGACCGACCATGGCGAGGAACCGATCGTTAGCGAAGGCTGGATTAACCGTCTATCCAGTTGTGAAGGTTAGCATTTTTAATATCTGGCTGTTCCGGCCTGCTCTCCAAATCTATAAACCAACCGATCGTTTAACCGGATAATCCAGAGGTCGGAACTTTTTTCTCTGCAATTAAAACATGATATATTGAACATCGGGCATTTCTGGTGTTAAAGTGGCGGCCTGATTTACGGAGAGGACTGCTATGAAAAAACTCGTTTTTACATTGGCTGTTTGTGCCATTATTCTCGCACCTCATTTAGCTCGCGCTCAGGCGTGGATGGCGGGAGTCAATACCGCTATTCAAAACGGCAAGTATGAGGATGTTGACCGCATTGCGGCGAATAATCCCGGTGCGCAGGGTGCCATAGCCCTTTACCTGTTGCAGCAGGCTCAAAGCCTGTCTTCGTCCAACTTTGACAAGGCTGCGGATATTTTTGCGACCGCGACTCCGTTCGTCAGCCAGATTCCTGCCGACGGCGTCGGTCAGGCGGTTCAGCTGATTACGGTCATGTTGAACGCAGCCGATGTGGCGAGTGCCGGTGGAACAGGGTGCGCGGGTGCATCCAAGATTTTCACTTCGGGCATAGGGATGTCGACGCAAGCTAATATTTCTGCCCAATCGTCAGGGTTACGCGGTACGGCTCTTTCGTCGGCGCAAACTGCGATCAAGTCCAACTCTGATTGCGAAACCGACTCTTTGGATGATCAGATTTCGTTGGCACAGCAGCCGATTGCTCCCTTGGCCGGCGTGCATGGCGCGATCGTGCCGAGCAACGATTAAGTCTGTGCGGACCAAAGGGTACTAGTCCCCGAAGGGTTTCCTCAATGGATCGTTTGACCCGACGTGGGTTTCTGGCCGGCTTGGTTTCTGGTTTGGCGCTTTGGCCTGCCTCGGCTTGGGTTCAGGATTTAGCCCAGTCGATAATAGCCACGGATAAAAATCTTGAACCCCTTCGCGTTGTGGCCGAACGCGCGGGCATCTATTATGGCACGGCGACATCCGCCGATGGGCTTAGGGACATGCCAGACTTGGCCGCCGCGATCGCCAAGGAATGCAACATCGTCGTTCCGGAATACGATCTGAAATGGGAAGCCCTGAGGCCGACGGCGGAGAGCTGGAACTTCGATCCGGTCGATCGTCTGCTGGCCTTTGCCGAAAAGAACGACATGAAAGTCCGGGGGCATACGCTTGTTTGGCACGAATCTTTTCCGCGTTGGGCGCGACGGCAGCTGCATGAAGATGATGGCTTGGGGATGCTTGAAGAGCATATCCACACGGTTGTCGAACGCTATCGCGGCAAGCTGATCGTATGGGATGTCGTTAACGAAGCGATTGATAACAAAAGCGGGCACGACAGGCAGATGAGAAAAACGCCGTGGTTGCGCGCTCTTGGTCCTTCGTATATCGACTCCGCCTTTACCTTTGCGGCAGAGGCTGATCCGGGCGCTAAACTGGTCTATAACGATTATGGTCAGGAATATCCGGGCGGCGAGAAAGCAAAAGCGATTTTGGCGCTTCTGCATCATTTGCAGGACAGCAAGGTTCCGATACACGGCGTTGGCATGCAGGCTCATCTCAAGGTCGGTAGCGACATTGATCGTGACAATCTTGGCGCGTTTTGCTGCGAGGTTAAACGCATGGGGCTTGATCTGTTGATTACCGAGCTGGACGTCAAGGACGAAAATGCTCCCGAGGATGTAGGGCAAGCGGATCAACGGGTCGCCGACAAAACACACGAGTTTCTGGACGTGGTTTGCAGCGTGGTGAAGCCGACGCAGATTTTGACTTGGGGGCTGAGCGACCGCGCGACGTGGCTTGCCATGCCGGATGAAAATCCTTCCGGCGATCCTGTGCGCCCGCTTCCTCTTGATGTCGACTGTCAGCGCAAGCTGATGTGGCTCACTCTCTATGACGAAATCAAGCAGATGGCCAAGGCGTGATCGGTTGTCATGTCCCTTGATTCCGTTCCTCCTCTCTCATCATCCCCGGCGCGTCGTGGCCTAGCACTCGGCGATCTTATCGCGGTTATTCTTCCGCTTGCGTCTGTTCTTGTGCTGGGGCTGCATTTTTATCTGGCGTCTATCGTCTCGGCTCATTTCGCTTTGGCGTTGCTGCTGCCGCTGACGGTGATCAGCTTCATTGTCTGGCCACGCTTTGCGCTATGCCTGCTGATGGCGGGGTCGTTGTTCCAGTATTTCTGGATCGGTGTTTTTATGGACAGGATCACTGGTGAAAGCGAGATGCAGGCGATGAGCCTGACCAACCCGATGGTGACAAATGTCCTGTTTCTATGCTCCTGCTTGTATCTTGCGCAGCGTTGGAAGGGATTGCCGTATGGACTGAAGCGCGCTTTTGTTCTGGGAGCAATTTTTGTTGGAGTTTGCGCGGTCTTCTTTGTTTTGGGCGCGGCGCGGGAATCCTTTAACAGCGCCTTTTTATATCTGCGAACCTATTCGGGCGCCTTGATATATCTGGTTCTTGGCGCGGCGTTTGGGTTGCGTCTGCCTTTTGCCAGTGTTCTCAAGTTGTTGACTCCGTTTGGTCTTCTTCTTGCCGTCTACGGTTATGTCGAGATGCTTTACCCTTATGATCTGTACGCCTTTGTCCATTTGACCGATTTTTTGCACATGAAGTTTGCCTCGATCAGCAATGGCCATGCTAATCTGGTCTTTTATGGCATTGAAGATACTATGGATTTTCTTACAGTTCCCTTTCTCAATTTGTCGGGGACTTTTGGGTTAAGTGTGTCGGCTTTGCGCTTGGTCGGTCCGCTTTTCCATTTCATCAGCTATGGCTATGCGCTCGCTTTCTTTTTTCTGATCGGGGTTATTTCGGGACGACTTTGGGTTGGCCTGCTTATGGTTCCGGTGTTCGTGATGATCGGCGCCAAGGGACCGATCATGCTTGTCCTTTTCACGCTTGGGGCGTTGCTGATCAACCGGGTTTTTCCGGACGTTTCCAAAACGCTTAAGACGCTGAATGTTGTCCTTGTTCTCTACGCGTGCGCGGTCATCGCCTATGGTATCGCATCGCATGACAACCATTTCGACGGCTTCATGAGCTGTGTCAGAGGGTTCCTCGGCAATCCGTTGGGACATGGGGTTGGCGTTGGCGGAAATATGTCCGACACGAGTACCAAGGCACAACAAGCCGGACGTGACCTCATGGCTGCGGTGGGCGATTTTCCTGTCGAAAGCGCGATCGGTGTTCTGATGTATCAAGCGGGCGCTGCAGGGCTGCTGTCGTTTTTGTTGTTCTGGCGCTGGATATCGCGTCAGGCTCGGGCGTTCGCGATCGAAACGCAACAGCAACAAGTGGGGAAGGTCACGGTGATTGTTTTGCCAGCGGTACTGGCGATTTTGCTTGTCAATGCGCTTTTTCAGGAAGAAGTGTTTGCGCCTACGGGGTGGGGCTTTTGGTTGCTGCTGATTGGGGTCGTTCTGGCTCGCCGGACGCAGGGCGGATTTGAATCGGGAGCGTCGTCATGAGTTTTGTCGGGCATAAATTT
>CAIQVS010000077.1 GCA_903875345.1 uncultured Pseudomonadota bacterium | reverse complement strand
TCGATCGTCGTTTTTGCCAGGCGGCGAATGCTTTGCCAGAGCACAGCCGCTTCCGTGTTCTCGCTCAGTTTTTTCGTGAGTTGTAACGTCCCTTTGGCTCCTAGATCGCGCCGACCCCCGACCTTGCGGAACAGGTCAATTATTTGGCCGATCTGAATCTCGTGGATATGCCCCGGCTTATCGAGGTTTGGAAAAGCGATATGGACAAGCGCCAGCCACAGTTTGCGATCAAGCGCCGTGAAAGGGCCATCGACCCGCACAACCACGACAGGTAGCGGCACGGGCACAGTCGTGGGATTGGAAATAGATGGTTGCCACAAATCACCCGTCGTCTTTGGCGGCTGTTTCGTCGTTACAGGCAGCTGGGGTGATTCGGTGTTGAACATCTGCCCGAATCTGCCCGACTTACGGTGTACAAGCAAACGGATTATGTGCACATTTGCGGGGGAGGAGCGCGCCGATTCCGTACACCGCAACAGGCCGATTTGCTCCCCCGATAGCCCGGAAAGCCCTGGTTCCTGGGCCTGTGGATAGTGGCCGATTTTGTACACCGGAAGGCCGATTTTGTACACCGCACAGGCCGATTTTGTACACCGCACAGGCCGATTTTGTACACCGCAAATCGTGTAAGCTCATGACTTTTATGGGCAAACAGCTCTGGAACAGAGAACAGATTCTAGAACATAAAGAACACAAGAAGAGGGCGCGCTAAAGCGCGCCTAATCGGAGCGCGCCAAAGGCGCGCAACTTGTTAAATTAGTAGGTGGGGGCTGTCTGCCCCCACGCCCCCGAGGATATTTGACCAAGGTGATTTTGGTGCTAGAATTTTCTCACGGTACAGGCTGGGAAGCCGATGACCGTCAAGGTGATGGGGCTGGCGGGGCGACCTTCCAGCCCTTCATTTTTTAGCGAACGGGAAAGCCAACGATCAACGACCGGACTTGAGACGCCGCAGCCGCGCACACCCCCCTGCCCTCAATGCCGTTCTTTGCGAAGATCGAGCAAATCATCATCACGAACCGCCAGGCCTTTCGCTTTTAAGGCGTTCAGCACAAAGGCGCGCATCGTCATGTCGGCATCGTCGGCCAACCGGCTAAGTTGCTTGCGCAGCTCTTTGCGCAGACCGAACGAGAATTGCGTCAGCGTGTCGTCTTTCGCGATCGGGGCCGCCGGCACGACCTTTAAGGCCGCAGGTTCGACCGCGATCGGCGGCGCGGCAGCCGGGCGCTGCGTCGGCATCATCGAGGCCAACGCGGAAAGATCAGCGGTCACATTGGCGAGGTCTTTTTTCGTCATTTCATATGTTCCTATGAAGCTATTTTCATAGATTCCGGCAGACCGCCGAGGGCCGCGAGATCATCGAGAAAATTCGAGCATTGATGGCCAGCAAGCCCCGAGGTGGGCGCAATGCCGGTGAAGCTCATTTCCTGAAAGGCGACCAGGCGATGCAGCCGGGTTTTCAAAACAGGCAAATTGGCTTTCGCCACTTCCTTTTCGATATGCTCGGCAACGTTGGTGCCGGGCTGCACCGCCGTCAGCACCACCCGCGCCGTCACTTCTCGCTTCATCATCAACGAAGCGCTTTTAATCAGGTTGATGGTCTTGATGGCTTCGACAATATCGGCGCTTGAAGTTTGGACAGGCACTAGCACCAGATCGGCGCAGCCAATGGCGAAAATTGTCGCTTGCGAGGCCGCCCCGGCCGTGTCGATCACCACCACATCATGCGAGCTTTGCAATTCGGCAATGAGCGGCACGATTTTGGTTTCGTCCAGCTCGTGGTGGACCGTGATCGGATGCTTGGCCGCCGTCGTGACCCAATCCGTCAGGGTGTGATTGAAATCCGCATCCACAGCCGCGACTTTAATGCCGCTTGCGGCCAGGCGCGCGAGGATGATCCGAACGAGTGAGGTTTTGCCCGCCCCGCCCTTGGTTGTCGCTACGGTGATGATGCTCACTAGGAACCTCTCTTTTTAGGTTGCTAGGTTCATATTTAACATAGTTCCTAGCAAGCTGTAAAGATATGAAAATATGTTTCTATTTTACCAGCTTAATAGTTTTATATGTTAATAGGTTCATAGGTTTATATTAAATATGGGTGGCGCTTGAGCGAAATCCGGTCAGGTGCGCCGGACCGGATGAGCATCGCGCGCTTTGATGATCGATAGGAAACGTTCTTTGACTTTTGCGAACAGGGCCGGGGGCATCATGCCGTAGGCAATGGAAGCATCGGTCGCGCCAGGCAGCCGCCGCAGATCGGGACCAGGCCAGATAAATTCATTCCATTCGGAAACGACGACCCAGGAACGGGCATCGTCGAGTTGCAGCCGATCCTTGACCCGAGGCGGAATTTCGACGGCCAGGCTCAGATGATCGGGCGGGCTATGTGTGATCGGCAGCACCAGGACTCGGGTAGCGCCGTTTTCGTCGGTACGCAGGGCGGCGACGATTGCACAGGGGCGGTCTTTTTGGCCCTCGTCGCGGCCTTCAAGATGTTCGCGATACCAAAGATAGCTGTAGCGGATGATGAGACCAGGAATCGGTTCAGGAAGTGCCACAGCAGTCACTTAAGCTCGGCATCGAGAGGCGCGAATTCGTCCGGCACCTTGGCATGGCGCACGGCCTCGACCCATTCCTCCGGTAGCTCCGTCGTTAAGCCCACCTGGCGGTCGCGGCGTTTGAGCCGTTCCCATTCTTCGGCCGCCATGACGACGAGCGACGGGCGGCCGTGCTTGGTGATGACAACCGGTTCATGCCGGGCCTTGTCGCTCAATGCGCCAAAGGCTTGCTGAAACTCGCTGGAACTCACTTTTGTAGGCTGCATATTAAAATCTCCATTTTAGCTATTATACATAAAATAGAGATTTTTTCCACGAAAATATGCCCAAGCCTTTCGCTTGCCTGGCGCACCGGCAAAGGTCAAAATCACCAGGTTGCTATTTTCATATGAACCTATGAAATAGGCTTTCCCAGGGGGCCGCGCCCACGTCCATCACCTTGTTTAAATATCCCAGGGGGGTGCGGGGGTCTGCAAACCCCCGCCCTGCTTCTCAAAAAGTTGCGCGCCTTTGGCGCGCTCCAAAATGCTGTGCTGCGACCAGGCACCGGCGTTTGCAGTAGGGGAGCCGATGACGCCGCCAGGCCCAGAGAAGCGCCCGAAGGGCGCTCGCGATTTTTTACGGCCTTCAAAGGCAAGCGCCGATCCAGGGTTGATCGCCGAATTTGAAAGAGAATGAAACGGGCATCGAGGGTGCGTTGTGCGCCCGGTCACGCCGCCTATGCGTCAAGGCCCTTCCACCCAAAACGCAGAGAAAATGCCGGCCGCCAAACAGTGGCGGCTAACGGCATTTTCTTGCGTTCCGGGTCCCTGCGAAGGGCCTTGGACGCGCGTCGCGCCCGTTCGCTCAAAGCCCCCACGACGCCCGCACGGGCGTCGATAACGAACCAAAGGGGGAAACAATGGGATTAGATATGTATGCGTTTGTGACGACCGAGGCACCGGCCACAGCGGTCGATTTTGGCGAATTGGCGGGGCGGGAGCAGCTGCATTATTGGCGGAAGCACCCCGACCTTCATGGCTGGATGGAAAAGCTCTATTTCGAGAAGGGCGGCAAGGACGAGGATTTCAACCTGTCGCCGGTTCGGCTCGACAGCGCCGACATTGACCGGTTGGAGGCGGCAATCATCGCGAAAGAGTTGCCGGAAATGCCGAAGGGGTCGAGGTAATGCACCTGGTTGTTGA
>CAIQVS010000076.1 GCA_903875345.1 uncultured Pseudomonadota bacterium | reverse complement strand
GGGCAGCAGCCAGTCGATCTTTATAACGCTTGCTATCCTTGAATTTTAAAGGATCGCTGGATTTCAGACCGGCTCCAATTTCTACGCGATCGGCGGTATCCAGAAACATATCGAGCACGTGACCAGTAGCATAAAGTCTCTGCGCGCGCCGATGTGCTTGCAGGAACGCCTCAACGTTATGGTTCATCATAAGGCATACGCTATCGACACCAACCGCAGACTTACCTCCGCTATCCACCAATAGGTCAGAAACCCTGATACGCCTGCCGATTTCAGTGTCAGCAGGAAAGCGTGCCCGATGTCGAGTGGATTTTCTCTTGGCTGCACTCAGTGGATCGGAGAGAAACTCGGATAGCAGTCGCGTGTCACCGGGTGTTCCACGCTTGACGATATTGCGGGCGTGGATGTGCCAACCGTAGCCGTCGATCGTGTAAGCCGTGACGACTTGATTGTATGCAGCCTGCCGAAATGGGCCTGCGCTGTCGAAGCTGATCTGGAATTCGGGGTGACCGATCTTGCGAACGCATTGTTGCAGCGTCGTGAACAGGCACGCGAGAGGCAAGGACGAAACGCCAAGAATGTGCAGCCATCGCATATCGCCGAGAATGCCATCCCTTTGCATATCGAACAGTCTACGCAATACGGTGCTAAGATGGCTCTGGTTCGACCCAGCAAATGCCCAGTTCTCGAATGGATAGTCTTTGACTGCATCATACCAGGCCGCACTTTCGGCCTCGTTTCGGCCTTGCAGTACATTGAGAAACTTGGTCTTGCCGCTTTGGTTCCGAACGAAATAGGCATTGTTCAGCATGGTCTGCATGAGGCAAGCGTTGAAGTCCAACTCCTGGCCATTGTCGCGGCCCATTGCCTCCAGGTCGTATCCTTCTGCTAGCAACCTTTCGCGATGAGGCTCCATGACGCCTGTGGAGATACCCGCAGTCGGAAAATCAAGAACCATCGAATAGTCCGCGTTGCGCTCCATCCAGCGCAGCATTCGCTCAAGTGTCTGTTCACCGGCAAACTTGATCGTATCTGTCTGGACTTGATACCCGCCGCTGTCACCCAGGACCAGAGTGCGGTTACGGTCGCGCTTGCTGACGATGCTCTCTTGCTCGGCGCCGCCCTCCGTCTTAGCTGCCTGTCCGGCGCTATAGAGCGCATAGCGGTAATGGAAGAGGGGCTGATCCGGCAACGGCACCGTTGTGCCATCTGAGAGCCGGGTGCAGATTTGGGGCCGGAGAAAGTCAAGCTGCCGGGCGGCGATCGGCAGTTGTCTCGAAAATGATCCATTCAAGGCGAACGCCGCATAGATGGAACTGATTGCCGGGAGATAGATGGCGTGCTCCTCCACGCCCAACTTGCTGCTACCGGCGAACATCATGGTAGATGATTAACTCCCAGGTGGTATGACGGCGAGCCTCAAAAGTTTGGGGACCAAAGTTTTTCCGGAGACGAGGGCCGTGGGCAAAGCTGCGAAGGCGACGACACTCACCAAGAAGACCACTCAGCAGGCGTCCGGCTCGAATGTCGCAGCCCGGATGCAAAAGATCAACGCCGACTTCGACAATCTCCGCAATCTCGCAGACGGCTGGGCAGTCCTGGACGAAGAGGCCGATGCCAGCCTCTATACAGCGCTGGATGCGACCTTCACGTTTGGTGAAGAACTGCGAGGTGAGCAGGACTTGTTGAAGGAATTTCTAAAGCAGCGGAAAATCAGCTTCGGCAAGCCTACACAGAACAACCCTTATATTGGCATCGTCAAGCTTGCCTTCCCCAAGCTCAATCAAACCAGCACTTCGCAATACAGCCGAGTGCTGCGCTTTGCCCATGAGGTGAAACCCGCCGATCAATCCGTGGTCGATTGGTTAGCTGGGGGCGGAGGCGTAGAGGGCCGATACAAAGAAGCAGTCGAACATTACCGCCCCAAGCAGTCTGCACAGAAGCAAAGCATTCGCCAAGCGAAGCTGGACAAAGCTTACGCTGAACTGGCCAAGCTCAGCCTGTCAGGGCGCTTCTCTTTGACCGGCCCTTGTGAGGTCGATGGCTACGCTACCGCCCTTGTGAGGGTCACCGACGGCAAAGAGGCCGAACTGGTTGTGCTGCTCGAAAGCAATCCGAAGAAGCTTGAAACCGCTGTACTTCCATTCTTTCCGAAAATGGGCGGAGTTCCGGCTGTCCAAGCAAGCGGCCCGCTTGGGCGCTTTCATCGCGCACTCGATCTCGTGGCATCAGCAACGCCATACGAAACAAATGGTCATCGACGCTACGTTTTGATTGAAACTTTTCTCGAAGACGGCAAGCCGCGGTTCCGGGTTACATCTGTCAGTGAAGCGTACTCGTCCCCGTGTGCTTCTGTAACTGGAGACGGTTTTCCGGAAGGCATTGCACAACCGGGAACTTGGTTCTGCGACGGGTTTGAAGGTTATGATCTCGCCGGTGAGTTCCAGCAAGGAACGGACTGGGAAATCCAAGAGAATGGTATTGTTCGTGGCGGTTACCTATTGGATGGCCCGGCTGGCACTCTAGCACTTATTCCATGGAAAGCAGAGGGTTCCGACAAGAAGCTCCGGAGTGCGGCAAAGCCGAAAGCTGAAAGCAAGCCTTTCGGCGTGAGCAAAGGCAAGTGGACTGAGTTCCTCATCTGGAACGCTGATATTACCGAAAGGGCTAAGAAGCTGACACGCGGGATGAAAGTGCCAGGACAGGCGCCGAAGCGCCTTACGATTTCAGTTCAAGGATTGGCGGTGTCGCTCTCAGTGGACGAAGTGGTTGGTCCTGCGATCGATATGTTTGAACTTGCAAAAACAGGAAGCATCGCTTCGGAGCGTTGGTTGGCGATCGCTGATTTGGAGACAGTCTGCCAAGCGCTTCAGCGTTATGACCTTCCTGCGGTGGGCCGCTTCGGGAATATGCAATCCGGCTTGAAAGATGGTGCAATCGAGTTCCGTTGCGCGCTTGATGACGACGAGCTGTCGATCTGGCTTCCACTCGTTATCAACGATCAAATGGAGTACGCAGCGATCTGCGAAGCCATCAAGTAGCACGTCGATGGGCTTGCACTGATGCCCCAAGCCGACTCGATAGATAAGATTGTCAGGGGCTATCTGGGCAGCCTTTGCCGGCAGTCTTTCGCCTTTTATGAACAGCACTTCACCCCGATGCCGGTTGTGGTGTCGCCACTTCTACTTCGGGGATTTACCTGCCCGGAAAGCTGCGGAGGATGTTGCGGAAAATTCACTCTTGACTGGCTTCCTCATGAATACCCGTCTGCAAAATCTATCATACGAACAATCAATGTGAACGGTGCTGATTTCCGCGTCTTCACTGATAGCCAACGTGATAACTCCAGCCGCCAGTGCCGGCACCTTCATCGCCAATCTGGGCGGTGCAAAATATACGCCCATCGGCCTTTCACCTGCGACTTCGAGCTAATCCGTGTGTTGCGCTATCCCGAAAAAATCGTGCTCACACAGAAGTTATATGGCCGAGGTTGGGCGATGACCCGTGTTACTGGCGAGCATGGTGCCGCGTGTGAAATGCAGCCCGCAGATGCTGCCAGCATTGCTGAAGTGGAACGGAAACTGCTCCGCCTCAACGAATGGGCCGAGCACTTCGGGGTTACCACTTGCCTTGCTGCCGTAATCGACTGGGTGAGGCAAGGCGACCATCAACACCCGTTGTCCATCCCGGTTTGATCTGGGATCGCACCTAGTTAAGTGCGCAGTTATAGCCGATCGACCGCAGCTTGCATGAGTGCGTCATTCACCTCGATGTAGCGCTGTGTCGTGGTCAGGTTCTTGTGTCCGGCCAGGGTCATGATGACCTTGGCGGAAACGCCGCTATGCGCCAACTTGGTGATGAACCAGCGCCGCCCGCTATGGCTGCTACCCTGCTGGATACCGGCTTCGTCGTAGAGCCGGCCGAGCAACTGGCATAGCGTGTTGGCCGAGAACGCTGCGCCTTTCTGGCTTCGAAGCAGCGCGCGTGCCGGTTTCGGCTTGGTCCCTTCCCAGCTATCGCGGTAGCGCTCCAACTCCTTGCGCAGTTTGTCCGACACGAACACGGCCCGCGCTTCTTTGGTCTTCGTGATCTCGGCCCGCAGCATAATCTGGTCTTGCACTTGGTAGCTGTCGTCGTACGCATCAGCGATCGACAGCGCGGCGATTTCGCCGACGCGCAAGCCGGCATAGTAGGACAGCATCAGCGCTGCCCTGTTCCGGGCCGGGTGCTTCGACTGCGCTGCTACAGCAAGCAAGCGCCGGAACTCTTGCTCGGATGGAACCTTGGCCTGTCGCATGACAATGTAATCCTTGGTGCGTGTTTGCTGCCAGGGATTATGTTTTCGTCCTGCACGCAGAGCAAAGCCTGATTAGAACTCAGCGTATCTGCCGGGTTGCGTGCTGAATGTAAGAAATGTGCTGTTTTCTTACGTTCTGTATCGAGCGTGACTCTTGCTGGTCCGGCATGCGATGTGGTCGAGCGCGCCCGAATTCGCTTC
>CAIQVS010000075.1 GCA_903875345.1 uncultured Pseudomonadota bacterium | reverse complement strand
AGCCATGGGGCGACGACCATGGCGACGAAGAAGGAGAAGATCATCGCGGCGGAAGCATTGGCCGGAATCGGAGCCATGTATGGCCCCATCATGCCGGACACGAACATCATCGGCAGCAGCGCAGCAATGACCGTCAAGGTTGCCACGATAGTTGGGTTTCCGACTTCAGCCACGGCTTCGATGGCCGCCTGCATCCGGCTGCGTCCGTCCCGCATCGCCCAATGGCGTGAGATGTTCTCGATTACCACAATCGCATCATCGACCAAAATGCCGATCGAAAAAATCAACGCAAACAGGCTGACGCGGTTGATCGTGTAGCCCATCAGGTTGGAGGCGAAGAGTGTCAGCAGAATGGTTGTTGGAATAACAACAGCCGTTACCATCGCCTCACGCCTGCCGATAGCGAAAGCGATCAAGATAACGATGGAAACAGTGGCAAGGCCGAGATGAAACAGGAGTTCGTTAGCCTTGTCATTGGCCGTCTTGCCATAGTTGCGTGTGACCTCGACGCCCACATCATCGGGGATAAGCTTGCCTTTCAGCAGTTCCAAACGTTTTAGGATGTCATTAGATACAACGACCGCATTCGCTCCAGCCCGTTTGGCTAGCGCGAGGCTAACGGCAGAGGTAGTTGACCAGCTTTTGTCTTTGTTGGGGGCAATATTCCAGACGCGATGCTCGGCGGCGCTCGCCCCTATATGCACCTTGGCGACATCGCGCACATAAACGGGTCGTCCATCGCGTGTGGTGATGAGCAGAAGCCCTATATCAGGCACGCCGGAGAGCGTTTGGCCCGCTGCAACTTGCAGCACCTTACCGGCATCGCGCATATAACCGGCGAGGAACGAACGATTGGCTCCCTGTACCTTGGCCATCAATTGTTCAAGCGTTACGCCGAACAGATTCAGCTTTTCTGGATCCGGTTCGACGCTGATTTCTTCCTGCGCGCCGCCAGAGATGTAGGTCAGGCCGATATTGTCAACCTTGGTCAGCTCCGACTGAACCTTGCCCGTCAGTTCGTAAAGGCTTTTGTCGTTCCATCGCTCCGCTGCTTCCGGTTTCGGCGACAGAGTCAGCACGACAATGGCTACATCGTTGATGCCGCGTTTGACGATGAGGGGTTCAGGAATGCCTTGTGGGATGCGGTCATAATTAGCGCGGATTTTCTCATGAACACGCAGAACGGCGTCATCTTCCTTAGTACCGGTAAAGAAACGCGCTGTGACCATGACGCGGTCGTCCTGCGTTTGGCTGTAGACATGCTCGACGCCATTAATACCCTTGATAATCTCTTCCAGAGGCTTGGTGACAAGCTCTGCGGCATCGGGAGCCTTGAGGCCGTTGGCTGAGACAAGAATATCCACCATCGGCACGCTGATCTGCGGCTCTTCTTCGCGCGGAATGACCATAAGCGCGACAAGCCCGAAAATGATCGCGGCCAGCAAAAACAACGGCGTCAGCGGCGATGTAATGGTCGCGCGGGTTAAATTACCGGAAAGCCCTAATTTCATGGATGCACCAGTTGGTCGCCGGATTTCAGGCCGGAAAGAATCTCGACGCCATTTGGCAAATCCTGCGTAAAGGCATCCTGTCCACGCTGCACAGGCACATCGAGCGTTTCGCCAGCGGCGGATTTGACCAAGGCGTAATCAATCCCGTTTCTGGTGATGAGGAAATCAGAAGGAACGACGATAGCTTTGCGTTCACCGGCAGAAATCCACACACGAACGCGTTCGCCGACGAAATAATCGCCCAGCCCCTTAACGGTGGCATCGGCCTGCACACGGCCATTTTCAACTTTGGGATAGACTAATTTGATTGTGCCAATCTCGGAATTTGCACTGGATGAGCCAAGCTCACTGCTGTCCACCCGAACCGCATCTCCGGATTTGATAAGATTGGCATGCCGTTCAGGTACGTTGAGGCGCAAGACATAATTCTGCTCTGCTAAAGTCGCAATTGTATCGCCCGGCATGACAACGGTTCCGGTGGTTACCGGCACGGTAAGAATACGCCCTGAAGTCGGCGCGAGAACCTTGCCTTGTGTCTGCTGTTCCTGAGCGACTGATTGCTGCGCCGTCATGGACTTCAAGGTGTTAACGGCGACATCATAAGTAGCGTGGAGTTGGTCAAGACGCGCTTTTGTGGCAAAGCCCTCCTTAATAAGCTGCTCTCCACGTTCCAACTCGCGCCGCGCCTGTTCAACTTGAGCCTGAGCCGCTTGCGTTTGAGCGCTTTGCGCCTGAATTTGCAGTCCCAGCTTCTGATCGCCCACAACGGCAATAACTTGACCTTCTTCGACGCGATCACCTTGCTTGACCTTTAGATCGGCAATCGTGCCTCCCGTACGCACACGAGCCGCTACGACATTGGCGCTTTCGACAGTGGCAAACACGGCCTTTTCGTCGGGAATTGCCTTTACTTCAACCGTCAGGCCAGAAGAAGGCTTTTCATCTATCTGCGCCGCTTGCGTTTGGTGCGTGGGGAGAATGCGCCAAAGCCCCACTGCCGTGACGACAGCGGCCAGAACTAGAATGGAAACCAATAAAGAACGCCGCATGTCAGAACCCCAATCGTCAGAAACTATTTTGTGGTCGGCAAGCCAGCGCTTTTCCAAGCCTTGATCCCACCGGCCAGATGCGCATCATGCGACAGATT
>CAIQVS010000074.1 GCA_903875345.1 uncultured Pseudomonadota bacterium | reverse complement strand
TCAGCCTTATAATATTGAGTCCATCAATCTTATTGCTCAGTTATACCCTGATATTCCGCAGGGTGCCTGTTTCGACACTTTATTTCACCACACAATAGAACCCCTACATCGCCGTTTTGCCTTGCCGCGACATTGGTATGATCAGGGCATTAAGCGTTATTGTTTTCATGGATTGTCTTACGAATATATCGCCGGACGTTTAGGAGCCATCGCACCTCGTGCTTTAGCAGGTCGCACGCTTGCAGCACATCTTGGCAGTGGAGCAAGCCTGTGCGCGCTCAAAAATGGGAAGAGTGTTGATGCATCTACAGGATTCTCAGCGCTGGATGGCCTCGTCATGGGAACGCGCTCTGGAACGCTGGATGCTGGCGTCATTTTGTATTTTCTTCAGGAAGTCCGCTTTGATGCGAAAACGATCAGCGACATGCTTTATCTTGAGTCAGGACTACTCGGCGTCTCTGGCATCAGCTCCGACATGGAGACATTGATCCATAGTCCGGAGCCTCAGGCGCGTGAAGCAATTGATCTTTTTTGTCTGCGCATCACGCAGCATGCGGGCGGCTTGATAAGCCTTCTCGGCGGCATTGATGCGATTGTCTTCACCGGCGGGATTGGCGAACACGCTGCGTCTATTCGCGCCCAATTGTGTCAATCGCTTGAATGGATCGGTGTTAATCTTGATACCGAGAGAAATGCGGCTGCCAAGCCTGATCAGGAAACTCTTCTGTCATCTCCGCAAAGTAAAGTCGAAATTTGGCTGATACCGACCGACGAAGAGGCCGTCATTGTTCGTCATACTCGTGAGGCTATTGGCATGGTCGATACGACAACAAGTAAAATGGCTTTAAGCAAAATATAACTCACCAGGAAAAGAGTGCGCAGATCATGAACAATTCCGTCAGAAATACCGTCGATGAAGCTGAATATGAGCGCGTTTTTGAGCGCTACCTCGATATCTGCAATCAGGCGATCGAAAAAAATAAGGATAAATTTCCTTATAATGAAATCTGGAAAGCGCGCTGGAAGAATTTGGGTGCGAACACCATTCTTCAATGTGCCGTCTATGACGACAGGCCGAAAGTTATCTATAGCCTGCAGCTTACTGAAGACATGAAAATTAAGATTTTAAAGAAGACCAATGTTCCACCGGAAGACATTTGGCCATTCAAGTTCAGTTACCTGAAGCACGTCGTTGAAAATCCCGAAGATTATATTCAGCATCCGGCCAATCTGGACTGGGGCTGGTTAACGGGCGTATTTGGGTAAATCAAACATTCTCAGCAGCATATATGCCTGAGTCAGGGCCATAAACATATTCAGCGAGTTTCTGCACCGAGTCGATCTCGACGCTTATGCCCTTTATGCGCATGCCCGTTTTTTGCCTCAATATCGCTAGCGCGCGTGAAAAAGTTGCCCCCTTCATGCCGAGCGTGTCCGCAATGAGAGACTTGTCATAGGGTAAATTAAAAACAGCACCTTTCTTGGTGTCGCCAACGCATAGTCTTAACAGAAAAAAACCGATCCGTTGGGGTGCGCTTAACATGGTATTAAAGGCCAGAGCACCCGAATGGTGTCGGTGTTGCTTGGACATGGTAGAAAACATATTGAATGCCAGCGACGAGTTAAGCCGTATCTGCTCTTTCAACAAACTTGCCGGTATGCTTAGC
>CAIQVS010000073.1 GCA_903875345.1 uncultured Pseudomonadota bacterium | reverse complement strand
GCTGGTGAGGAATCCTTGAATCAATTTCCCGTTAAAAGATCATGAACAGGTTCTTAGATCCTTGTTTCAGCAGGTTAACGTTTTTTTGATCGATTTGTGTTTTTGTAGAGGGAGATGTCCCGTAAAGGCGAAAAAGATTTCCAACATCAGTCTTTATCGGGTCATCACAAGCTTTGCATCGCGACACGCGTAGCCCGCGATGAATTGAATTCAAGCAACAGAGAATTTTCTGGAACTTCAAGCGGAAACGAGACAGGGCGCAGAGAAAGGCCTTAGCATCGTGAATATTGTCGACATCCATTGGCGCAATACCCAACGTCCGGTACGGTTCTTTGGTTTGGACGCGCGCAGTTCTCTGGCCATTATGCTGGTGCTGCTGCATATCCGCATCTGGACGTTTTTCACGGCGCTTACGATAATGGCGGTGTTCTGGGTTCTGGAGCGGCGCGGATTGTCCTTTGACGCCTCGTTGCGCGCCCTGCGCTGTTGGCTGCTCGGCGTTCGCCGCCCCGCCAATCATCGCCGCCGCCGCCGCTACTGGATCGATTATCGCTAGGATCGATTATCGCTAGGGTCGATTGTCTGCTTGTACGGTACGAAAGACTCTGTAAAAACCGCTCTGTGATGAAAAAAGCATATAGCGGTTGAAAACCCTGATTTTTTGTATAGTCTTCCAACTCGCTAGTTGTCTGGATCGAGTCGATTCTTTATTCTCCTCCGAATCAGTTCTTTCTTTGCGCGAAAAAAGGGTTGGAACATGTCGTGTCGTCATTGGGCCAAATTTGTGGCCATTCCACTTGTCGTGCTGGGCAGTTTTGCTTTTTCTTCTTCGGCTTGGGCAGGCTTCCAGTGGATTTCTCCTCCGAGCGACGGAGCGCCAACACCTGTTGTTGCGGCTCCAACTGCGCCAGCGTTGGGGGTGATGCAGGACATTGTTTCTCCCGTTATCATAGGCGGTGGCTCTGTATCTTCGCCGTCGGTGTCGTCAGTCCCCACGTCGCCGCCCGTTTCCCTGACTCAGCCGACAATATCGTCGACCGTCGTCAATGGAGATGTGACGTCCCGCTCCAACGTGGGCGATGGTGAAATCCCTATTTATAACGGCCCCGTTCCGCCATTGGAGCCGCGTCCGATCAGCGCGCCGCCGCCTTCCATTCCTTCGTCTCAATCCGAAGTTGGGCAAGCGGCGGGTTCTTCAACGGACGTTGTTCACGGTTTTGCCAAGGCGGTTCCGGTGGTCGTGGCCTTGCGTCAAATTTTGCCGTCGGGATATGCCTTCTCGATCAACCCTAGCGTTGATATGGGAACTCTGGTGTCTTTTCAGGGCGGTCGCGCGTGGCGCGATACTTTGCGCGATGCTTTGACGCCAGTTGGTCTGGATTTTCATGAGCAGGGACAGATGGTTGAAATCAGCTATCCGTCCAATGCGGACAAGCCAACAATAAAGCCGGCTTCGGCTTATCAACCGGGCGCTGCCCCCGGTTACCTGCAGGCGCCCCAGTCAGGGGCTGCGCTCGCGAAACCGGCCGTTGCGATTGATCCCATGCCCTCGCCATCGATTGTGCCGACGATTATCGCCGCCGGAGCGCCCGATGATTCCGCCAACCTTACGTGGATTGCCGAGCGCGGCAGCAGCCTTCATAAGGTCATCAGCGACTGGAGTCAGCGCGCGCATGTCGAGCTTAACTGGCTTGCTGAGTATGACTATCCACTCGACGCCACGGTTGATTTTACTGGTTCGTTCCGCGATGCGGTGCGAAATCTTCTGACCGGATTTGAAGGCGCCCATCCTCAGCCGGTCGCCGAGCTCCATTCCAATCCCGCCATAGGGCAAATGGTTCTTATTGTTCAGGCGCGCGGCAACACCAACACCGATTAGATCGGAGACCCCCGAATGATGGCCGGTATCGTATCACAGTTACGCGGAGAGCTGCATCAACAAACCCCGACTTGGGGATTGCTGCTTCCGGCGCTTTTTTTGACCCTTCCTCTTTTCGGCTGCAACGATGTCGCTACGCGCAGCGCAATTGATGAAACCAGCCAGAAAGCCCGCGTCGGGGTCGAAGAAGTGGAGCATACGCCGGTCGAACAGAAACGTTATGACCCTCTGGTGGTGAGCGACAAGGTCTGGTCCGGCGCCACGGCTGTCAGGATGCATCGTGGCGTGCCTTTGCCAGATAGGCTCGAAGGAGCGCGCGGCGTTACCTTGGTTTCCTCGACGCCAATGGCTTTGGATGAAGTGGCCAAAGCGATCAGCAGTCAGACCGGCATCCCCGTCTATCTGGCGGACGCAGGGTTTGGGGTGAAGCCTGGTCTGGGCGTGCAAAACAATTCGTCGAGCTCGTCGGGCAATGGTATGATGGTCGCCTATGAAGGGCCGCTGTCGGGGCTGTTGGAGCGTGTGGCGGCGAATTTTGGCGTTTCGTGGCGCTTTGATGGTGCCTCGATCACGGTTAAGCGCTTTGAAACCCGTGTGTTTACGATCGAAGCCTTGCCCGGAACGCAAAGCATTCAAGAGGGCATGCAGGATGATTCGTCCAGCGGTGGAAGTGGTGGTGGCAGCAGCGGTGGAAGCAGCAGCTCGACCAATACCATAACCCAGAACTCAAAATTCGCCATCGATTTCAAATACTGGGATGAAATCGGTCAGGTCGTTACGTCGATGCTAGGCGGCACGGGGGCGGTTGTGGTCGCCCCGTCTCTTGGCACGATAACGGTAACGACCACACCGGAAATCATGCGTCTTGTTGCTGATTATCTTGCCGACGAAAATCAGAAGATGTCGCGACAGATTGCCGTCAATGTCGAGGTTTATTCGGTCAATCTTAATCAGGGCATGGATTTCTCGCTCGCTTTTACCGCCGCGTTGAAATTCCTCAGCCACAACGCCATAACTGGAGTCACGGCACCCTCCGAAGCGGGCAGTTTTTCCGGCGGCGGATCGATGGCGGTCGCCATCCTGAACTCGCAGTCGGTCGGTTCGGCCACGGATATTTTCAAGGCGCTCTCGGCCATTGGCGACACGACGAAGGTCGCGAAATTTCCCGTCGTGACGCTTAACAATCGTCCGGTTTCGCGGCGTATTGGCGAAGACATAGGGTACCTTGCGAGTTCCTCGTCAACAGCTTCGGCGACGGCCGGATCGGGTGCGACTGTGACCCTGTCTCCGGGAACGGTTCATCAGGGTTTTTCCATGCAGATGACCCCGCGACTTCTGGATGACGGACGTATTTTGCTTCAATATTCGCTTAGCATCGTTGACCTTGTCCAGATGACTTGTTTCAGCTCGGCGGGAATCGATTGCACCGGAGTCACGGCCAGTAGTGCTGCGCAGCTGGCGTCGTCGTCGAGTACGGCGATTCAGGTGCCGACGACCTCGAACAGGATTTTTGTTCAGCAATCGGTGCTCAGAAGTGGTTCGACGCTGATCATTGGCGGCGTTGAGGAAAACGACGCGGTTCAGAATTCTCAGGGTGTCGGCGATGCGTACAATTTCCTTTTTGGTGGCGGCGAATCAAGTGCCCGCACGCACACGATGGTCTTTTTTGCCCTGACGCCGAGGGTTCTGGAATCGCCTCGAGCGGAGCAAGATTAATATGGGGGCAGGCGTCGCGACAGTTGGCCGGCGCGTTTATGCGGTAGGGCTCTATTGGGAAAACAGCCCCGCTGGACGCGTGGTGCAGGCGGCCAAGGAAGCGGCGCGGCAGCCCGGACAGCAGGTTGATTTCTACGCCTTGCGCGCGGGAACCAAAGATGGCCGGGTACCCCAGTTCGGCCTGGCGCAGAAGATCGCCGGGCATAAGCCCAATATGCCGGTTTTTGCCGCCTGTTTGTCGAATCAGCAGCCCGGTTCATGGGCGGGAGCGTTTCGGGTGCGCGAAGGTACCGTTGTTACGGTTGTCCGCGACGATCTCATTCTTCCCGACGGCGACCAGATTTATCTCAACGAGACCGAAGCGCGCGAGCGGTTGCTTCAGGAAATCAGTTTTGGCGGACTGCAACGAATATATGCGCCGGAGGCTTGGTCGATTGCCGGTGCCGATTCGATGCCGATCAGCCTTCTTCTGGACGACCGGCATGACATCACCCTGCGCACCATCGAGATACCCAAGCAGGTTTTTATCGTTGGCGGCGGCGTTGCCGCCCTTCTTCTGATCGCTGTCGGGATCGGCTTTTACATGCAATCCGCCGAGAAAGTATCAGCACCGGCGATTGTCGCCTCGACAATTGTGCCTATCGTCGAAAAACCGAAACCCGTATATCCTCCGCCGGATCGAAAATGGGAACGCGCACCGTTGCCTATGGACGTTGTCGAATCCTGTCGGCAAGCGCTCGCGCAGATTCCTGTCGTTGTCTTGGGGTGGCGGTTAAGCCCCTTCAAATGCGACGGTCATGCGATTGCTCTAAGCTGGACGCGGGATAAAGGCATGACGCGCCCCCCTCCCGGAGCGGTTGTTAACGACACGGGCACAACCGCAACCTTGACCCTTGCTTTGCCGCCGCTGAAGCCGCGCGAGCCTGAATCATTGCTTGATTCCGTCGATATCATGAAACGTTACCTGTCCCAAGATTGGCCGGGAACCATCAGACGGACAGCCGATGATCCCCCTCCCCCACCTCCCCCCGGCGTAAATCCTGCCGAATGGACGCCGCCTCCGGCACCGTGGGTTAAGCGTTCCTTTACACTTAATGTCGGAGAATTGCCCGGAAGCTTGGCCACGTACCTTGGGGATATTCCTGGAGCCATTATTGACTCGCTGGCGTATTCTGGAGCGGTAGGTATAACGGGCGGCGAATGGTCAGTCGAGGGAGTAATTTATGAAAATCGCAACCAGGGAAAAAAGTAACCGGGATATGATCCCCGTTTTCAAGGCTGGCTTGTATGCTGTGGGGCTGGTTACGGGCATGACTGTGTTCTTGGCACCCGCCTTTGCTGTCGATGCGCCTATAACCGGATCGGCCTTGCCGGCAATTTCCGCTCCAGCTTTGTCGCAAGGGTCCGGAACTGCGATGCCCACAATGGCTCCATCCGGTAATTCCAATTCCTCTTTCCAGTCAGCAAGCGCGGCTTCGATGCCGCCTTCGGATGCGGCGGGAACGGCTCCCGGTTCGCCGAATGAGATGGGGGGGATGCCTGAAAACAAAACCGCCGACAACAGCGTCGCCCTTGAAAAAAAGGCCGAGAAAAACATCAGCAAGCTGGAAGACCACGTCACCGACAATGCCAAGGATGTCGTTAAAAAATTGGGGGCGTCTTCGACGGATATAACCCTTGATGATTTGAATGCTGCCAAAATAGCCGTGGCCAAGATCGATGCGCTGATCGATATTGAGAAACACTTGGCTGATCTGGACAAAATTCGGGATGAGCGCAAAAAGAATTCTTCCGTGTCTTCGCCTCCGGTTATCCCTCAGATAACTATGTCGTCGATTCAGCCGCCGCCGGTTCCTATGCCTATGCCGGTGCTGACTCGTGCCATGCCGCCGCCAAGCGATACGGATGTTCCAAGGCCGGCACCCGTTTCCTATCATAGCGACATTGATGTCCAGCGCGTCGTTGGCGTCGGCGGGCATTATGAAGCTGTTTTGGCCTTGTCCGGAGGCCAGACGAAAACGGTTCATGTTGGCGACAAACTGTCGGATGGGAGCCTTGTAACGGGTATTTCCTCCGACAGCGTTACGGTAAGCCAGCAAGGCAAAACGCATGAATATGAAGTTAAAGGAGTTGACAAGATTTATGGCCGCTCTTTGTGAAGCGACGAAAAGATTCTATAGTCCCCGCAACTCAGAAATTAGTGCAGCGTTTGCCTCGGTCGCCGCTAACGCGAGGAATGGATCGAACGCGGCTGTAGGTTTCTGTCTCCGATCAAGGAGTTAGAGTAACATCGCGCCAATGCTTGGTTTGCGACAAGTATATTCCTTTAAAAAATGAGGATTTTCATTTTTTTTAACGATTAGTGCGC
Source organism: uncultured Pseudomonadota bacterium (assembly GCA_903875345.1). Taxonomy (GTDB): domain Bacteria; phylum Pseudomonadota; class Alphaproteobacteria; order UBA9219; family UBA9219; genus CAIQVS01. The sequence continues at coordinate 9,036 of CAIQVS010000073.1, read as the reverse complement.
TATCTAGTTTTACAAGAATGAAAAGTTGTGAGGACCTGTAATCTGCCGCATTGCCGTGGTTGTTTCGGGTTGAAGTTATAGAGCTGTGAAATTTATGCCCCCATTCAAGAATCGCCTGCTGTCGTTGTTCGGCCAAACGACGCCAACGCCCGGCGCTGCGAAAGCGCCTGTGCCGTCCAGGAAGCCCCTCAGGACGGAAGGGGTTGCCGTGCCGATTGCTAAAAAAATTCCCTCGCAGGATAAGCCCTCCTTACCTGCACCGATGACGGATTCGAAGGAGCCTATAGCTTCACCGGACATTGAAATCGACGCGGCGGCGCCGGAATCACCCCCCCAATCGGCAACTCCCGACCAACCGATCAAGATGGAAGACGAACGCAGTATGGCGATGGCGGGTACGTCCTTCAAATTTGAAGGCGTCGTGCTGACATCCGAGGGCGGGCCGTTAAAGATACCGGATGAAGCCCGTAATTATTGCGCTCTGTTCGATACAGGAATTTGGCTGGTCAGCGCCTCGCACCGGCGCTCGCCGATTGTGACTTCGGTGGCGCTTTCGGCGAAGCGGCAGGGCTATAAAGTCGATGAACCGCGCTATGTCAGCCCCAATATCATCGGTCAGGCCTATCAGTACGCGGTTCGCCAAGCCGTTGGCGGAAATTTCGATCATAACGCCATACGTCGCAAAGCTGTTTATATGATCGAAAGCGCCGTTGCGGCAGGCGCCAACGACATCCATATCGAAGCCGTCAACAACCGCACGCGCATCGATTTTCGCATTGATGGCGCCCTGCGTCCTTGGGAGACCTGGACCCAGCGCGAGGGCGAGCAGCTTTTGTCGTCGATCTATTCGCACTCCATCGGCCAGTCGGGGGCAACCGCGAACTGGCAGGAGCCGCAGGCGGCGATGCTGACTTCTGCGGCGACGGGCAAGGATTCGATCATTTTGCCCAAGGGCGTGATCAGCATTCGCTGCCAATGGGTGCCGCTTTCGGATGGCGGACGCTATCTCGATATGCGCTTGCAATACGACTCGGCGCATCTGTTCGGCGAAAATTTCGTCATGGCCGATGTGGACTCGCTCGGCTTTTCGCAGGAACAGCAGCGCGTCATTCAAAGCCTCCGCGCCTTGCCCGGAGGCCTCCGCATCTTCTCAGGCCCGGTCAATCAGGGAAAAACGACAACCCTGCGCGTCGCGCTCAATCGACGTATGGCCGAGACGAACATGCAGTTGAACTGCCTGTTGATCGAAGATCCGCCCGAAGGCGGCGTGATCGGCGCGCGTCAGATCGGCGTTTCGGCCTCCGTCAAGGACGAGCAACGTGAGCGTGCTTTTATTGAAATCATGCGCTGCGCCCTGCGGCTCGATCCCGACATCATCATGCTCGGCGAAATCCGCGATTTGCAAACGGCGAAATTCGCTTTCCGCCTCGCTTTGACGGGACGCCAAGTTTACACGACCGGACACGTTTATTCGGCGATCGCGACGCCCAAAAGATTGCGCGACATCGGTATCGAACCCTACATCGTCTACGACCCGCACCTTGTGCGCGGCATGATTTGCCAAAGGTTGTTGCGCACGCTTTGTACCCATTGCCGCATTCCGTTGGCGCAGGCGCTGCAGGACATGGGGCCGGTCCATAAGGATATTGCGCGCCGTCTCAGGGCGGGGCTTGCCTTGATGGATTCTTCGCGCAGCAAGGCGGGGCGTCCCGGTCAATCGCCGATGGATCGACTTTCGGAACCGGATCTGCGCCAAGTGTATCTGGCCAACGAAGAGGGATGCCCCAAATGTTACAAGGGGCGCGCCGGACGCACGATTTGCGCCGAAGTCATCGAAACCGATCCGAAGCTCATGGAGCTTTTGCAGGACAATCGCACGATCGAAGCCGAAGATTATTGGCTATCGCCGCATGGCTTGAACGGCATTACGATGCTCTGGCATGGAATGGAAAAAGTGCGTCGCGGCGAAGTTGGGCCGCATGATTCCGAATTTGAGCTTGGCCCATTTATTCGTGATCGCGAGTTGCAAGAGGTTGAGCAGAGACTGGGGGCTATGCCGTGAATTTAAGCAATTTCAACGTTCAGGATATTGAAAGCTGGCTGACGAAATTCCAGCTTCGCACCAGTCAGAAAATGCGTTTTCGTATCTACCGCAAGCTGGAAGGCATGATGCGGTCGAACGAGGCGCTGTCGCGCGCGCTTGACCGGCTTTACCTCAACGCGTCCGAAATGGGCAAGTATCCCAAACGGCCAGCCGCAGTCGCCTTGCGCGAATGGTTTCTGAAAGACCGCGCCGGCGTGAATTTGTCGGAAGCCATGGAGGGCTGGATTCCAACCGGCGAGCTGTACATGATCCGCGCCGGCGAAGAGTCCGGCACGCTGGCTAAAGCTTTGGCCTCCATTCAACAGGTCGGCGAAAAAGCCAAGCAGATGCGCGCCGCCGTATCCTATGCCATCGGCTATCCGGTTTTCATGTTTATTCTGGTTTGCGGCGTGATCTATATGTTCGGCGTGCAATTGATCGCCAACATGCGCCAGAGCGCGCCCGCCAATGTCATGAAGGCCATGGGCAGTATCTCAGATTTTTCGGACTTCATCAGCGTTTGGGGGTTGTGGATAGTGCTTGGGATTTTTGTGACGGCGTTCCTTATCGCTGTGACCTTGGGGCGCTGGCGCGGTCCCTTGAGGGCCAAGCTGGATATGTATCCTCCTTGGTCATGGTATCGCGTCTTGCAGGGCAGCGGATTTCTTCTCGGCATGTCCTCATTGCTTGGGGCGCAGGTGCCGCTTAAACGCTCGCTGGAAATTCTCGAGGAACAGGGCAATCCGTGGATACGCGAACGTATTGCCTCGGCGCGCGAGGAGGTGTTGCGAGGACGCAATCTCGGCGAAGCCTTAAGAATTGGTAAATTTAATTTTCCTGACCCCGCTGTCGCGGTCGATTTGGAAATTTTGTCGGAACGCGCCGATGTCGGCACGGTCATCGAAAATATTACGGAAGAGTGGATTAATGAACAACTTGAAGACCTTAAGATGCAGGCGGTTGTGGCGCGTAACTTAGGGCTGGTTGTGGTTGGCGGGATGATTGCGTGGATGATGATGTCGATCTTTAGCGTTGTGACCGAATTAACCAAACCCGGCGGCGGTGCAGCCAACTAAAATTTTTAACGAATTTTTGTTAGAGTTGTCTGGGTTAAGGAGAACATTCGAAAATGTTTGTCAGAAACCGACTGTCGGCTGGGCATCAGCGTGCGTTTACTTTGACGGAAATTTCGGTTGTTTTATCGATTACCGGGCTTATTTTCTTTCTGACTTTTAAGAACTACGCATATGAGAACACTACAAATAAGTTAAATCAGGGGTCTGACATTTTATCCCAAATCTCCAATAATGTTCGCACGTACTATTCAGGGCAGAATACCTCTTTCTCCTCTTTAAATCAGGCGAGACCTTTACAGCCCGCTCCGCTCAGCGTTTCAGGAACGAATACGCGAACGCCGCCTCTTCCGGCACCCAATGATTTTTGTTTCTATACGGGATTGTTGGCCAATCAGAATATATTTCCATCTTCAATACTCAATGCCGGCGTCGCCGACAATCCATGGAGTCCTGCGGCAATGTCCTGCGCTGGTGCCGGGATAATCGGCTCGCTGCAGGTGGCGCTGGCCAGCACCGCAGGCGCATCCCCGGTGTTGCTGGTTGTGCGCTATACGAATTTATCGGCGGATGTGTGCTCCCAAATCGTTCCGAAAACTTCCTTGCCGGGCACGGATACAGGCTTAATGCTGATTGCGGTTAATGGAACAGAGGTGGGTGATTCGGCTGCGGGGACGTTGCCCATTCCCCCGGGGGGCGCCGTAACGGCGTGCAACAACCCAGTGTACCCATTAAACATTGTTGATTGGTACTATCAACTTGGCGGGTGAGCGCATATGAAAAACAAACCGCAAGAGAGAGTATCCTGTCGTCGTCGACGCGGCTTTTCTTTAACGGAGATCGCGCTCTGTATAAGCATCATATCGATTTTCATGGGAACACTTCTATCCACGTCAGGTTCTCTTTGGGGTGGTCCCGCAGAAATGAAAGACGTTTTGCGGGAGATTTATACAGTGGCTGCCAATATTCAGAACCAATATGCGGCGGTTCCAATGAGCAGCCTGCCTCCCGGTTGGACAGCAAACCACCCTGTAACAACCGTTGCATCTCTGCTTCCCGGGGAGATGGTGATAACTTCGACAACATATCGCCACTCCTTTGGTGGAGGGTTTGTCGTTGCTTCCGACGATACTCCCGGGGCGACGCCAGGAGGTCCTACCGAGGGGCAATTCATTCTGATATTGCAGGGACTTAAGCAAACAGCATGTGTATCCTTGTTACGGCAGCTGCCTCTCAGCGATTCAGGATTTGGTTTTGTGCGCGTTAGCGTTGAAACAACGGGAGCGACGAAAGTAGTTAGGGAAAATACGACCTACGGTGGGAACGGCATCACATGGACTCCGGCGCTGCCAATATTGGTGGCGACGGCCCAGGGGTGGTGCAATGACGTCCAGCAAAACAACGAAATTGATATCACTTATAAAATTCATCCGTGAAGGAGAGACAATGATAACGCTATTACATTTCAGGCCTTCGACGTTTCGGCGAAATTCCCGGGCGCTCAGTTTGATGGAATTGGCACTAAGTATTGGTGTTGGGGGAGCCGTTTTGGCGGTTGCCGTGAATTCACTTTCCCCCGTTCAAAACTATAACTCTCAGCATCAAGTCGCAGCGGATGTGGTTATGGTCGTTAACAACGTTCGTAGTTATTACAATGGCCAGCCAGGCATGCCGAACAGCCCATTCACAACGCTAACGGCCCAATTAATCACCAATCAGGCTATACCCCCTTTCATGCAAAGACCCGGCGGCGTTTGCCCTAGCCTCGCTGTTTGTGCAGACGGGCCTTGGGGAGGCGGGAATCCGATTAATAACGCCGGAACGTTCCGCGTCTGTCCTTGGCTTATGGGAACGTCAACGGCATGCTCCGGTGCGGCGATAGCAACGTCACTTAATTTTCTGACGATGTTCGCGATTGAGGTGACGAATTTGGCCCAGAGTGATTGTGCGGTTACCGTTGGAGATGTTTCCGCACCAAGTGGCGGACCGACCGGATTGCTGGATGTCGTGATCAATGGACATAGCCTCGTTGCAGCTGGCGACCCCATTCAACCTGTGGCTTCTGCCGGGAGAGCCTTCTGCAATACAACCACAAGCAACATCGTCGACTTTGTTTACCGCCTGACGCCGCCGGCGTCCTGATCGTATCGCCGCATGCGCTCGCCTCTTGCCCTTTGGCAAAAAGGGCTTATGTCTAGGGCTGATAGTGCAACCCCGGATGCTCAGGCCATGTCTCAACCTCTGTTTTCATCCCCGTCAGTGGCGCAGGGTCATGCGATTACGGCTGATTCCATCATCAAGGACGTGACGTTGGCGAATTTTGTCGTCGACGTTATCGAGGCCTCGCGGCAGCGACCGGTGATCGTCGCCTTCGGATCGGTACGGAGCGGGGCAAGCAAACAACTGACGCCCGTTCTGGAAAAACTCACGCGCGCGGCCAAGGGCGCGGTGCATCTCGCCAAGATCGACATCGACCGCGAACCGGAGATCGCGCAACAGATGGGCGTGCAATCGGTGCCCGCCGTCTTTGCGTTTCTTCAGGGGCGTCCGGTTGACGGCTTTATGGGCGCAATTCCCGAAGCGCAGATCAAAACTTGGCTCGACCGGTTGCTGAAGGCTTCGGGCGGAGCCGTACCGCCGGATGACGATGCGGTCGATCTGGATTCCGCGTTGAAACAGGCGGCGGAGTTTCTGGCGGCGGGGGACATCGTCACCGCGCGAGCCGTTTATGCCGATGTTCTGGATCAGGATGCGCAGAACGCGGGAGCTCATGCGGGGCTGGTGCGATGCTTGGTGTCGGGTGGTGAAGTGACGCAGGCGCGCGCGATGCTGGACGGCCTGCCGCCGGAGATCGCCAAGGACAAAGCGTTGAACGCGGCGCGCGCCGCCGTCGAGCTGGCGGAGCAAGCCGCCAAAGGCGGTTCGGTCGGCGATTTGCAAAAGAAGCTCGAAGCTCATCCCGACGATCATCAAACGCGGTTCGATCTGGCGCTGGCGCATTACGCCGCCGGACAGCGCGAAGAGGCCGTCGACCAGTTGCTGGAGATCGTGCGCCGAAACCGTTCATGGAACGAAGACGCGGCGCGGAAGCAACTGGTCAAATTCTTCGAAGCGTTCGGCCTGACTGATCCGTTGACGATCGCGGTGCGCCGCCGTCTGTCCTCCATCCTGTTTTCCTGAGCGTGGCCATGAGCGCGACCCTGTCGGCAACCTTTCTGGCTCCCTCCGCACTGCCGGAGGAGCTGCCGATTTTCCCGCTCGCGGGCGTGGTGCTGCTGCCGCGCGCGCGTCTGCCGCTGAACGTGTTCGAACAGCGTTATCTGACAATGGTCGAGGATGCCTTGGCGTCGCCCGGACGCATGATCGGCATGATTCAGCCGAATACCCACGAACACAACGATGATCCCGTGCCGCCCATTTACAAGATCGGCTGCGCCGGACGCATCGTCTCGTTCAGCGAAGCCGAAAACAACCGTTTCCTGATCAGCCTGTCCGGCGTCTGCCGTTTCGAAGTCGCCGAGGAATTGCCGCGCGACAAGCTGTATCGCCGCGTGCGGCCGGATTGGAGCCGTTTTCACAATGATTTGGCGATGCCGAAGCCGGTCGATATTCCGCGCCAGCAAATGATGAAAGTGCTGCACGATTATTTTCATCAACAGAATATCGATACCGACTGGAAGATTATCGAGAAAACGCCGGATGAGCTGTTGATTTCATCGCTGACGATGATCTGCCCGTTCGCGCCGAACGAACGGCAGGCTTTGCTGGAAGCGACCGACCTCGAAGCGCGCGCCAAGATGCTGACGGCGCTGCTGGAAATGGGGCTTCTCCCGCAGGGCGGCGAGGGCGAAAGCGGCGCGCGGCATTAATTCCGCGCAGTTTACTCCGCCGCGTCGACGGTTTCGCGCTTGGCGGCTTTTCCTTCGTCCCCGACCAGATTCTGACCGGAATGGAGCTTGGCCAAAGCTTCCTGCACATGCGTGCTGAAGACATATTCCGCCGGGCGCTGATGCGACAGGTCGATGTCCTTGGCCATCGCGCCCTCGGTCTTGGGTCCGCGTAAACTGACCCACAGCGCCTTGAGCGGATTGGTGAAAGCGTCGTTGGCGGCGGTCGGCTCATAGCCGCAATGCACCATGCAGTTGGCGCATTTCTCGTACTTGCCGGTGCCGTATTTTTCCCAATCGGTCGTCTCGATCAATTCTTTATAGGTCTTGGCGAAGCCTTCGCCGAGCAGATAGCAAGGCCGCTGCCAACCAAAAATGTTGCGCGTCGGAAGTCCCCACGGCGTGCATTCATAGGTCTGGTTGCCGGTCAGGAAATCGAGGAACAGCGACGACTGGCTGAACCGCCATTTGGTTTTGCCTTGCTTCACGCGTTCCTTGCCGAGGCGGAAAATGTCGCGGAACATGCTCTTGGTTTTTTCGCGGTTCAGGAAATGCTCTTGATCCGCCGCGCGTTCATAGGCGTAGCCGGGCGAGATGGTCATATCGTCAAGCCCGATCTCCATCATGCGATCAAAGAAAGCGGCCATACGTTCCGGCGCGACATTGTTGAACAGGGTGCAGTTGATGTTGACGCGGAAGCCTTTCGCCAGCGCGGATTTGATCGCGGCTTCGGCGCGGACGTAAACGCCTTCCTGACAGACCGAGCGATCGTGGTCGGCTTCGTCGCCGTCGAGATGCACCGAGAAATTGAAATAGGGCGAAGGCTGGAACAGGTGTATCTTCTTGTCCAGCAGCAGCGCGTTGGTGCAGAGCGTGACGTAAATCTTGCGGTCGATCAGGCCTTTGACGATCTGGTCGATTTCTTTGTGCAGCAACGGCTCGCCGCCCGGAATCGAGACCATCGGCACGCCGCATTCGAGCGCGGCGTCGATGCATTCCGCGACGCTGAGGCGTTGATTCAGAATCTCGTCCGGGTAATCGATTTTGCCGCATCCGGCGCAAGCGAGATTGCAGCGGAACAGCGGCTCCAGCATCAGCACCAGCGGATAATGCTTATTACCCCTGAGTTTCTGCTTCAGGATGTAAAGCGCGATGTCGAAGGACTGGCGAAGGGGAACGGACATGGGAAACCTTTACGTTTTACTTATGCCGGAATCATCGCGGCGGGTTGCGGCCTTGGGGTCAAAACTAATACGGCATGCTGAGCACGGGGATTAAGCTTAAATGAGACGCTGATTTGAAATTGCGACAAGCTGCGGGCAAGTATTCCTGTGGCAGCTCCCCACTCTTCGATCGTTCCCGAAATTTCAGGCCAGCGGCGGGTAACGATAAGGGCAATTTCTCCATTATTTTTTCCGGTTCTCTCGGAATGAACTTCAAATGTTCCTCGAAGGGCATGTCCTTGGCCCATAAGCGCTTCTGACAAGCCCTCTCCAAGAAGGCGCGGATAAGGAAAAACAAAAGGCATGAAAGCTCAGCAACAAAGGATCAGTGAAGAGTGGGTGGGCATTTTCTACCTCAGATTACATAAGATAACGTCATTCCGCAAAATTTGCGCAGCAAATTTATGCGGAATCCAGTTTGAGCCGCAGCACGCGCGGGGCAAAACATCATCGCGCTATCTCCGAAAACAAATCCGCCTATTTGGGATTCATGTTTTCGATGAGCTGAATTTTCCACATGCGTTTCCATTTCTTCAGTTTCTTTTCTCGTTCGATCGCCAATTCAATTGACCCGTATTCCTCGAAATAAACCAATCGATGCACGTCGTGTTTCGCCGTAAAACCGCCTCGCGCGTTGCTTTTGTGTTCGCTGACGTGCTTCGCCAAATTCGAAGTCACGCCGAGATAAAGCGTTCCGGCTACGCGACTCGCCATGATGTACACATAACCACGAGTCTCAAAGTTAACGTACATTTCTTGTCATAAACCGT
>CAIQVS010000072.1 GCA_903875345.1 uncultured Pseudomonadota bacterium | reverse complement strand
TGACGAAGTGCGCGGCCTTGTTAAAAACGGAATCGTATCGGGCGTGTCGGTCGGTTTTGACGTCTCCGATAGTGAGCCGCTTGATCCGAAAAAACCCTATGGCGGCCAACGCTTTACCAAGTGGGAGTTGCTGGAATGCTCCTTCTGCTCGGTACCAGCCGACCCTGGCGCGGCGGTGACTGCCAGAACCCAACAACAGGAGAACAAGACCATGACGCATACCCAAACACGGGCAGGAAAAAAACTGTCTGCTGCTACCAAGAAGCAAATCGATGACGCCCAAGACCATCTTGAACGCGCCATGGAACGCCATAAGGCGCTCGGCGATCAAATGGATAATATTCAGGAGCAACGTGATGATGGCGACGAAGGCATGCGTGCCGATCTCGCTGATCTGCATGAGGACGCTAGCGATACGCATCGTGCGCTTGGCCGTTCCTTAAAGGCTTGCCAACGCTGCCTTCGTGCAGCGGGAAAAAACACCAAGCCTGCGCCCGCTGATGATGACGAAGAAGATGACACCGAAACATCTGCCGGTGACGGCAATGATGACGATCAACGCAGCGCTGACCTTCGTCGCCGCAAAGCTGAACTTCGCGCCCTGTCGTCGAAGAACTAATTTCAACCGGCACACCCTTGTACCGATTGAAGCCCCAACCCGCCCTTGGGCAAGGCGCATTAGACCGTCGTGATGACGGCCTGTCCCTCTAGATGGAGCCCAACTATGACTAAAATCGCCGAACTTGTAGCCCAACGCGCCCGCGCCTTTGATGAATTCAAGGTGCTGGCCGAAAAGCCGACCCTCAGCGAAGCCGAACTGGCCGAGTATGAGACCAAGAAACGCGCTGTCACGGATCTTGACGCCCAACTTGTCCGCGCCAAGGAAGCGCAGACATTGTCGGCAAGCACCGCGCAGCCCGTTGCCGGACAAGAAACACCAGAAAACAAACCGGCAGCGAAGGTCGAAACCGACAAATATGTCAAGGAACGCAGCCTCGTCATCGGCGCTGCCGCCAAGATGATGGCGTATGGCGGTGGCAATCTGTTTAGTGCGCGGCAAGCGTCGATGGAAGTCTATGGTGAAAGCCATCCTGTCACCCGCGCTCTGGTGGCATCGACCGGCCCCGCCGGTGGTTTCATCGTTCCGCCTGATTACATGAACGAGATCATCGAATTGCTGCGTCCGGCGGCGGTGGTGCGTGGTTCCAATCCGCGTGTCATTCCGATGCCGCGTGGCACGATGACCTTGCCAGGTCAGGCAAGCCCTGCGACCGCCACTTATGGTTCGGAAGGTTCACAGATTGCATCGTCGCAGCAGTCGCTGAAACAGATCGTCGCCAGCTTCAAGAAACTGACGGCGCTGGTGCCGATCTCGAATGATCTGATGCGCTACGCTGATCCCGCCATCGACGCCATGGTGCGGGATGATCTGGTCGAAGTCATCGCTTTGCGTGAAGATCTGGCCTTCCTGCTGGGTGATGGTACGCAGGCGGCTCCCATGGGCTTCACCGGCTTTGCCAATTTGTGGGCGACATCCCAGGGCGGCACGGCGGGTGTGTGGAGTACGACGGCTGACTCGACGGCGGCAGTTAACGGCAATGCCGGTAATCCTTTGCTCGGCCAGAACGGCGGCAACTTCATCACGTCGAACGAGGCCTACACCGAAACCACGGTCGTCAACGAACTGACGGGTCTGATCAACCGATTGGATACCGCCAACGTGAACGATAAACGCCGCGTGTGGTTTATGCATCCTCGCACTTACAACTACCTGTTTGGTTTGCTGAACAGCCTTGGCCTCTATGTGTTCCGCGACGAATTGTCGAAAGGCACGTTGTATGGCTATCCGTTCAAGAAAACTACGCAGATCCCGACCAACATCTGGGATCCGACCGGCACGAACAAGGATTGTTCGTTCATCATCCTCGCGGAAATGAACGAAACCATGATCCTCGATTCAATGAGTCTGGAATTGGCCGTGTCGCGGGAAGGTACCTACACCGACGCCAATGGCAATACGGTGTCGGCCTTCCAGTACGACCAGACATTGATCCGGGCGATTGCCGAACACGACTTCCAGCTACGGCATGACTCCGGTTGCGCCATTCTGCAATTCGTTCGCTGGGCGCCTGCGGTTCAGTAAGCAGCTGTTCAAAAAACGACCCTCTCAAAACCTAACCTTTAACACTGGAGAAAACTCATGTCTTTTGCTGCTCAACATAATATCGGCTCCTATGTCGTCCCGGTCACCAGCGTGTTTCCCGAAAGCGCTGCTGCCGGTACCATCAACGGTTCCAGCATTGACCGCATGGTGCATAACTTGCCGAACTCTTGCGTTCTGCATCAGGTGGTCGGTGCCGAAAGTGGCGCCCCCACCACTGCAAGCGTTCAAACGAAGCTGCAGGACTCGCCGGATAATTCGACATGGAACGATTATAAAGCCGGAACAACGACTGTTCAGGAAACTGCGGCGCTCACGGCGGCCAATAGCGAAAACAGTGCCGCTATCGATCTCGGTGCGGCTAATCGCTATATCCGCGCGGTCACAATCGTGTCTTTCACCGGCGGCACGTCGCCTGCGATCCTGGTCGCAGCCGACATCGTCCTCGGCGGCGAACGCGAATTGGCAGCGGTGTAACCGATGAAGATGGTCGAATTCACCCGCGACATGCGTCCGCATCGAGCGGGTGAAAGACGGGTCGTGCCGGATGCGATGGCAGAAAAGCTGATCACGGAAGGCAGCGCCAAACTCCGCGTCAGCGTGTTCGACAAGACGCCGTCGCAACCGGGCAGCCCGACCGTCGGCAAAGCCTACAAGACTCGCAAACGGGGATAATATGCCGGTAAGGATCGTCTCGACCGTAGTGACGGCGGCGTCGGATTATGACCTGACGACGCTCGACAATATCAAGGACGATCTTGCAATACCAAGTACGGATACGTCCAGCGATGCCACGCTGGCGCGGTTCATCACCGAGCAGTCGGTGCTGGTGGCGCAGTATTGCAACCGCGTCTTTCCGATCGAGACCATTCAGGACGTTATTTATCCCTATCGTGACCCGTATCCTTATCAGGTGACCGGCATACTTTCGGAACTTCAGCTTTCACGCTGGCCGATTGTCGCCGTCACTTCGGTAACGGATACGGTTGCAGTGAATACCAGCAACACGCTTATTGCCGGTACGGATTATATAGTCGATGAAGCGCGAGGCTGGTTGACCAAGATCGATCCGAACACGGGCTACAAGACTGGATGGAGCCCCGATCAATATACGGTTGAATACACGGCAGGATATTTTGAAGCCGGTTCCGGAAATCCACCTGCCGATCTTGAAATGACCGTGCTGCGCATGGTCACGGCTCGTTTCAAAGCGCGTGGTCGCGATCCGTTCCTGAAAAGCCAGGGCGAACCCGGCATCGGACAAGAGCAATACTGGATCGGTGCCTTGCCGGGTCAAACCGGGCCGTTCCCGCCCGACATCGCCGCCGTTCTTGAAAAATACCGCGTTCCGCTGGCAACCTGATCATGGATTTTGACGCTGTTATCACCGGCGACCGCCGTGTGGTCGCCCGCTTTGGCGAATGGCCGAAAGAACTTCAGGGCTCGTTGCTTGCCCGTATCACAGACCTGACCAAGCAGCTTGAATCGCGGGTGCGCGACTTGGCGCCGTCGCGCACCGACAAGCTCAAAGACGAGATCACCTCTCGCATCTTTGACGATCCGCAAAAGATCAAAGGGCTGGTGACGCTGGAGAGTGGCCTGTCCGGTTCGGAATATGCCAAGGCCGCCGCGCTCGAATATGGCGCGCATCGTTCGACGGATGTGCGCAAACATCGCCGCACGATCACCGAAGCGTTCGGGCGCACGATTTCGCCGACCAGCGCCGATGTTCGAGCCTATTCGCGCATTGCCAATATCGACGCGCAAGTTTATCTGCGCGGTGGTCTTGCGGATGTTGAAGGCGACGCGGTAACGCAGCTGCAGCAAGTAATCGATCAATCATCAAAGGAATTCGACGATGACGCTTAGCCGCGAGACCATCATCGCGGCGTTGTTCGATCTGGCTCTTACAGCAGCCACATTCAACACCAGCGGGCGGCGTCTGCTTTTATGGAGCAAGGTCGCATCCTTTCCAGCCTTGTTCGTTCAATCGACGGGTACGCATTATCCCCCGCGCGATGCGCGCGGCTTGCCGCCCAAACGCACGATCACGGCAGAACTTTGGGTCTATACCGATGTCGGCAAGGATCCCAACGCCAATCCCGAACAAGGTCTCAACGATATTATCGACGCGATTGAAGCGGCCCTGGCGCCGAATGTGGTCAGCAATGTGCAGACACTCGGCGGCATCGTTTCGCACGCATGGATCGAAGGCGAAATCGAGCAATTCCCCGGCGTGCTGGACGGCATCGCCAAGGCGATCATCCCCGTCAAAATTCTGATCCCGTAATTTTTTACCGACCCAAATCCACTGGCTTTGCCGAAGCCAGTGTTCAGACACGCCCTTCGGCAAGGCATCCGCACCGTCGTGATGACGGCGCATCCCTTTGATGGAGTTACCCATGCTGCAGCAATATAATTTTGGCGTCGGGACATTGTTCCTGGTACGCACCGATATCGCCGTGCCTACCCCTGTTCGTGTCGGCACGCTTCAAGACGTCAGCGTCGATATGTCGTTCCAGGTCAAGGAACTGTACGGCCAGTATCAGGCGCCCGTCGCCGTCGCGCGCGGCCAGCAGAAGATTACCGGCAAGGCGAAGATCGCCAATCTTAATGCCCGCCAGTTGAACGATGCCTTTCTGGGTCAAACTCTTGCGGTCGGTGAGCAAATTCAGATCGTCGATGAAGGTGGCCCGAATGGCACCGCCATTCCAACCACGCCGTACCAGATTATCGTTGCCAACGGCACGTCGATGTCGTCCGGCACACCCGGTGTCGATTGCGGTGTTTTCAATGCCGGTACCGGCGTCCAGATGACCCGTGTCGCTTCATCGCCGATTGCAGGACAATACAGCTGCGATATGACGACCGGCACCTATACTTTTGCCGCCGCCGATGAAACCGCAGGTGTCAAAGTCATCATCTCTTACGCTTATTTCGAAACCATGACCGGCAATCGCATCACGGCGGTAAATCAACTGATGGGTGCATCGCCCCAGTTCCGCATGCAGCTTGGCAACAATTATGCCGGAAACAACATGGCGCTGACTCTCTACGCCGCCATTCCGACCAAGATGAGTTGGGATTTCAAGAATGAAGACTTCACCGTTCCCGACTTCGAATTTTCGGCCTTCACCGACAGCCTTGGCCGCTACTTCGACTGGTCGAGTACGCTCTAATGCCGGGGAACAGGCAAGCCTTTCTCGACATGCTGGCATGGTCGGAAGGCACATCGACGATTACGGAAAGCGACAACGGGTATAACGTCCTGTGCGGCGCCACACCTTTGGATCCGTTGCTGTTCGAAAGCTACGCCGATCATCCGCGCATTTATAACCCCGATCTGGATTCGACGGCGGCGGGTCGCTACCAGCTGCTGGCTAAATACTTTGATGCCTACAAGCAGATGCTCAATTTGCCGGACTTCTCGCCGCCATCACAAGATGTGATTGCTTTACGGCAAATAAGTGAGCGTCGCGCTTTGGCTGATATCGATGTCGGCAATCTGGCAACCGCCATCTTCAAATGCTCCACGATCTGGGCGAGCTTGCCCGGAGCGCCCTATGGCCAGCGGCAGAACAAACTGAGCGATTTGCAAGCGGCCTATCTCAAAGCTGGCGGCTCACTGGCGACCAATTCCTAAACCGACCGATCCCCAATCAACCGACAGAGTGTCTGCGCGGCGCGCGCTGGCGGTTGTTTCAACCTGCCGCGATGGAGAAAAGACATGGATATCATTCAGGACGTCGAACAGTTTTTCAAGAATTTCTGGACAAACACCGTCAAGCCAGACGTTCAGAAAGCGGAAGAAGTCGTCGAGGTGTTTTTTGAGTCGGCAGAAACTGCCGTTGAAAATGAACTTGGCGTCGAAGGTCTCAAGATCGTAACGGATGCCGTGTCGGCAGCCGAAACCGCTGGTGGAACTGGCCTGCAGAAGCTGGCAGCGGCGCAATCTGCCATTGCTACCGATCTGTCGGCGGCCAACCTCGCCAATGTTGCGCAGAACACGATCAACGTCGCCATCGAAGGTGCCGTCTCACAGCTGAAAGCCGCGCAAACGCAAAGCGCATCGCAACAGCAGACCGGCACAGATGCATCTTCCGGCACTGGCACCACCGGCGCTGACGCCAGCGGCGGCACGACAGGCGCATCTACCGGCACCGCTTCCTAAGGAAACCAAATCAGGAGAAATACTATGAGCGCCCTCAGCCTTATCACTGCGGCGGTAAAAAACTTTCAGCCAACGACAAGTGTTCTGGCTGGGGGCGCTGCAAGTATCATCACCTGTGCCATCGGTGCCGTTCTTGTGGCGGCTGGCATCGCCATTCCACCCACCGGTTTTCTCGGCCTGACCGCTGCAACGCCCCTGACCATGACGATGGTCATGAGCGCTGCGGTGCCTATCGGGCATATCGTGACCGCGCTTGTACCTGACAGCGTCAACCAGCAATTGAATGGCCTCGCGCAAAAACTGCAAGTTGATGTGGGCAAGCTAAAGAGCTTCATCCCGCAGGAATATTACTCGGACGACGATTTTCCGAAAGAGCCGAACGGCGTCTGACCATCACCCTTAAAATCAGGAGAGTTTCCATGAACAAAGACGAGACCATTACCCTAGGCGGCCAGGAATTCCCCGTAGCCCCTTTGACTTTGGGTCAGCTGCGTCAGGCTGGCCCGGCCTTCACGCGCATCGGCATCGATACGCCGGAAGGTATGGGCGCACAGTCGACTATCATTTATCTCGCCATGCACGCGGCCAATCCAAAAGTCACAGCGGCTGACGTCGACAGCATCGTCGGCGTGACTTTTCCCGAATTGAAGAAGGCGGTGGAGGTTGTGGCAAAACTCATGGGCGTCGAAATGCGGGCTGTTGAGCCGGGGGAAGCAAAGCCGGTGGAACCGGCAGCCTCGAAGACCTCGAATGGGTCGACATCTATGGCAGCTTGATGACGGCCTGCGGTTATACGCATGCCCAAATCGATGCCCTGCCTTTTCCCGTCTATCTTGATCTCCTCGCATACTGGCGGCGCAACCCACCGGCGCATATGCTGCTGAAGTGGTTCGTCGGGTACAAAAATTGACTGCGCGTTACCTGCGGTCGGTTGCCAGTTCGTAAAACGGGGCGAGGTATTCGCGCTTGGGTAAATCCCGAAAGGGAACGGAAGAAGCATCCGGTCCCCACCACGGGTTG
>CAIQVS010000071.1 GCA_903875345.1 uncultured Pseudomonadota bacterium | reverse complement strand
TTTTCGTGATGACGGGAAGTGGAAAACTTGGGGCTCCCTTTTTGAAAGACATAGCAATTCTCCATGGTTAAGTTTTTGGACATGGAGAGATTTTGAATGTTGGCCTTCCGTAAAGGCTGGCCAAAACGGGGATTTCTATGTCGGACACGCGCAAAAATGCCGAAAATGGCGGGTTGAAGAGACCGGAAACAGAGGCGTGCCTCATTCCAGCCGCTTTATACGTTCGCGCCGCCTGTTTTACGCAGGTGGTGCTCGATGAGCAGTGTGAAGCTCTTGAGCGCTATGCCGAGCGAAACAACCTGCTGGTCGTTCGCCGGTATGTCGAAGGCGGACAACCGGGAAAAATGCGCACTGCGCTCATGGACGCCGTCTTGAGCAGGTCAGCCGATTTTGCCGTCGTCATCATGAGGGACGTTTCACGATGGGGACGGTTCCGGGATGCTGATGTGAGCCCTTATTATGAGTACACCTGCCTTTGCGCGGGCATCAAAGTTCGTTATGTAATCGAAGAAACCGGGAATGTTTTTCCTGAGACTTTAAGCTCTTCACCAACTGCGTACAGTGGAGGGGTGGAAAGTGTCCTTAAACGATAATCAAAACGCGAGCCTGTTCGATCAGCCCACAAACGGCGCCAAAAAGAGACGCGCGGCGATTTATGTCCGTGCATCGTCGGAACACCAGCAATATTCAACCAGAAATCAGACAGATGCCATTATTGCCTACGCCGATACCAAGGGATTTGAAGTCGTCAAAACCTACTCGGATGACGGGAAAAGCGGTCTGGACATCAAATGGCGCAAAGGACTGCAACAGCTCATCGCCGATGTTGAAGAACGCAGGGCGGACTTTGATGTGGTGCTTGTATACGATATTAGCCGCTGGGGTCGCTTCCAGGACAATGATGCCGGTGCCTATTATGAATATGCATGCCGACAATCGGGGATAGACGTCCATTACGTCATAGGACACTTAAAAAACGATGGCAGCATAACGGATTCAATCCTTAAAGCCGTAGACCGCTATTCATCGGGGAATTATAGCTACACGCTTTCCATCAAGGTTCACCTGGGGTCTACTCGCCTTATCAGGCTGGGGTATCGCCAAGGCGGGACGGCTGGTTTTGGTTTGCGCCGCGTGATGATCGACGAACGCGGCGAACCCAAGATGGAGCTTAAGCATGGTGAGCGGAAAAGCCTTCAGACGGATCGCGTCATTCTGGTTCCAGGCCCGAAAGAAGAAATCGAGCATGTGCGCTCGATATACCGGAAATTCGTCGACGATAAATGGACTGAGACCCAGATCGCCGCCCAGTTGAACACACAAGGCGTAAAAACTGATTTGGAAAAAGACTGGACGCAGGCAACCGTCCGTACCGTTTTGACCAACGAAAAATACATCGGCAACAACGTCTATAACCGCCAGTCTTTCAAACTGAAGAAAAAGCGCGTCAAGAATCCGCCTGAAGAGTGGGTGCGAAAGGACAATGCGTTCGAAGCCATCGTCGAACCTGCTTATTTTCTGGCCGCGCAGCACATCATTCTTGAACGCTGCCGCCGACTGACAAACGAAGAAATGATCGACAAACTCAAAGAGCTTTACGAGAAGAAAGGCTGGCTTTCCGGCATCATCATTGACGAGCAAGACGATCTGCCGTCCAGTGCCGCCTACGCTCACCGGTTTGGCGGCCTTGTGTCGGCCTACAAGCTCGTTGGTTACGATCCATGCATCGATTACAGCTTTCAGGAAATCAACAAATATTTGCGGAGCCTCTTTCCAGAAGTTTCCGAAAACATCATCAAAGGCATTCAGGCTGCCGGCGGCAGGGTACACCGCGAAGTGACCAATCCGCTCATTGTCATCAACGACGAGCTGACGCTCTCCATTGTCATCGCGAGATGCCAGAGAACGAAGACCGGCGCTCTGCGCTGGAAGCTGCGTCTCGATACGGGGCAACGTCCCAATTTTACTATCGCCGTTCGCATGGACGCCGAAAACAAGGCGCCGATGGATTATTACGTTCTTCCCGCCATCGACGTTGAAAACCCGCAATTGAGGCTGGCCGAAGAAAACGGCTTTGCGCTGGACGCCTATCGTTTCGACAGTCTCGAACCTTTCTATCAATTGGCCGAGCGCACCGCGCTGCCGGATGCCGCATGAGTAAAAACATGAAAACACCCACCGTCAAACTCATACCTATCGACAAGATCAATATTCTGAACCCGCGCGTTCGCAATCAGAAAGTGTTCAAGGATATTGTCGCCAATATCGCGCAGGTTGGCCTGAAACGTCCCGTGACGGTGACGAAATGCCATTCCGGGGTGCCAGATAAGGATTACGATCTGATTTGCGGTCAGGGGCGCATCGAAGCTTTTATAACGCAAGGGCAAACGAAAATTCCGGCCCTTGTCATAGACGTTGACGAGGAAACAGCATTGATCATGAGCCTCGTTGAGAATATGGCACGGCGGCACCATTCCTCGCTTGAGCTACTGAAAGGCATCGATCTTCTGAAAGACAAAGGATACAACGCACGCGCTATCGCTGCGAAGATCGGTGTCACCGAAAGCTATGTGGCCGACATCCTCACGCTGCGAGAACGCGGCGAAGAGCGGCTGGTCAACGCCGTCGAGAACGGCCAAATGCCGCTAGCCCTCGCCATTACGATAGCGACCTTTCCCGATGACGAACAGCGGGCTCTCCACGATGCCTTACCACCCCATGATTTTCAGTGGTGCTAACGAATCGTTCACAAGTTATTGATTCAAAGGCTTCTTTCAATTTTTGAAGGAGGCGTTGGTGGGAACGGTTGAGCATTTGGCGAAGTG
>CAIQVS010000070.1 GCA_903875345.1 uncultured Pseudomonadota bacterium | reverse complement strand
GCTTCAAAGTTAATTCTCTAAAATTAAACTGACACGGTCCAGTTGGGTCTTGTCGGCGTCAGCTAACGTAGACCCGAGAGATATTCCTTTACGCCTGTAAGCCAGCCTCCGGTAAAATAATCGTCGGGATTGAAGGTGCGCACATCCACCCATTCCTTCCGGTCATGGTGGCGGCCAAGCTGCACGTCACCACCCAGATATTTTGCGTCATAGCCCACGGCAAAAATACGCGCCAACCGACCGCCTAAACTATGCTCAGGACGCTCAACGCGGAAAAACACTTTGGCTGCGCCGAGTTCATAAACCACTTGTGAGCCAAGCTCCTCGGTCATTTTGCGTTTGATGACGGATTCTAGAGGCGTGTTGAATTCCTCTTTTCGGATGCGTCCGCCGGGCAAATCCCAACAGCCAAAAACATCATGCGCAATAAGAAGCTTGTCCTCGTCGCGTAAAAACAGCTTTACGGCGACAAAGTAGAGATCTTTTTCGTCCATCATTTGCAAGCGCGCAGATTTAAGCTTTGACCGTCTCAATGCGCCGTAACGGAGGCATGTAAATCAACAGCGCCGCCGCGACATAGATCGACGAATAAGTACCGACCACGATGCCCCACGTCAGCGCCGCCGAGAAATTGATCAGCGTCGCTCCGCCGATGAACAGCAGCGGCAAAAGCGCGAGCAGGGTGGTGACGGAGGTCATGAAGGTACGCGACAGCATCTGATTGACCGAGTCGTTGATGATGGAGCGAAGATCGGGCGATTTCTGTCGCCGCAGGGTCTCGCGGATACGGTCGAAGACGACGACGGTGTCGTTAATCGAATAGCCCGCCAGAGTCAGCAGCGCTGCGACCGCCGTCAGATTGAAATCAAGCTGCAACACGGCGTAAAGCCCAACGGTGGTCAGCACATCGTGAAATGTCGCGATCAGCGCGGCGACGCCGAACTGCCACTCGAAACGCAAGCCGACGTAAAGCGAAATCGCCAGCATCGCCAGCACCGTAGCGAGGATTCCGGCGTGCAGAAGTTCGGAGCCGACCGTTGGTCCAACCACTTCGACGCGACGGTATTCATACGTTGTGCCGAGCTTGTCGCGCACGCTCTGGATTGCTTTCATCTGCGCGGATTCGTCGCCGTTCTGGCGCTGGATGCGGATCAGCACGTCGTCCGGCGAGCCGAATTGCTGCAAGGCGATTTCGCCGAGATTGAGGCTCGTCAGCTCGTCGCGCAAAGCGGCGGTATCGACGACTTGCTGCGATTTGGCTTCGATCAGGATGCCGCCCTTGAAATCGATGCCGAGATTCAGCCCCTTGGTTGCCAGCGCGCCAATGGTGATGAGGACGAGGAGAATCGACACGCTGAACGCGAACCAGCGTTTGGAAACGAAATCGATTTTCGTATCGGCGGGAATGAAGTGAATGGCACGGAGGAACATGGGGAAACCTGCAGGAAACTCATTTGATGATTGCTCTAACTAATGATAACCGACACATCTGTCCAGAGTTAACCAATTCGTAAACGCAATCGGTCATAATGCATAGCCCTGACGTGAAGGGCGCACATGCCGAAAAAAACAGCCTCCAAACACCCCGCGAAACCCCGCAAACACGACGTTCTAGCCGAACATGCGCGTTGGCTAGAGCAGGCCGAGGCGATCGCGAACGCGCCGCTGAACGCTGGAGGCAGCCCCCATCCAAGCGTCAAGGTCGGCGCAGTTCTGATTGATGCCAAGGGAAAAAAGATCGCCGCCGCAGCCAATCGCTTTGCTCGCGGCGTTGATCGCCGCCGTCCGGAGCGTTACCGTAACGGCGCCAAATCGCTCTGGATCAACTGCGCCGAGCAAATGGCGCTGGCAGAGGCCTTGCGTAAACGCGCCAAGGTGGAAGGGGCGACGATGTACGTCACGCTGGAGCCTTGCGCGGTCTGTGCCGGGCTTATCGCCGAGGTCGGTGTTCGGCAGGTCTGCGTTCCCGTTGGAGCCTTGCGACGTTACGCCAAGTTGAAATCCAAATGGAAAGACAGCATCGAAATCGGCCTTATCAAACTGGCCGAAGCGGGCGTTCAGGTTACGGCGGTCGATAAGCCGTAAGCCTATTTTGAAATGCCGCTGATAATGGCTATAGTCGCTGCATGCTTATTCCGACCCTGTCCTTACGCGCCCGTCCTTGCTGCGCCGCTGCCGCCCCCCCGAACGGGGAGGATGACGGCGCGGGCGGCTCTACGCCGCACGTCAACATCGCCGTCAAAAAGAAACCGGCGACGCAAAAACCCTCGATGTACAAGGTGTTGCTGTTGAACGACGATTACACGCCGATGGATTTCGTCATCAACGTTCTGGAGACGTTCTTTAACAAAAACCGCGAGGAGGCGACGCGCATCATGCTGCATGTGCATCGCAAGGGAGTCGGACTTTGCGGCGTCTATACTTACGAAGTCGCGGAAACCAAAGTTGCGCAGGTTATGGCCGCAGCACGGCAGGCGCAGCACCCATTGCAATGTACGATGGAAAAGGAATGAGACTGTTGAAAGCCATTATTCTATTTTTTGCCGCGTTGTTGCTCGCGGAGCCTGCCTACGCGGATGGTGGTCTTACGCTCACTATCTCTCCGCCAATTCAGGACAATCAGGAGCAACGGGGCAAAAACATGATCACGCTTGTTGACAAGGAGGATCATTTTCATGTTGTGCTGGGAAATAGGTCGGGTAAGGAGCAGTCTATTTCGTACTCTACATGCAGCGATCCGTTAATTCATCGCTTGTTCTTCCGCGTGAAAGATGATGCGGAAAAAAACTATACAGTGCAATGCGGCAATATTCCTGATGATTGTTTGAAGAACGTGCTTGTTCGCTATCCCCTTCTGCCAAAAGAAAGCATCGTTTTCGATATTTCGCTCGCAAGTTGCCATTGGGAAACTCTTCCAAAATCTTTGACGTCAAACGAATCCAATCGTTACGCGGATATGAAAGCAGTGTTTCGGTTGGACGGCAGCGGACAGACGGTCGAAACAAAATGGAAAAGATACGAGATGCAGATAGATACCGCGCACTCAAATAACTAAACCTGCTATTCACATACCATAAAACACGACGCAGAAAGAATTAAACTATGACAAAGAAATCTCCGGTGCTCTTTCAGCTTGGCCACAAGGTCGGCATTTCCGCATCGCCGGATCAGGCTGTATTGGAGAGAGTCCCGAAGCCTCATCCGGAGCATGATTATCTGGTGCGGTTGACCTGTCCGGAATTCACCAGCCTGTGCCCCATAACGGGGCAGCCTGATTTCGCGCATATCGTCATTGATTATGTGCCGAATAAGTGGCTGGTCGAAAGCAAATCGTTGAAGCTGTACCTGCAATCTTTCCGTAATCACGGCGCGTTTCATGAGGATTGCACGGTCGAAATCGGCGACCGTCTGCTGAGCCAGCTCGCGCCGAAATGGATTCGCGTGTCGGGCTATTGGTATCCACGTGGCGGCATTCCGATTGATGTTTTTTTCCAAAAAGGCAAATTGCCGTCGAACGTCTATGTTCCTGATACAGGCGTTAAACCCTACGCAGGGCGGTGTGGTTAATTTTTTTTGGTCATGCTTTGGATATATTTTTGCCATAAAACAGTCATAATAGTACGTATTAACTATATAAATGCAGGTTGCAAGTATTTCGGGAGTTGCCTCAGGCCAACAACTTCTCTAAGCAGCAACTTGTTAGTGATCTCTCGTATTCGGCTATCTGCAACTTACAAAAGGTGATAAACATGAACAAGCTTAACAAAAAAGCGCTCCTTCTGACCACATGCGTCCTTGGTGCCGCTGCTTTTTTCTCGACATCGGCGCAAGCGCAGCAATATGCGCAGCAAATGCCTTCGGCAATGAGCTCCGCAAACCAGTCAGGCGCGTCATCTTATTCATCGGCGAGCAGCTTCTTCGCGCCTATCGGCGACCGCATCGTATCAGACCCCATGTTCTTGCCTCTGAAGGGGCAGATATACGGGGTGTCGGCCTACACGGGCACGATTGGGAACTCCAGCGCCTATAATCATCTGGGAGTCAAAACTTCGAACAGCAGCAGCTATTCCAATACCTTCAGCCAAACTTTGGCTTATGGCATTTCGGATGATGTGACTATTCGTTTGGCGCAGTCCTATGAGTTCGGGAATACGGATTCTGAAAGCCTCAAGACAGGAGCAACGACGCCCTATAACAACGCAGGGCTTACCGATCCCACTCTGAGCGTCACCTATCGCTTTATCGACCAGAGACAAAATTATCCGGTCAGCGCCGATCTCTACGCTGCCTATTCGCCCAATATGCTGACTTCACGGAATGCGAGTGCGACACGTACGGGCACCGAAGATTCTGGCCGTCAAACCGCAACCTTTCAGGCCGATGTAGGGCGTGAAATGAACAATTTCACGGTGGAGGGACTCGTCGGCGGGACGTTCAATGGCAGGAGAAATTTTGTCACCCTATCGAATGACCAGAATGATACACTTGGCAGCTTTTGGTCTTATTTTGCCGCGATCAATACCCAGACGCGTATAACGGATCGTTTGTCCTTTAACGGTAATGTCCGCTATACCGTTCAGGATAAAGCCGCTGGGGCAAACCAGTCGACGGGGCTGACATGGATACAGTCTAATCCGGACAACGTCGATTTTACGGTCGATCTGAACTACCAATTTATTCCCAACAGGTTGGTGGGGCAGTTGAGCTACGACAATGTGATGTACACCCACACATCGTACAATTACTCCGTTGCAGCAGACAGCTCGCAAGTTCGTAATCAGGATAACAACATCATTGGCGCAAGGTTGATGTACCTGTTCAACTAAGCTTGAAACAATATGCAGAAAGCGGCGGCGATTGAGAAATCGCCGCCGTTTTTGTTTGGTTTTTGCCAAATCCGTCGTTGCCAACAATCAAACCATTGAGCTTTTCAGGATAACACCGGTAGGCAGGCGCTCATAAATTTTCTTTAAAAGGCAATGCCTTCAGCCTCGACCCGGCGTTTTTGAATTTTCCGATTAAATGGAGAAAATTTCATCTCTTGTTTATTCTTAACCATTTACCATATGGTTATGATAGAATTTATCCGCTGAGGAGGTTCTCTTGTTATCACGCAACCTCGAAAAAACGCTGCACAAGGCTTTGTCGCTCGCTAACGAGCGCAACCATGAATACGCGACGCTTGAGCATCTGCTGCTCGCGTTAACCGACGATGCTGACGCTATTGCCGTTATGCGCGCGTGTAACGTGCGCCTCGACAAGCTGCGTTTTGATATTACCCGCTATCTTGATGAAGAACTGACCGGCCTCGAGATCGACAACGCCGACGCCAAACCGACGGCGGGATTCCAGCGCGTACTGCAGCGCGCCGTGATCCACGTCCAATCGTCGGGGCGCGAGGAAGTCACCGGCGCGAATGTTCTGGTGTCCCTGTTTTCCGAGCGCGAAAGCCACGCCGTCTATTTCCTGCAAGGGCAGGACATGACTCGTTTTGATGCCGTCAATTACCTGTCGCACGGCATCGGCAAGACGAAATCCGAAACCGACAATGATCCGGGAACGCCGAAGGGTGCGGATGAGGACGACGCCCACGAACGCAACAACAAAAAAGGTCGCGACGCGCTGGACGCCTATTGCTCAAAT
Organism: uncultured Pseudomonadota bacterium; assembly: GCA_903875345.1. Taxonomy (GTDB): domain Bacteria; phylum Pseudomonadota; class Alphaproteobacteria; order UBA9219; family UBA9219; genus CAIQVS01. The sequence continues at coordinate 22,105 of CAIQVS010000070.1, read as the reverse complement.
CTCAATCAGAAGGCCAAGGACGGCAAGATCGATCCGCTGATTGGGCGCGGACCGGAAGTCGATCGCACGATCCAAATTCTTTGCCGTCGCCAGAAAAATAATCCGCTTTATGTCGGAGACTCCGGCGTCGGCAAGACGGCGATTGCCGAAGGTTTGGCGCGGCGCATCGTCAACGGTGAAGTGCCCGAAGTCCTGCACGGCGCGACGATTTTCGCGCTTGATATGGGCGCTTTGCTGGCGGGAACGCGCTATCGCGGCGATTTCGAGGAACGGTTGAAGAACGTGTTGGCCGAGATCAAGAAAGTTCCGCACGCGATTTTGTTCATCGACGAGATTCATACCGTTATCGGCGCGGGCGCGACTTCCGGCGGGTCGATGGACGCGTCCAATCTGCTCAAGCCCGCTCTGGCGAAAGGCGAGGTGCGCTGCATCGGTTCGACGACGTACAAGGAATACCGGAATTACTTTGAAAAAGACCGGGCTCTCGTGCGGCGGTTCCAGAAAATTGATGTCAATGAACCTTCCTCCGAAGACGCGATCAAGATTCTGATGGGGCTAAAACCCTATTACGAGGAGCATCACAAGGTCACCTACACCGACGAGGCGATCCGCGCGGCGGTGGAGTTGTCGGCTCGGTACATCGGCGACCGCAAGCTGCCGGATAAAGCGATTGACGTGCTGGACGAAACGGGAGCTTCGCAAATGCTGCTGGCTCCCGCCGACCGTAAGAAGATCATCGGGATTTCTGACGTGGAAAGCGTCATTGCCAAAATGGCGCGCATTCCCGAAAGGACCGTCAGCCACGACGACCGCGAAACCTTACGCAATCTGGAGCGTGACTTGCGCGCGATGGTTTTCGGGCAGGACACGGCGATCACGTCCCTGTGCGCGGCGATCAAGCTGGCGCGGGCGGGGTTGCGCGAACCGGAAAAACCCATAGGCTGTTATCTGTTTTCCGGCCCGACGGGAGTCGGCAAGACCGAAGTCGCCAAGCAACTTGCCGCCAGCCTCGGAGTCGAGCTGAAACGCTTCGATATGTCGGAATATATGGAGCGGCACAGCATCTCGCGCCTGATTGGTGCGCCGCCCGGATATGTCGGCTTTGATCAGGGCGGGTTGCTGACGGACGCTGTTGATCAGCATCCGCATTGCGTCCTGCTGCTGGATGAAATCGAGAAAGCGCATCCGGATCTTTTCAACATCCTGTTGCAGGTGATGGATCACGGCAAGCTCACCGATCATAACGGCAAGAATGTCGATTTCCGCAACGTCATTTTGATTATGACCACCAACGCGGGCGCCGCCGATTTGGCCAAGCCTGCTATCGGTTTTGTGCGCGAGTCTCGCATCGGCGAGGATACCGAGGCGATTAATAAGATGTTCACGCCGGAATTCCGTAATCGCCTCGACGCAATCATCGCGTACAACGCTCTCACGCCGGAGATCATTGACCGCGTGGTTGAAAAGTTTGTGTTGCAACTGGAAGGGCAGCTCGCCGACCGTGGGGTGACGATCGAGCTGTCGCCCGAGGCGCGCGCTTGGCTTGGCAAGAAGGGCTACGATCCGCTTTATGGAGCGCGTCCTCTTGGCCGCACGATTCAGGAGCATCTCAAGAAACCGTTGGCCGAGGAATTGCTGTTCGGGCAGTTGCAGAAAGGCGGCGCGGTTCTCGTCGGACTCGACGCGGCGGCGGAGAAACTGACCTTCAGTTACAAGTCATCCTCTCCTGTGCCGCCCCCGTCCAGCGAAGAAAAACGCCAGACCGAATTGGCATAGTCAATTATTCCGCAACAGCAAGACAAGCCAATTTGGTTTATTCGGCGCGAGGATCGCGATTGAGAAAAACAGCGTAATGATCGATCCCATCATCGCGTAGCCGGTCTTGCCGGTTTTTTGCAGCGCGTTGATCTTCAAACCTTTGAATTGTCGCCGAAGCGCAACACTTGTTGAAACGCTAAGAACGATCCAGCTTAAAAGCAGCGCGATCAGCAAAGGCGCAAAATCCGCGACGGGCGTGAACGGCATTGGAAACAATCGCCTGAATGTCGCGCCGAATGGAGTCGCAAACAACATCCAGAACAGCCCACCGCTCGCGATGCCGCACGACGTGGCGACGACGCCCCGAACGAGGCGCGTGATGCTTTTCAACGCGAGGTGCATCTCGCTGATGATCTCTTGCGCCGTTTGCGCCGAGAGGCCGTAGGGATAAATTTTCCGTAGGTTTTTCGCGTCATATTGTCCTGCCACCACCAGCGTCAACGCGTCGCGCATCAGCCGCATCGACAGCGCGGCACTGAGATGGGCTTTGCCTTTGGCGGCGGCGCGTAAAGCTTCGCGCGCAGTCTCGGCGGCGGTATCGAGAAACGCAGGAACGCCGAGCAAAACGCCGCGCTTGCCGAATACGGAGACCAGCGCTTTCTTGCCCGCGAAATCCATGCGCATGTCGGCGTAGGGAATCTGAGCCTCGTAATGTTGCTCGGCTTGCGGTGTTTTACGGGCGACGGATTGGCGCGCGTCTTCCTCGGCCATCGTCAAGTTGTCGGATTCGGGTTGCGTATCCTCAGCGGCAGGCGGCGGCGCGACCACAGCAATATCCGCATGACCGTTTCCAAGTTTCGCGATGCCGAGACGGTCAAGCCCGCGCCGCAATCCGCTCGGCAATCCCTCGGCGGCGATTGTGAAACGCGGCTCAAACCCGCAGACCAACGTGACATTCTCAGAGATAGTTCCCACGCCTTTGCATGTCGGGCAGGTCGTTCCGCGCCGCCCGTTGCAGGTCGGGCAAACCATTTGCCCGCTGCCGTTGCATTTGTGGCATGTGACGCAACGAAACCCGTTCAGGATTATTGGGCTGTTGCTGCAGGTCATACAGGGTTGATCCTGCTGGCCGTTCAGATACCCAAACCCTTGACAGGCGGGGCAGGTTTCATAGCGATTGCCGTTGCAAAGTGAGCAGATAGCGTAACCATGACCGTTGCAGGATTCGCAGGCGACCATTTTTTGTCCACGGCATGCGGTACAAGGCTCGCTTGCGGAAAAATACATCGTGTAATCGGGCAGAGGGATTTTTTCTTCATTTAATCCCCAACCGCCGGACGGTTTCGCTTGCAATTCCTTCAGCGCAGCGGGAACCCAGTCGGAGCGCGTGCCGAAAATGGTAACCTGTTGCTCGATTTCGGCGCGCATGGCCGCGAAGTTCGGCAAGATTTTGCGGTTTTTTCCGCCTGCCGACTTTCCGGCGGTTTGCGGTTGAGGCTCGCTGTATGGCATCAGGCGCGACATGCCCTTGATCGTGTAAAGACGTTCCTCGCTGCCGAACAGCTTGATCGCGTCGGGCGCAAATCCGTTGCCGTCAGCGAGTTTGCGCAGTCGCGCTAAGGCCTGATCGGTCAGGGGCGTCGGGGCAGGTGGTGATGGCGAAGGAGTATCGGACATTTAGGCATTTCAGCCGAGTCAGATGAAAAAATCCAGAGCGGTTTGCAAGAAATGGGTTTGAGGAAAGAGCAGACCGCCCCCCTCCCGTTTTTTACGGGAGGGGGATGCTAACGGAAAGCTTGTCGCTTAATTTACGAATTGCGCGCTTAAAGCCGCTTATCCAACTCTGCGCCGTTCGGCGTTGAGGCTAAGATATGGTTTCAAATACGTCCCCGTATAACTCGCGGCAACGCGGCAGATTTCCTCCGGTGTTCCGGCGGCGACGATGTCTCCGCCGCCGTCTCCCCCTTCGGGGCCGAGGTCGATGATGTGATCCGCCGTTTTGATGACTTCCAGATTATGCTCGATCACGATCACGGTGTTGCCCTGATCGACCAGCGCGTGCAGAACCTCCAGCAGTTTTTTCACATCCTCGAAATGCAAACCCGTTGTCGGCTCGTCGAGGATGTACAAAGTCTTTCCGGTGGCGCGGCGCGAGAGTTCCTTGGCCAGCTTGACGCGCTGCGCCTCGCCGCCCGATAGCGTCGTGGCTGACTGGCCGATTTTCACATAGCTCAATCCGACGCGGTTCAGAGTCTCCAGCTTGTCGCGGATCGACGGCACGGCTTTGAAAAATTCCGCGCCTTCCTCGACCGTCATATCCAGAACGTCGGCGATGCTCTTGTCGCGGTATTTGACCTCTAGGGTTTCGCGATTGTAACGCTTGCCGTGACAGGTGTCGCAGGTGACGAAGACATCCGGCAGGAAATGCATTTCGATCTTGATGACGCCGTCGCCCTCGCACGCCTCGCAGCGCCCGCCTTTCACGTTGAAAGAGAACCGTCCCGCCGCGTAGCCGCGCGCTTTCGCTTCCGGTAATCCGGTAAACCAGTCGCGGATGGGCGTGAAGGCTCCGGAATAGGTCGCGGGATTGGAGCGCGGCGTGCGCCCGATGGGGGATTGGTCGATGTCCACGATCTTGTCGATGAATTCGACGCCCTTAATCGCGTCGTGCGCTGCCGGTAGATCGCGCGCGTCGTTCAGTTTCCGCGCCAGAGCCTTGTAAAGAGTCTCGACCACCAAAGTCGATTTGCCGCCGCCGGACACGCCGGTGACGCATGTGAAGGTACCGAGCGGAAAACGCGCCGTGATATTTCTAAGATTGTTTTCACGCGCGTTGATAATTTGAATCCACTCGCCTTTACGACCTGCTCTCCGCGTCGCCGGAACCGGAATAAACCGCTTGCCCGTCATATATTGTGCCGTGATGCTGTCGGGGCATTTCATCACTTCGTCCGGCGTTCCTGCCGCGATGATCTGGCCGCCGTGAACGCCCGCGCCCGGCCCCATATCGATCAAATAATCGGCGTGACGGATGGCGTCCTCGTCATGCTCGACGACGATCACCGTGTTGCCGAGATCGCGGAGCCGCGTCAGCGTTGCTAGAAGCCGGTCATTGTCGCGTTGATGCAGTCCGATACTCGGCTCATCCAGAACATACAGGACGCCCGTCAGTCCGGAGCCGATCTGCGAAGCGAGCCGTATGCGTTGGCTCTCGCCGCCCGACAAAGTTCCCGATCCACGCGACAGAGCCAGATATTCCAATCCGACGCTGTTGAGGAAACCGAGCCGTTCGTTGATTTCCTTCAAAATCCGCGCCGCGATTTCGCGTTGTTTCTTCGTCAGTTGCGGGGACAGGGCGTCAAACCACGCGACGGCGGCCTTGATCGAGAATTCGCACACTTCGCTGATATTCTTGCCGCCAATTTTGACCGCGAGCGCTTCCGGCTTTAAACGCTGGCCGTGACAGACTTCGCAGGGTTTCGAGGATTGGTAACGGCTCAAATCTTCGCGTTTCCATGCGCTGTCGGTTTGCTTCCAGAGGCGTTCCAGATTGGGCAGAACGCCTTCGAACGATTTGGTGGTGGTGTAGCTTCTGCGGCTGCTTTCGAACGCAAACGTTATTTCCTTGTCGCCGGTGCCGTGCAGGACGGCTTCGCGAAATGTTTCGTCGAGGTCTTTCCACGGCCTCGTGACGCTGGCGCGGTAGGTTTTTGCCAAGGCTTCCAAGGTTCGCGTGTAAAAGTGTGAGGTGATTTTTCGCCACGGCGCGATTGCGCCTTCGGAGAGGCTCAGGTTCGTGTCGGGAATGACCAACGCGGGATCGAAATACAGCTTCTCGCCCAACCCGTCGCAGGCCGGACATGCGCCGTGAGGATTGTTGAAGGAGAACAGTCGCGGCTCGATCTCGTCAATCGTGAAGCCGCTGACCGGACAGGCGAATTTGGAAGAAAAAACGGTCGCTTCACCTGTCGTCACAATTTCGGCAAACATAATCCCATCCGCCAGCTTCAGTGCCGTTTCGATGGAATCGGCGAGGCGGTGGCCGAGATCGGCTTTCACGACGATGCGATCGACGACGACCGCGATGTCGTGCTTGAGCTTTTTATTCAGCGTTGGCGCGTCTTCGATGTCGCAAACTTTGCCGTCGATTTTTACGCGTTGAAACCCTTGCTTGCGTAAATCCTGAAGTTCTTTCCGGTATTCGCCCTTGCGACCGCGTACGATGGGTGCGAGCAGCATCAACTTGGTGCCCTCCGGCATCGCCAGAATCCGATCGGCCATTTGCGATACCGTCTGGCTTTCTATGGGTAATCCTGTGGCGGGCGAGTACGGCACACCGATGCGCGCGAACAAAAGGCGCAGATAATCGTAAATCTCCGTCACCGTGCCGACGGTCGAGCGCGGATTGCGCGAGGTGGTTTTTTGCTCAATCGAAATCGCGGGCGATAGACCGTCGATGGCGTCGACATCCGGCTTCTGCATCAGCTCCAGAAATTGCCGCGCATAGGCCGACAGACTTTCGACATAACGTCGTTGCCCCTCGGCATAGATGGTATCGAACGCGAGCGAGGATTTCCCCGATCCCGACAAGCCGGTGATGACGATCAGCTTGTCGCGTGGCATTTCCACATCGACATTCTTCAGATTATGCTCGCGCGCGCCGCGCACATGGAGAGTTGCGTTCATCTGAGGAATATGGTGGGACTGGAGAGAAATATCCAGTCCCTTGGAGTCATTCCAAAGATGATAGGCTTATCGGATGTTGTTCGTCAGGTTTGTGATCGCCGCCTGCTCGACTTTTGCGACGCGGATATAGCCCGCATCGGTCAAATGTACTCCATCTGGTTGATAATACTGTAAATTGCCGGAGGCTCCGGTGGCGTCAAGATTTGGATCTTCGGAAAAATCGATCAACCCATCGGCAAATGTCTTCCAATTCTGCCGGATAAGACCGTTCAACACATTCCTTTGCGCCGATCCGGGATCTCCCGCCCAATCGATGGCCGTGCCCACAAGAACTTTCCAGCCTTGCTTTCTTTCACGTTCGGCAAGATCAGCCAGAGTGGCGGAACAGGCTTCAGGCGTACCGCCTCTGTGGCGAACATCATTGATACAGCCCCAAATCACGAGCACATTCATGATCGCCCGGGGATTATACAGCGGCTCGATATTCTTTGATGCCTGCTGGGACATCTCGGCCATTGTCTTCCCATACACGGCAACGTTGGTTTTCTTAAAGGCCTGTCCATTCACCAATGGCAGCGTCACATAATAATCCGGTGCGTGCGTTCCGCCGGTGCCGACGGATAGGCTGTCGCCTTCAAAAACGATTTGCGGCGGGTCAGATGTTTTCTTGCAGCCCGCGCTCAACAGGATCATTGCAAGCATGAACAAAGCTGTGATCTTTTTCATGACGGATATCCTTGTTATGGAGCATGGACGTAAATGCGACGAAACCATAGCAGGCATCGGTTATAGGAAAAAGCGAGTCCAATTGTACTTGTTTTGTTCTCGTGAATCGTTTAGAGTTTTTGCCTGTGGATTCATTCAACTGGACAGGCTTCGGGTGCGGGTTACACTCGGCGGCGAAACTCATCATCGGAAAGGTGCAACATGGCAGGCAGCGTTAACAAGGTCATTATCGTCGGCAATCTGGGCAAGGATCCCGAAATCCGCTCGTTCCAGAATGGTGGCCGCGTCGCAAGTTTTTCCGTCGCCACCTCCGAAAGCTGGAAGGACAAAACGTCCGGCGAGCGCAAGGAAAAGACCGAATGGCATCGCGTCTCGATCCTGAATGAAAACCTCGTCGGCATCGCCGAGCGCTATCTGAAAAAGGGCGCCAAGGTCTATATCGAAGGCCAGCTTGAAACCCGTAAATGGACGAACAAGGAAGGGCAGGAACAATACACTACCGAAGTCGTCCTGCGTCCCTATCGCGGCGAGTTGACGATGCTGGATACCAAGGGCGGCGGATCGTCGCCGTCGATGAGCGACGACAGCAGTTCATCCTCCTCCTTCGGCGCGGCATCGTCGGGCGGCAGCAGCGCCTCGGTTCCGGAGCTGGACGACAGCATGCCGTTTTAATGAGGTGTTAGAACCTTGGTTGAGGAATGTGCGCTATAGTCCCCCTCCCTTTACGGGAGGGGTTAGGGAAGGGCGAGTGCAGAATGCAAATTGCTCACTATAAAAACCCTCCCGAATCCTACCAACATGCGAAATATCTTCGCAAAATCGGCCCTGTGGCCGAACGGCTTTTATGGAACGCCCTGTGTATGTTGAAAGAAGAACAAGGATTGAAGTTTCGTCGCCAACAGCCACTGCATCCCTACATTGTTGATTTCGCTTGCATGAAGGCTCGACTGGCCATTGAGCTTGACGGGTTTTCGCATGATGCTCGGCAAGATTATGATGCTCGCCGTGAAGCCGATATTCGCAAGATGGGATGGACGATGATGCGTTTCAGCAACGATGAAGTTTTGTCCAATCTTGAAGGCGTGGTTGTGACGATCATAGAAAAAGCAAAACAGCTTGCGCCGGAACAGCCCTCCCCTAACCCCTCCCGCAAGGGGAGGGGGACAGACCGCGCTTGTGGCAATGTGCGTTCTCGCAAACCTGTTGTAGAATGCAAACCCAGTGGTGATTTGAACTTGATGATGATTGAGAATAATCATTGAGGAACGAGCGGTGCAGTCCCCCTCCCCTTGCGGGAGGGGTTAGGGGAGGGCGGATTGGGATTGTTGTCAAAAAACGCCATTTCGGATACTTTAATGAAATAGATATAGAAACTCACCCTTATGCCTGATCCCTCCTTCATTCATCTGCGCGTTCACTCGGCCTATTCGTTGGCTGAGGGGGCGATCAAGGTCGTTGAGGACAAGCCGAAAGACGGCGGCAAGCCGCTGCGCAAGGATTTGATTCATTTGTGCGAGCAGCATCACATGCCTGCCGTCGCGCTGACCGACAAGGGCAATCTGTTCGGCGCACTGGAATTTGCGATGGCGGCGGCGGCGGACGGCATCCAGCCGATCATCGGTTGCCAGATTTCTGTGCTGCGTCCCGAACAGGCGAACGTCAAAACCCTCACGCGCGACGCGCTCGATCAACTGGTGTTGCTGGTTCAGAACGAGCTTGGTTATCGTAACCTGTCGGCGCTGGTGACGCGTTCCTTCATCGCCGAGGATCGGCCTTATCCTTACGTCACGCTTGAGGAACTCGCGCCGCACACGGGCGGCCTTATCGCGCTCACGGGTGGCATAGACGGCGTGTTGGGGCATCTGCTGCTGGCGGGACAGATGACGGCGGCGGAAGCCGCGACGGATCAACTGAAAAGCCTGTTTCCCGACCGCCTCTATATCGAAATCACGCGACATCACGGCGGCGCGGTCGGCGCGAACGAGGCGAAGATCGAGGCTGATTTGATCGACCTCGCCTATCGTCACAATGTGCCGCTGGTCGCCACGAACGATGTCTATTTCGGCGACGAGGCGATGTACGAAGCGCATGACGCGCTGCTGTGCATTTCCGACAAAATGGTTGTCGCCGAGCAAAATCGTCGCCGCCTGACTCCCGATCACCGTTTCAAATCCGGCGCCGAGATGCGCACACTGTTCGCCGACCTGCCGGAGGCGTGCGATAATACGGTCGTCATAGCGCGGCGTTGCGCCTTCATGCCGTCGCCGCGCAAGCCGATCCTGCCCGCTTTCGGCACGATGGCCGGACGCAACGAAGCCGAGGAACTGCGCGTGCAGGCCGAAGCGGGATTGAAAGCAAGGCTGGCTGTTGTGAGCGTTGAGGATGTGAAGAAATATGAGGATCGCCTCGCCTTCGAACTCGATGTCATTATCAAGATGGGTTTCGCCGGATACTTTTTAATCGTGTCCGATTTCATTAAATGGTCGAAGAGTCAGGGTATTTCCGTCGGTCCCGGACGCGGTTCGGGCGCGGGTTCGGTCGTGGCGTGGTCGCTGCTGATCACCGATCTCGATCCCTTGCGTTTCGGTTTGTTGTTCGAGCGTTTCCTTAATCCCGAACGCGTGTCGATGCCGGACTTCGATATCGATTTCTGTCAGGAACGACGCGACGAAGTCATTCGTTACGTGCAAGGCAAATACGGCTCCGACCGCGTCGCGCAGATCATCACCTTCGGCAAGCTTCAGGCGCGCGCGGCGTTGCGCGATGTCGGGCGCGTGTTGGGCATCCCTTACGGCTATGTCGATAAAATTTGTAAATTGGTGCCGAACAATCCCGCCAATCCCGTGAGCCTGTCGCAGGCGATCGACGGCGAGCCGCAACTGCAGCAGATGCGCGATAACGACCCGACCGTGGCGCAGATGATGGACGTGGCGCTAAAACTGGAAGGGCTTTATCGTAACGCCTCGACCCACGCTGCGGGCGTCGTTATCGGCGACAGGCCGCTGGTCGAACTGGTGCCATTATACCGCGATCCCGACGCGACGTTGCCCGCGACCCAGTTCAACATGAAGATGGTCGAGACGGCGGGGCTGGTGAAGTTCGACTTCCTCGGCCTCAAGACTCTCGACGTGCTGCAACACGCGGTCGAATTGCTGAAGAAGCGCGGCATTGAAATTGACCTGAATCGTTTGCCGCTCGACGACGAAAAATCCTACGCGCTGATGTCGAAGGGCGATACGACCGGCGTGTTCCAGCTGGAAAGCGCGGGCATGCGCGATGTCCTGCGGCGGCTGCGTCCGAACCGGTTTGAGGAAATCATCGCGCTCGTTGCGCTGTACCGTCCCGGTCCGATGGACAACATTCCGAAATTCATCAAATGCAAAAAAGGCGAGGAACCGGTCGATTATTTGCATCCGATGCTTAAGCCCATTCTCGAAGACACCTTCGGCATCCTGATTTATCAGGAACAGGTGATGCAGGCGGCGCAGATTCTGGCGGGTTACAGTCTCGGAGCCGCCGATTTGCTGCGTCGCGCGATGGGCAAAAAGAAAGCCTCCGAAATGGCGGCGCAACGCGCAAACTTTATCGAAGGCGCGAAAAAGAACGGAGTGCCGGAAGAACAAGCGGGCATGATTTTCGACCAGATCGACAAATTCGCCGGTTATGGTTTTAACAAATCGCACGCCGCCGCTTACGCGCTGATCGCTTATCAAACCGCGTGGCTGAAGGCCAATCATCCGGTCGAGTTTTTCGCGGCGGCGATGAATTTCGAACTCGGCGATACCGACAAGCTGAACGTGTTTCGGCAGGAGCTTGCGCGTCATCGTATTCAACTGTTGCCGCCGGACATTAATCGTTCGTATCCGGTTTTTGCCGCCGAACCTCAGGGCAGCGGCAAGCTCGCAATCCGTTATGCCCTCGCCGCGATCAAGGGCGTGGGTGACGCGGCGATGCGTTCGCTGGTCGCGGCGCGTGAGTCCGGCGCGTTCAAGGATCTGTTCGATCTGGTCGAGCGTGTGGATCCGCGCGTGATGAACCGCAAGCAGCTGGAAAACCTCGCCGCCGCCGGAGCGTTCGATGCGCTCAACCGCAATCGGGCGCAGGTAATCGCCTCGCTGGAGGTGCTGCTGAAGCATGGGCATCAACAGCACGATGAACGCGCCAGCGGACAAGCGAATATTTTCGGCGCGGCCAATGCCGTGTCGCGTCCGACGCTGCCGCCCGCGAAAAACTGGGACGATCTGACGCGCTTGCAGCACGAATTTCAGGCGCTTGGGTTCTATTTGTCGGCGCATCCGCTCGATAATTACGGACCTATTCTGGATCGCCTCGGAGTCATTCCGGCAGGATCGGTCGCCACGCGGCAACGCACCTTGGGTCCGAGTCGGTTCAAACTCGCGGGCATCGTCGTGTCGAAGCAGGAACGCACGTCCAAGAACGGAAACAAATTCGCCTTCGTGCAACTGTCAGATCAAAGCGGCGCGTTCGAAATGACGGTATTCTCCGAACTGCTCGCGGCGCGACGTGACGTGCTGGAATCCGGTCAAGCCGTTTTGCTGGAAGTCGATGCGCAAGCCGGACAGGGTGGAGGCGCGGGCGGCGCAGGGCAGGGCGGCGACGATCTGCGCTATATAGCGCGCACGATTGAACCTTTGGCTAAAGCGGCGGAACGCGCTTCGCAGGGCGTTCGTATCCGGCTTTATGAAACGTCGTCACTGCCGGAGATTCAGAAATTGCTTGCGGCTGCCCCGTCTGGTCGAGGCAAAGTGACGTTCCAGCTCGAACTCGACGACGGCGAGGAAGCGGAATTCGAATTGCCGGGAAGCTGGCAACTCTCCGAAGCTGTAAAGGCTAATTTACGCAATATCGGTAGCGGGTTGGATGTAGCGGAGGCGTAAAGTTTTCCTCCACTGCACTATAATGTCTTTTCTGGCGGACGTGCATTGCGAACAAGCGGTGAGCGCTCAGGTTTCCCCTTCATTGCCCATTCATCTCTTGCTTCTTTTAGCTTTTCATATGCAACGTTGTTACCCTGATTAACGTCTTGAGGTAGTTCTGAAAATGCCTTTTCTATGTCTGCTTCACGCAACAAAGTCATGTGTAGTGGAGCTTGCACTATATGAAGAGAGGTTAGTTGAAGATAGCGCATTAGAGCCTGCTCTGGCCTGAATTCAGTTGGATTGGAGGCAAAAAGCATGTCCGGGAGTTTGTCCTTGTCCGTAATGAAACGGGTTATCCAGTCATACATTCCTGCGTAAATTCGCATCGCTTGCTCTGAACCGACGGCAAACTGATCGTTACATCCCTTCGGTGGTGTAAAGTTATTGGGAACAACAATGGTTGAGGGATCAAATGGGAGAACGCCTGATGGACACCTACCCTTAAAAATAGTGTCAAATCGGGCGCGTACAATATGGGTATATTGAGCTGTCGGAACCGATGCCATTCCTTGTTCGATTGCATAAAACATATCAAGGCTAAAGGGATTGGGTCTTGCAGAAAATCTACCAGCGAGCTGCCTTTTGACCAAAGCAGCGTCAGGCCGGTTTGTAGTCAGTACGGATTTAGGATTGTAGATTTCATGTAGTTTAGCCAGAACAGCTGGATCGTCTTCGCCCTCCCACAGGTGCAGGAATACATCGGCCTTTATGCCTTCAAAATATTCTTTCAATGTAGGCGCTGTATGAACAAAAGTTCTGGTGCCGCCACTAAGGCAAATTGCTATTGACATAAATAATATCCTTAAGAATAAACAATTCATATTTTCAGCATGTTGGATTTTACCATAGATATCCGGCTTCGTTAAGCGCGTTATTTAGTTGCAGTGGTATTTAATCAACGCCAATGAAATCTAACGCGGCGGAACGCGCTTCGCAGGGCGTTCGTATCCGGCTTTATGAAACGTCGTCACTGCCGGAGATTCAGAAACTGCTCGCGGCTGCCCCGTCCGGTCGAGGCAAAGTGACGTTCCAGCTCGAACTCGACGACGGCGAGGAAGCGGAATTCGAACTGCCGGGAAGCTGGCAACTCTCCGAAGCAGTAAAGGCTAATCTACGCAATATCGGTAGCGGGTTGGATGTCGCGGAGGCTTAAACTTACACTATCAGTTCTGGCACTTTCTGAACACCTTGGTCGAAATTGCACAGCCTTTCCCTCGCTCCAGTGTGATGAAGCACATTCATGCTATCGACCCATACAAAATTTTCTGGATGTGGTTTTGTTTCTCCGGGCTGCATCCTGTAGGCGGCCAGCTTGCCTTCATAGCAAACGCCAAAATCCGTGCAGACGACAGCGCAATTCGGATCTTCTGAAAGCAGCCTTGGCTGGCCACTAAGCGATAAATGACCAATAAAAATAATTTTTCCGTTTGCACGTAAATCGTCAGACAATTTGCTTCGGGTCTTGGATGGTGCCTCACCATGCGGCGGCCAAAGATCATTCAGAAAAGGTAAATTCGGCGGCAGGCTATCAAAGGCTTCGCCTATTGTGCAGGCATTTGGCCTCCACCAAGCTATGCGTCCACTGTCGCGCCTATGTCCTTGCCTATCGAGATAACTCAGGCGACACGGCAGTTTTTCTTTTGGTCCCTTGATTAAGGACTCGATTGCAATGCGGGCTTGCGCCTCGTTATCGGAGCGATTGGGCAACCCTTTATGCGCCAAAGCATCCCATCCTGCTTCCGTCAACCGCCCCCCTGCATCGAGATAATGTCCCCTCGTCAGCAGCCTAATGGCCGCCTTGTCCCAACAGGCGTGAACGAAACGATAATTTTCCTCTTTATGATAGAGGGGAAGTTCTCTGAACCATTTTATCGCGCTAGCGAAAAATTCAGGATCATGAGACTCTTCATGAAGATATGTCTTGTGTTGGTGTCCGTTATGATTGTCATTATCGCGCACAAATTCGCCCGCCGATCCGGGTTTCGGCATTCTGTAAAGAACGGCATTGATGTCGTGGTTTCCGGCAATGGCTCTGGCGTAGCCTGCCTCCACCATGTTGCGGATAACCGTTATGGTCTGCTTGTTTTGCGGGCCGCGATTGATGTAGTCGCCCATAAAAAAAGCTTGACGACCATTGGGGGGAATAAAATTTTCGGAGTCTGTTCCAGCGTTCACGCGCTGGTAATCCATACCTATCAGTAATTCGACACATTCGCGATAGTGCGCATGAATATCGCCGATAACATCGTAGAGCATGCTTATTTCCTAAAAAACTTACTTCGCCTTTAAAGTTCTGAGAAAAGTGTACACTGTTGATTTTTACGGTGTCAAACACGTTTAAAGAGGCTAGCGAGATAAAATGCCCTGCCTTGATTTAAAGTATTTCTTCCGGTAGGAACAAAGGTTTGTCAAACTTGGAATGGTTTTATAATCCTATCATGCTCGTCTTTCCTGATTTTAATCCCGTCGCCGTCTCCCTCGGACCGCTGGCGATCCGCTGGTACGCGTTGGCGTATCTGGCCGGGTTTTTGCTCGGTTGGCGCTATTGCTTGTCTCTGGCGCAAAAAAATCCGCACGGCCTTGCGCCGCATTTGTTCGACGATTATCTGACGTGGGCGATTATTGGCGTTATACTCGGCGGTCGCACGGGGTACGTCCTATTCTATAATGCTGCGGAATATCTCGCGCATCCGCTGGAGGCGTTGCAGGTCTGGCATGGCGGCATGTCGTTTCACGGCGGCATGCTGGGGGTGATCGCCGCGGCGTGGATTTTCGCGCGCAAGCATAAAATCAGTTTTTTTGCGTTTACCGATATTCTGGCGTGTGTGACGCCGATAGGCCTTGGGCTTGGACGGCTGGCAAATTTCGTCAATGGCGAGTTGTATGGCCGCGCGACCGACCTACCGTGGGGGGTGGTGTTTCCGCGCGGCGGTCCGCTGCCGCGTCATCCGAGCCAGATTTACGAAGCCATTCTCGAAGGGCTTGTTCTGTTTCTGGTTCTGTTTTTTTTCTCGCGTGTGAAAACCTTCCGCGAACGCACCGGATTTTTGTCGGGAGTTTTTCTGTTCGGTTATGGGTTGTTCCGCTTTTCGGTTGAGTTCGTGCGCGAGCCGGATCAGCAACTTGGCTTTCTTTTCGCCGGGGCGACGATGGGGCAGTTGCTGTGCTTGCCGATGATGCTGTTTGGGGCGTACCTTATCCTCCGGTCATGCCGATGCGTGGCTCTTATATCGGGAAAAGAAGGATTATCCTCATGATGCAAGTCGTTCGCGGCAAGCTGCATGGCTTGCGCGTCACAGGCGCGGATTTGCACTATCACGGCTCGATCACGCTCGATCCTGAGCATTGCAAACAGGCGGGTATCTATCCGCTCGAATTCGTCGATATCTGGAACAAAAATTCGGGAGCGCGGCTGTCGACTTATGTCATCTATGGCGAGCCGAATTCGCGTTGTTGCATCCTCAACGGTTCGGCGGCGCGAACCTGCCAAGTCGGTGACGAAGTTATTATTGCCGCGAGCGCGTTCTGCGAACCTGCCGATTTGTACACTCTCAAGCCGCGTGTCGTGACGTTTCACCCCGATAATAGGATCGACCAAATCCTGTATTACGACGCGTTCAAGAGCGACAGGAACGACTTTGATTTCCGTACCGTCGATACGGCGGATGAGGAACCGATCAAGATTCGTTCCGTTCCGTGACTCCGCTGCATGCGATTATCCGCGATGCGATCGGCAAGAGCGGCGCGATAACGATCACCGATTTTATGGAGCTGGCGTTGCAGCACCCGGAATACGGTTATTACCGTCGCGGCGACGTGCTGGGGCGTTCCGGCGATTTCATCACCGCGCCGGAGATCAGCCAGTTGTTTGGCGAGATGATTGGCCTGTGGTGCGCCGAGACGTGGCGACAGATGGGAGAGCCCGCCGAGTTTGTTTTGCTGGAACTGGGGCCGGGACGCGGCACGTTGATGCAGGATGCTCTGCGAGCGACTGCAAAGATTAAGGGCTTTCATCAGGCCGTGCGTCTTTGCCTTCTGGAGAGCAACACGACATTCCGGAAAATGCAGACCGAGAAATTGGCGGATCATTCGCCGCGACATCTTGATGACTTGTCCCAATTGCCCGCATTGCCGACGCTCGTCATCGCCAATGAATTTTTTGACGCGCTGCCGATCCGGCAGTTTGCAAAACAATTTACGGGTTGGTACGAAAAATTGGTGGATAGTGTGGATGATGCTCTCATCTTCGTGATGCGTCCCATCAATCTGGCGAGTGATATCTTGATCCCGCCGGAAAAACATGAATCCCTGCCGGGAACAGTGCATGAAATTTCTTTTCCGTCGTTGACGATCCTGCGCGATCTGGCGCGTCATGTCGTCCGGCATGGCGGCGCGGCTCTGATCATCGATTATGGCTACACCGAGCCGTGCAGTCAGCCGACGTTGCAAGCGGTTTCAGGACATCAATACGCGCCAATTCTGGAACGTCCGGGCGAGGTCGATTTGACTGCGCATGTTGATTTTGGCGCGTTGCGTAAAACGGCGTTGGCGCAAGATGCTGTGGCATTCGGTGCTATCGGGCAGGGCGAATTCTTGCGGATGCTCGGCATCGAGCTTCGCGCCGCACAGCTCAAGCATCGCGCCACGCCGGAGCAAGCAAATGACATCGATGCGGCGCTGCGCCGCTTGACAGACCCGTCGCAAATGGGAACCTTGTTCAAGGTCATGTGCGTCGCCAATCCTGCGTTGAAAGAGTGTGTCGGTTTCCTATGATGGATGTTCTGCAAGCCCAAAATCTGAAGCCTCTATACGGAATCCGTCACGCTTTTCTTGGGCGCAACGGCGGCGTCAGCGCGGATATTTATGAATCCCTGAATTGCGGACAGTCGAGCGCCGATGAGCCGGGGGCGGTTGCGGAAAACCGTCGCCTTGTGGCGCTGTATCTCGAAATCCCGCCGGAGAATTTGTTAAGCTGCAAACAGGTTCATTCGCCGCTGGCGGTCATCGTGAAAGAGCCGTGGCTACCGCAAGACCGTCCCGAAGCCGACGCGATGGTGACGCGCGAGCAGGGCGTCGCACTCGGCATTCTGACGGCGGATTGCGTGCCGGTTCTGTTTGCCGACGAACGCGCCGGGGTCGTTGGCGCGGCGCATGCGGGCTGGCGCGGCGCGTTGGGCGGCGTGATCGAAAACACGATTGCGGCGATGGAAACTTTGGGCGCGGAGCGATCGCGCATCGCTACGGCGTTGGGTCCCTGCATTTGGCAAGACTCTTATGAAGTGGGACCGGAATTTCCGGAAGCGTTTCTGAAAGAAAATCCGGAACATCGGCAATTTTTTCGCGGCGGCAACCGCACCGGCTATACGATGTTCAACCTGCCCGCTTACGTCGAAGGCAAGCTACGCGCGTCTGGCGTCGCGTCGGTCGAGCCTTCGCCCGCTGACACTTGCGCCGACGAGGCGCGTTTTTTCAGCTATCGCCGCAACACCCTGCGCGGCGAGAAACGCGCGGGGAGTTTGCTTTCGACGATCATGCGCATCGGCGCTTGTCCGCCACGCCCGCATGACGATACACTTGAAGCGATTGAGCGGGAGGCTTTAGGGCGCTATCGTATGAGCGGTGGTTCATCGCTGTTTTGATCGTCAAGTTTCTATGCGCCGACAAAGCTTGGTTTTTTAAGCTGGCATCGCTAAACATTGCGCGGCAAGGAACGAACCGCTAGTTTAATCCCGAAAATTATGTTGAGCCCATGACACAATCGCAAACTCTATATGATAAAATCTGGCAAAGCCACGTCGTTAACCAACAGGATGACGGCACTTGCCTGATCTATATCGACCGTCATCTGGTGCATGAAGTCACCAGCCCTCAAGCCTTCGAAGGGTTAAGACTGGCTGGACGCAAGGTGCGCTGTCCCGACAGGACTCTGGCCGTAGCGGATCACAATGTGCCGACGACGCCGGACCGCGCTCAGGGCATCCGTGAACCGGAATCGCGGCATCAGGTCGAAGCCCTCACGGACAATGTGCGCGAATTCGGCATTGAATATTTTTCGATGGACGATGTGCGGCAAGGGATCGTGCATATCATCGGACCGGAGCAGGGCTTCACGCTTCCCGGCACGACGATTGTTTGCGGAGACAGCCACACCTCGACGCATGGCGCGTTTGGCGCGCTGGCGTTCGGTATTGGCACTTCCGAAGTCGAGCATGTATTAGCGACGCAAACCTTGCTTATGAAGAAGCTGCAAAATATGCGCATCGAGGTTGACGGCGAATTGCCCGCCGGAGTTACGGCGAAGGATTTAGTTCTGCACATCATCGGCGCAATCGGCACCGCTGGCGGCACAGGGCATGTGATCGAATACACCGGCGAAGCCATTCGCGCTTTGTCGATGGAAGGCCGCATGACGGTCTGCAACATGACGATCGAGGCGGGTGCTCGTTCCGGGTTGATCGCGCCGGACGATGTGACGTTCGATTATCTGCGAGGCAAGCCGCGCGCGCCCAAGGGCGAAGCGTGGGACGATGCCGTGGCTTATTGGCGTTCGCTGCCGAGCGATGCCGATGCGGTCTATGACAAGGAAATCCGCATCAACGCTGCGGCAATCGAGCCGACAGTGACGTGGGGAACCTCGCCGGAGGATGTCTTGCCGATTACGGGCAATGTGCCCGATCCCGCCGCCGCCGTGGACGAAACCGAACGCAAAGCGATGCAGAGGGCTTTGGAATATATGGGGCTGACTCCCGGCATGAAACTGACGGACGTGAAGATCGACAAGGTGTTTATCGGTTCCTGCACCAACGGGCGCATCGAGGATTTACGCGCGGCGGCAGATGTCGCGCGGGACCGTCATGTCGCCGAAGGCGTGCAGGCGATGATCGTGCCGGGGTCGGGATTGGTCAAGAAACAGGCTGAGGCCGAAGGCCTCGACACAATCTTGATCGAAGCCGGATTCGAATGGCGCGAGCCCGGATGCTCGATGTGCCTCGCGATGAACGAAGACCGTCTGTTGCCGGGAGAACGTTGCGCCGCGACCTCCAACCGTAATTTCGAGGGACGGCAGGGCAGGGGCGGACGCACTCACCTGATGAGCCCAGCGATGGCGGCGGCGGCGGCGGTGACGGGACGGTTGACGGATGTGCGGGGGATGTTCTGAGACAAATTTTTGGCGCAAGATGATGAATGATGTTACAGTGGCCGCATGACTGTATTTGATCCCTCTTTAGCGAGTTTTCGCGCCCGTTTGGAGGCGCTTTACGGCGATAGGCTGGAGCGCGTTGTGCTGTACGGTTCCCGCGCACGGGGCGATGCGCGTTCGGACTCCGACTACGATATTGCGGTCTTTCTGCGCGACATGCCGGATCGTTGGCTTGAACTGGATCGGCTTGCCGATTTACGGGTAAAAGTCCTCGAAGACGAGGGGCCGTTCTTCGATGTGTTGCCGTATCTTGCGACGACTTACGCGGATTTGTCGATGCCGCTTATGCGCGAAATCAGGAACGAAGGCGTCGACATATGAATCCGATTGCGAACCGGTTGATGATGAAGGCGCAAAAGCTTCTCGCCAATGCCACAAAGGCTTTGGAAGTTGGCCTGAACGAAGATGCCGGACGTAATGCTTATCTGGCGGGGTATCATGCGGCGCGGGCTTTTCTTTACGAAACCGAGGGTAAATTATTCAAAACTCATAACGGGTTGCAAGCCGAGTTTTCCCGTGTCGTTCGCGACGATCCGCGCTTTCTACCGGAAGCGAGGGTTTTTCTGTCGCAGGCGTTCAATCTGAAAAAGATCGCCGATTATGAAGAGGGAGCGGACGCTGAAATTACGCCTGAGCGCGCCGCTGCCGCGATAGAAAAAGGCGCAAAGTTTATCCAGTGTTGCTTCGAAGCGATGGAATGATGCAAAAATTCACCACACTCACGGGCGTTGCGGCGCCGCTGCCGATGGTCAATGTCGATACCGACGCGATCATTCCGAAGCAATTTCTCAAGACGATCAAGCGCACCGGCCTCGGTAAGAATCTGTTCAACGATCTGCGCTATGCCGCCGACGGCACAAAGAATCCGGATTTTATTCTGAACCAGCCGCCCTACGACGTAGCGCAAATCCTTATTGCTGGCGCGAATTTCGGCTGTGGGTCGAGCCGCGAGCATGCGCCGTGGGCGCTGGCCGATTTCGGCATCCGCTGCATCATCGCGCCGAGCTTCGCCGATATTTTCCATAACAACTGTTTCAAGAACGGCGTGTTGCCGGTCGTTCTGCCGCAGGAGGATATCGATCATCTGACGGCGCTTGCCGAAAAAGGCGCGCTGCTGACGGTCGATCTGGAACGGCAGATCATCTCGGCCTATCCGCACAATTCCGGTTTCAGTTTCACAATCGATCCCTTTCGGCGGCATTGCTTGCTGAACGGACTGGATGATATTGGCCTCACCGAGAAAAATACCGACGCGATTGCGGCGTATGAAACGAAGCGGAAGCAACAACAAAACTGGCTCTGACATGACGATCAAAAAAATTCTCATTCTCCCCGGCGACGGCATCGGTCCCGAAGTGATGGCTGAGGTGCGCCGAGTCTTGAACTGGTTCACGGAAAAACGCGGGCTAAAGCTCGACATCGCCGAGGATAAAGTCGGCGGCGCGGCCTATGACGCTTATGGTTCGCCTTTGTCCGACGGCACGTTGACGAAGGCGCGCGAAGCCGATGCGGTCTTGCTCGGCGCGGTCGGCGGTTCGAAATGGGCAGGGTTGGCGTATGATAAACGACCAGAGCAGGGGTTGTTGTCGTTGCGCAAGGAACTCGGCCTTTTCGCTAATATCCGTCCGGCGATTGTGTTCGATGCATTGATCGAAGCGTCCACCGTTAAGCCGGATATCGTGCGCGGACTCGACATCGTGATCGTGCGCGAGTTGACGGGCGGCGTTTATTTCGGCGAGCCGCGCGGCATTTCGGATATCGGTAACGGCGAGCGGCGCGGGATCAACACGCAAGTTTACACGACTTCGGAAATCGTGCGTATCGCCCGTGTCGCGTTCGATCTGGCGCGGCAACGACGCAACAAGGTTTGTTCCTGCGACAAGGCGAACGTGATGGAAAGCGGGTTGCTGTGGCGCGAGGAAGTCACGAAGCTTCATGCCGCCGAGTATCAGGACGTTCAGTTGTCGCATATGTACGCCGATAATTGCGCGATGCAATTGCTGCGCGCTCCCAATCAGTTCGACGTGATCCTTACCGACAATCTGTTCGGCGATATTCTGTCCGACGAAGCCGCGATGCTGACCGGATCGCTTGGCATGTTGCCGTCGGCCTCGATTGGGCATGCTGGCGAAAAGAGCGGTGGTGTTCCCCTCCCCTCGCGGGAGGGGTTAGGGGAGGGGGGGATTGGCATTTCCAATATTGCTCATCATGGCACCCCCCCCCACCTAGCCTCCCCCGCAAGGGGGGAGGAATTTTGCCGCTATAGCTTCGCCTGAATCTCTTCATTTTAAACAGCGCGGCATCAGCGCCATTCGAGCCGAAATCTTTCCGTGATCCGCCACCAACATCATACCATTGCCCATATCCTCCAACTGCTCGCGGGCGGCTGGCTGGGGATGTTTGCCGCCGCTCTGGCGCACCAATTCGGCACGCGCTCCGCCGACCGCATGCCGGGCGAAAGCCGCTGGCCGCATTGCTTCTATTGCCTGCAGCCTCTCACATGGCAGGAAAGCTTCCCCCTCATCGGCTGGCTGCTGCGCCCCGACGTCCTGACTTTGCCCTGCCCTTGCGGCAAGCGCACGGGGTTGTGGACGCAACCGGCGACGGAGATTCTCGGCTTCCTGCTTGGCGTGCTTGGCATGTATCTGGTGGATTGGTCGGTTCCTGCCGCGCCTTTGTGCCTTGGTTTGGGATTGATGGTGGCGATTGCCTTTGTTGACCTGCAATTCGGCGTGATTCCCGACGGGCTGAACCTGCTGCTGGCTTTGGACGGCGCGTGGTGGGTGTGGAAAAG
>CAIQVS010000069.1 GCA_903875345.1 uncultured Pseudomonadota bacterium | reverse complement strand
TGGATGCGTTCGGCGTCGATGTTTAGCAGAGCCAGTTGGTCATTGGTCATACGATCAACGGCCTGAAGCAATGGCTGGGCGACGTCTTGGGCGTCGTTCCAGTTGACCGCTTCGGCGATCGGATGTGGTTGGGCTTTAAAATAGGCGAACAAAGAATCTTTAGGCGTATTGCGGATAAACTGAGCGATGGCTGCGGACATGGTGATACTATCCTTTCATTGGTGAACCTCTGATGTTACGGGGAGAGTTTTCTTGGTGTGTTGATGTTGTTGTGTGCTTGCAAACCCCCTTTCGACGGAGTACGCTTTTGTTCGGTGTATATCGAACGCCTTCGCAATACCCTTGTCAAGCACATAATCGTTCGATGTATATCGAACATTTTTTTGACCACCCTAGTATGCAGGAGGAAACAGCCGTGACATCACGACTTGGCGACAAACTTAGGAAATGCAGGCAAGACAAGGGATATTCACTCGATAAGCTGGCCGAAATCACCGGCTCCAGCAAAAGCTATCTTTGGGAACTCGAAAACCGTGACACCCGAAAACCTTCGGCAGAAAAACTTACGACGGTCGCGGCGGCGCTGGGAATAACGGCGGATTATTTGTTAGATGAAGGTGCGACCAAGCCAGGCGATGAAGTTCTTAAGAATGCGCTGTTCCGCAGCTTCAAGAAGCTTGATCCGGAAGATCAAAAAACGATCCAAGAAACCATCGACCGGTGGAGTAAGAAAAAGTGAACCTGCCGAAAACGCCGCAGCAATGGGCAATCCATCTTACAAAATTATTGAATGCTTTTACGGCGGCGCACGGCTTGGAACGCTTTCCCATTAACATCGTTGATATCGCCTACGAATTCTCCAAGCACGCCTTCCCAGATGCGCCGATAACAGCGTTCGAGGGGATCAACACGTCGAAGAATTTTGAAGGGGCGCTGTTCAGAAATCCTGAGCGCAAAAATGAATGGGGCATTTTTTATAACGACAGCATTCAATCTGCCGGTCGCAAGAATTTCACCCTGGCGCACGAGTTTGGCCATTATTTGCTTCACCGCGCGGCCTTTCCCGATGGATTGCAATGCTCGCCCAGATCTATGCTCGATTGGGATGAGGAACGCGGTGAAATCGAGGGTCAAGCAAATACATTCGCTTCGTTTTTCCTTATGCCGCTCGACGATTTCAGGCAGCAGATCAAGGGTGAAAAACCCAGCATGGATTTGATGTGTCATCTGGCCGACCGTTATGGGGTATCTGTAAGCGCGGCAACCCTGAAGTGGCTCGATGTCTGCGGCAAACGCGCCATGATCGTTTTCGGACGCGATGGATATATCGACTGGGCCTGGTCAAGTAAGGAGCTTCTCTCGTCAGGGATTTTTTACAGGTCTCGAAGCGGCCCGGCAATTGAGCTTCCAAAGTTATCGCTCGCGGCGCGTCAAGATCCGCTGGTCGACAATCGAGGCGGCATCCTCCACCCGAAGGGCATATGGCCGGGACAAGAGGAAGTTCACGAAATGACAGTTCTCGGCAAAAAAGGCGATATGACGGTGTCGTTGCTTCTTTATCCGGATGATGCGCCGAACAGATTCGCGCAAGCAGATGATGACGAAGATGGGCTGATGGACACCTACGAGAAATTTGTTCGCGGCGGACAGGTCTGAACAAGGAAAGGGATGTTTCCATGCGCCTGATAATGAGCGGAATCAACGGACATTATCTGCGCTTTATTACTGACAATTTCGCAAGCCAGACGGAAGAAGTCCTTGCCGCCGTCGCCTACGCAACTCCGAGCGCAATTCTGTTTGACTGGTGTTGGCAAAATAAGATCCCGCTGAAGTTTTATGGCCGCCTTGATGATGAAGTCGCGGTAAGCATCCCCATATTATCGGATTTTCTAAAAAGGCAGTCTCCGGATTTCACTTGCCGCCTTGTCCAGCATCACCATGCGAAAGTCATCTGGTGGCGGGGCGTTGGCCTTTATATCGGCTCCGCCAATTTAACCGATAGCGCATGGACAAAAAATATCGAAGCTGGCTGTTTTTTTAATGAGGAAGAAATTACCGATGAAATGGCTGGTGATATCCTTGCTCTGTTTTCCATGCTTGAAGCCCATGCAACGCCTCTTACAGATGAACTTTTGAAGGAAATGAGCAAGCGGGAGAAGGAACTCAACACCCGTAAGCCGGAAGCCAAAACTTTCTGGGACAGCCCCAGCTTTATCAAATGGCATGGCCTTATTCAGACAGCGCCCAAAAGTGTCGCGGACAAGAGGCGCGAAGATTTTCTCAAGGAATGGCATTCGACGTTGCAGAATTTGCGTGACATAGGGGCGAGGGTCAATCGGCCTGAAAATCGCCCGGCATGGGTAAACGCATCAACACCCATCGGCGCCCATGCAGATCAGTTCTTACACGCACATTATTATCAGCATGCCTTCGATGAAGGAAAAGCAAATTACAACGCTCTATTTGAAGAAAATAAGGGGCGCAAGGAAGATGCGCTAATGCAAGCTATAGCATGGTGGCATCAGCTACCTGAAGCGCCTTCATCCGAAGACGAGATGCTGAACACTACGGCGCCATTCCTGCAATCCGCTTTTTCAGAACATAGCCTTCGGGCTATGTCATGCGACCAATTTCGTGAAGTTTGCATGGCCGTCCATTCGATCAAGGATTATGCGCGGCGGGTTCCGAACAAGAAAGTCAGTCTGCTGGAGGATGGCACTCGATATACGATATCAGAAAAGGTTGATGCGCTTTCAAAGCGAATTTGGAATGACCGCTCGTCAGGCAATCATCGGGTAAACGAAGTCATTATCTATGTGTTGTACGGCGGCTCCAACGAGCAGCTACCTGAGCGTCTCTGGCAGGCCGTGACCGATCCACAGTGGAAAATTGACGGGCTGGGGATCAGTGCTTTCGGTGAGATGGTGGGATGGGCTATGCCGGATCGTTTTCCGCCAAGAAATGGGCGCACATCAAAAGCATTAAAGTCGCTTGGATACGACGTCACTATTCACGTTGAATGATGACGCGCCGTCTTTTGTGGGGGCGGGATACTCCCACGGTATTTTAGTCGGAATCAGTTACTGATGATAACTGTTCCCTTATCACTCCAGCATAAAAAATTTGACCGCATAAGCTTTCAGCGTCTAGGTTACATCAACGCTTATAGCTGCTGGGGCAAAGATGTCAGATGTTGATTTTAGTTCGCGCGAGCAAGAATACTGGTTTCATGTTTCGCCGCAGGATGTATTGCCCCTAGCTGGGCATGTAAATGTTGATATTGATTTAGGAAGAGTGTCGAAATTTTTTAAGAGCGCCGCCCAAGCCGAACAAAAAATTATCAGAGAGACTGTTGCCAACCTGCTGCTTGAAGACACTGCGCTTTTTTCCGAAGTAAGGCAGTTCCTCGGCATTAGCGACAAGCGAGCGTATCTTGATCTTTCATATATTGCCAGTCGCATGCCCAATCCAAATGGTACGGAAGCACTTTGCGGATGTTATCCTTGGACTTTATCACGACATCCTCTCCAGTTTTTTATTGGTTTGCTCAACGGAGGTAAGGGGAAGGAAGTGCAAAAAGCCGCAGCATTTATGATGGCGGATTATTTACTGAAACATGGATTGGAACAAGCTGCGCCAAGTTTTGCGGTGATGTCCATTGATGTGCTTGAAATGCTATACGCTCGCCTTATTTCTCCCAAAGAATATCAACAGCGAGCAGCCAAACGGCGTGGGCATGGTTGTGAAGCTTCTCTAGCCGTTGTCCTGAGTGCAATTGGTCTTGATATTGAGCCTTCCGATAAGGGCGCCAATCCCATGGGTGCGAGAGATCCAAATGTCGATCTCGTTAACATGGAGGTTGTAGACAGAACTGCAGGAAAAACCCATAGCTTCGACATGGTAATAAAACATAAATCCAAGGCTAGAATTTTAGTGCAGTCCCTCATTCACACATCTGACCCTGGACAATACGGTGTGAACAAAAGTGACGAAACGGTTGCCATAATTCATGAAATACGCAGATGGGCAAGCGCTAATCCGCAACGCCCTGGGGTGGCCCCCGTGAGTTGGACAGAAACTGGGCAAACTTAAGAGAGAGTCCC
>CAIQVS010000068.1 GCA_903875345.1 uncultured Pseudomonadota bacterium | reverse complement strand
CTTCCATGTTAAGCGCAAGCTGTGAAAGCCCAATAATCCCATTCATAGGCGTTCTAATTTCATGGGACATATTGGCAAGGAATTCGGGCTTCCAGCTTAAGCCGGGACGGATTTTAAAAACAACGGGTTACGATCAATCCGCTTTTTGCCTTTTCTGGGCAGCGGAAGATCGCCCATTTCAGCCATCAACCATGAAAACAGATCAGGAAACGTTTGTCCAAACAAACGCATTGCCGCCGTTGTCCCATCAACCCGCTTGAGCCCGAAATTATGAATCACCGTCAATGCCCGCAAGCGTTTTTCGGTTAAGCCACGGCCATTGTGATACATCTGCGACAGATAGCCATTGCGACCCTCGACGGCGGAAGAACTGCGATGAAAGTTACGCGCCATCCACTCTGCCCATTCCAACCAGCGTTGCAATTCGCATTCCGACAGGGTTACTGTGAAAGCATTGGCCTGTAAATGCTGCGCGGCTTGCTGCCAAGCCTGGCGATATTTTTCCCTCTGCTTGGGGTTTTGTGTTTTGTGTAGTTGCTGATGCCAGTACACCGTTGGTAAAAGGCTATAAATCAACCAGTTTTCCGTTGCTTCATCCACCGAAAGACCCGTTAAAATTTCCATGACCCATCGCCACCAGGTTTCCACATTGCCCGCCAAGTCATTCACTTGATTGCGAAACTTATTCATGGTTTGCTTTAAGTCAGTAATCGCTTGAGATTGCGCGATTTTTTCAAATGCCTGAGCACGTCTTTCTAGACGGGAGATCACCAGCTCCGCTCGGTTTATCTTCTTGGGTTCAAATGAAAACGGATGAACCTCTTCGGAAATGCCTGCCAGATTTTCGTGATAAGCGGCGCGTGTTTCCTTTATCTGTTGATAAACCCGCTCCGCATCAACGACCTGCACCAACTCCGCCAGGTTGTTGTCCGTTTTTTTTTGCAACAGCGCCGCAGCGGTTTCCAGTTGTGCTTTGGCTTGTTCGTGCCGCCTTCCAATCACAGCCCCCAGCCATTTACTAATATCCTGCTGCACATGAAAAAGATCGGCGCCTGACTGACAATCAAAGCCAGTGATAGCCAGCTTGATCAAGGCTTTGGCTCGATCACTGACGGCATGATTAACCTCAATACCCAGCGCTTTTAAGCGGGGAATAGCCTTTTTATACCAGGTATCGAAACGGCGGTCGTCGCTGATTTCTTCCAAAAATAGGTATCCTGACGATAAGTCCATCAGCACCAGAATGAGAAAATCACCAAAAAAGGTTTCATCCATTGCCGCCACTATAGTGCGCGGTTGCACCGAAGCCGAATTTTCGCACTGCTGTTGAAATAAGGGCAATAAATTTTCCATATGGCGTAATTGCTGGCGTAATGCCGAGGGCGAAACGCCCACATGCGTGTCAATACGGATCAGTTTAAAGAATTGTGCTAGTTTATCAGCGCCTACATGGCAATCCAGGCCAAAGATATACAGGGTTGCGAGCATCATTCGCCTTAGCCACGCTTCGCCGACTTCGGTTTCCCAAAACATCGACTCTGGATGCGCATTCCGGATTTTCTGCCTTCGTAAATGCCGGTGAACAGCGCTTTTTGATCTATTAACGGTCGATGCAATTTTCCGGATACTTAGATTGCCCTTTGTTGCCAGTTGGCCTACAATCAAAAGACTCGTTGCTCGTATGCTTTGTGTTAAGGTTTTTTTAGTCATTAAACAATGATACAACAACTTGCAACGAGTTATTGCTACCTCACATTACGATAACCCCTTATCGTAATGAAAATTTAACAAAATTTGTCCCGCATTATGCTGGTAGCCGCAATTTGTTTGCACATTGGGCCGGCAAACGTATACCGGGATATGAAGCGATCATCCTGCTATCCATGGATACAAAAGATGCATCTGCTACGTTAGGTCAAAATATTATTACTAAAGATCATTGCATTAATTCAATCATAATGCTCTCGGATCTTCGGTGGTTACTGAGCCACATCTCAATATATGACGAGTGGTTAGCAAAAAAAACCTCTGAATGGCACATCCAACTTTCTAGTGACTAAGTATGCAATGTCGGCAAATATCCGGGATTGATTGTTACCAGATAACGCCAATATCCCAAGCAACACTGGCTTTTTAGGACCAGAAAACTACAGTAAAAACTACAGTAGTTTATATTGCTTCTTACTACTTTTAACAACTTTACACGACTTCTATTTCCTGCTAAGCTATTGTTTATAGGACGTTATAAGTAGTATGCAGTTGTCTAGTAATTGTTTAATTCGCACTTTTAATGCGATGGTCGTGCGTTCGAATCGCACACGACCCACCAATTGATACCATAAAAAACAACCAGTTAGATTTGACGGTCAGCTGGTTTTTTTATGCCCGAAATTTCCTTGCGTGACTTTTGCGTGACCTATGATTTCCCTAACCGGCTTTTGACCTTTTCAATACGGTCAGCGAAACCCCGCTTTCCATGTCACAAATACTATTTACAGCATCAATTAACTCTTGAAGTTCTGCCGAAGAGTAATGCGTGGTAATATCCCCTGTCGTGTGATGCAGTAGCACCTTACGCGTTTCAAAAGATACACCAGCAGCTCTCAGTCGTCTTCCAAAAGTGTGCTTCAAGTTATGGGGCCCTCTATTGAAAGCACCATCGCATGGAAGCTTGG
>CAIQVS010000067.1 GCA_903875345.1 uncultured Pseudomonadota bacterium | reverse complement strand
GGCTTTTCGGAAACGATTTGGTAACCACGTTTCTTAGCCAGCGCATGCGAGAGCGCAGCGCGCACTGTGTGCTTTTGCCAGCCGGTGACGGCGATCATGTCGTCGGTGGTTGCGCCTTCGGGACGCATCAGCAATTCGGTGATCGCATTCAACTTGCTGGTCTTGCCGACCGGCATCGCCGCGACCGCCGCGAGACCGGCTTTCATTGGCACACTTTGCTCTTCAGGTTTTTTGGCTTCGGCGACAGGCTTGGCTTTTTTCGGCGCCGCTTTGCCTTTTGTCGGCGGCGTGGGGGATGGTTTCTTTGTTTTCTTGCTCATGACAGTTTCCTTTCCGTTAATCCTCAGACGCAATCGAACCAGCGCATGCATGTCGCCAGCAGGTGGTTGTAATCACCGGCGCTGGCCTCGTTCATGAAGGCTTTGATCTGGTCGTCCGGCACACCGGCTTTGCGCGCTGCGCCTTGGCAGCGACCGAGGATAAAAAAGGCGTTTCCATCCTTTCCCGTCAGTTGCACACGGACATTCGGATACTTGGTCGTCGATGCCTGTTCGGCTTCGACGCGCACGCCGACGTAACGGGCGTAACTGTGGCCTTCCGGATTGACGTAAATCGCTTCGCGCTCCGGCGCGGTGATTTCGATGGCTTGGATGATGCCGTTTCTTGATCCGCCTTTGCCGTCCAGCCAGTCGCGGCTGGCGTAAAAGTCCTGCACGAAGGCGTCGTATTCTTCCGCGCTCATGGCCTTGGTCTCGACGACCATCGTATCCAGGGGATCAAGCCCAAAAGAGCTTTCCTTGACCTCGCTGATGCATGACGGCTTGCGGGCGTATCCGACTTTGATTGTGCTGTTCATGGATGCCTCGTTGCTAATCATGCGTCCATGAACGCTTCATTCGCCGCGATTAGCCATTGAATAAGCGAGCAATCTTATGGCTATCTTCGGCGCACGCTGATCATGATCGGACGGTCATGCAAACAAATCTGGCTGGTCAGATATCGACGCCTGCAGCAGCCGTGAGAGTTCGGAACGCATAAGCCGCAGCCAGGGGGACAACGCCGTTACCGCAGAGCCGCAATCTGTCCACCCGATTGGCCATCCCATAAGCCACTCGACAAACAGCGGGTTTAAGCTGAGGGTCGATGCGTTCCCATCTTTCACGCTCCGTGGGGCCTGGCGGCCAAGAAGGCAATTCGTCTCCACATCCGCCGCCGCTGCCCCGTCTTTCCAGTCGCGCGTTGTAGGCGTCGCCCATGCCACACCTTCATCGGTTAGATTGCGACCACCTGCTTTTGTTCCGAAGCGCCCGACGCGTTCTGGATTGCCTTGCGTCACGTCATGCGCTTGCGGCGTCGCCCATGAATTCACCAGTTCGGTTCGGTTGCTGCCGCTTGATCGCTTTCCGGCGCATGTGCGCGGCGTCGGCCACGATGATTGCACCGCCACCATCGCCAGATTGAGGCCGTGTTCGCCCTTGATCTGCGACGGCGTCGGTTTCGTTTGCCGGTTCGTGTTGGGATTGGCCATAGGCGTCGGCCATACGAATTTTGCCTGATTTTCGAGGCCGACCTGACGTTTTCTGCCGTCAGGCATCGCGCCAGTTGCCGTCATGTCCGCAGGGTTTACCCGCCCTCCATTTGGGACATTCGGTGTGTACCATTGCGTTTGCACGGCGGCGGCCAGATGCGGCGTACCATTGCCGTGCCTGCTGTTCGGCCCGCCTTTTTCGCCGTCAGTCGCTATGGCGGTAGGCCAGGATGAACAATCGCTCGCGTCGGTGGGGAGCACCGACTTCCTCCGCCGCAAACAGGCCAGCCGCAACACGGTAACCCAGCGATCGAAGGTCATCATGCGCTTGTTCGAAGCCCAATCGTAAATGTCCGCCGACATTTTCGAAGAAGCAAAGCGGCGGCTCGATTTCGCCGACGATACGGGCGATGTGCGGCCAGAGATGTCGTGGGTCTTTGTCGCCGAGCTTTCGTCCGGCGACGCTAAAAGGCTGGCATGGATAGCCGCCATGCACGATATCCACGACGCCGCGCCACGGCTTGCCGTCGAAGGTGCTAACGTCGTCCCAGACAGGCGCTTGATCCAGGGCTTCGTTTTCCATCCTCGCCACGAGAGCGGCTGCGGCGTAGGCGTCCCGCTCGACATAACAAATAGTTCGATAGGTCGGGACGGCGATATGCAGTCCAAGATCGAGGCCTCCGGCTCCGGCGCACAGGGAAAGTCCGAATAAGGCTTTTCCACGACCGGCAACTTCACCGTCGCCGGTGGTAGATACAGCCATGTCATTTATGCGCCATTGCGACCCTTCGGAAAATCGTCGTCGGAGTAATATTCCTGCGGGATGTAGCTGCGCAGGTTTTCAACATCGACTTGCAGTTTTTTTGCCAGTCCGTTCAGGTACTGGTTTGCGCTATCGGGAACGATGGCCGTAACAAGATGGCCGATAGGTATGGCGGCGCTTGTCACCATCGTCATGGTCAGAGGGGTTGCCGCTGTCAGTCCCAGAAAGCCGATGGGCGGAATGGCAACGCCCGCCGCGACCAGAACAGCGCCGATGGCGCAAACAAGAATACTTGCAGCGCCCCCAGCCAACACGCTTTTCGTGGGCTGGAAATTGTTTACAGCAGTCGTGATTAAACTGAGGGCGCTCATAGTCGTTCTCCTTTTCTTAAGGTCTTACTTGGTCGATGCGTTACTGTTGTCGCTTCCAGCAGAATTGTCGGGCGTCGGCGTTTGCGCAGTCTTCAGTTGCGCGACCGCACCTTCGATGGCCGCATTGATGACGTTCGTTGCCGCCGTCACACCAGCCGTGGAAAGGTTCGTGGCAATCGATGCTTGCGCGGCGGCCAGTTTCTGTGCGCCGGTTCCACCAGCCGTTTCAGCTGCGGCCACAGCATCGGTAACGATTTTCAGACCGGTCGTACCAAGCTGCTGGGCGACCGCCGTGGCGGCGGCGCTAAAAAAGGCCTCGGCCACGTCAATGGCTTCCTGCACATCGGGTTTGAGGATGTTGTTCCACAGGTTCTCGAAAAACTGTTCGACGCTTGTAAGGATACTCATGTTTTTTCTCCGTCGCGGCTTGTTAAAGGCAACCGGTCGCGCGCGCCGCGTGGACGTTCAGCCGGTTGTTTCAGGAATTTGGGGACGTAGCGCCGCCAGCCTTGAGATATTCGGCGCACAGATCGCTCAACTGGTTCTGGCGCTGGCCGTAGGGAGCGCCGGGCAAACTCGCCCAGATCGTCGAGCATTTGAGGATGGCGAGCTTGACGTCACCGGCGTCGACATCGACGAGAGCGCGGCGCTCCCTGATCTGCTGCAGCGCGATCGCATCCTGCGATGCGGGCGAGAAATCGGGCAGCTTGAGGAGTTCCTTATAGGCGTCGAAGTATTTGGCGAGCAGCTGGTAACGCCCCGCCGCCGTGGAATCCAGATCAGGATTGTAAACGCGGGGATGATCGGCGTAGCTGTCGAACAGCAACGGATGCGACGGTGTCGCGCCCACCAGCACATTGTACCCGTTGTCGCTGTCAGGAATGGTCGAGGTGCCTTCCGACCATGCAAGCATGTCGAGAAAAGCGCGGCGATTGTCGGACATTAGAGCGTGCTCGACCAGTCGAAGAAGCGGCCCAGGCTGTCGGCAAAGGCCGAGAATTCAAAGTCGGGGACGGTGAAATCCTCGTTCTTGAAGTCCCAGCTCATCTTGGTGGGGATTGCGGCATAGAGCGTGAGGCACGAATTGTTGCCGCCAAAGCCCTCGCCAAGCTGCATGCGGAAAGTCGGCGATGCGCCCATCAACTGGTTGTAGGCGGTGATGCGGTTGCCGGTCGTCGTCTCGAAGTAAGCGTAAGAAATGACGACTTTCACGCCTGCGGCTTCGTCGGCGCTGCTAAAGGTGTAAGTGCCGGTCGTCATGTCGCAGCTATATTGTCCTGCCGTCGGTGCCGAGGCGACGCGCGTCATCTGAACGCCGGTGCCTGCATTGAAGACGCCGCAATCGATGCCCGGCGCGGACGATGACATTGATGCGCCGTTGGCGACGACAATCTGATAGGGCGTGGCTGGAATGGCGGTACCGTTCGGCCCACCTTCATCGACGATCTGTATCTGTTCGCCGACGGCAAGCGTCTGCCCCAGAAAGGCTTCGTTGAGTTGGCGCGCGCTAAAATTGGCGATCTTGGCTTTGCCGGTGATCTTTTGCTGGCCGCGCGCGACAGCGACAGGAGCCTGATACTGGCCATAAAGCTCCTTGACTGTGAATGACATATCGATGGTGACGTTCTGAAGCGTCCCGATCCGGACGGGCGTCGGCACGGCGATGTCGGTGCGCACGAGGAACAAGGTTCCTGCGCCGAAATTGTATTGCTGTAGCATGGTGATGGACTCCATCTGAGGGATGCGCCGTCATCACG
>CAIQVS010000066.1 GCA_903875345.1 uncultured Pseudomonadota bacterium | reverse complement strand
GCTCCAGTATTGCCCATTCCTTATCCGGTATATCCGTTTCGTATCCCATGCCGTTCCCTCTCTTATGAAAGAATCGGCAGTTGAATCCTCATATCCTAAAACTTTGTGAACAAGCTCTAAGAGCTTTGATTGGACATTTTCAACCAAT
Organism: uncultured Pseudomonadota bacterium; assembly: GCA_903875345.1. Classification (GTDB taxonomy): domain Bacteria; phylum Pseudomonadota; class Alphaproteobacteria; order UBA9219; family UBA9219; genus CAIQVS01. Next base: position 14,783 of record CAIQVS010000066.1, on the reverse strand, counting down.
TTGGTTGCGAGCACCAAAGCGGCGTCTTGGTTTTCCGAGCAGGGGTCGCCGCCCTTTCTATACAGAATGTCATGGACACATTCAAGTTGTTCTGCCAGAGATTCCTTGCAAAGGGCTTTAGCAAGACGATCAATGCGTCCCTCAAGCCCGTCACTATTCACAAAGTCATGTTTTAAAATTTGGTCCAAGAATCTTTCAGTCATAACAACCCTACTCATCCCGATTATTTTCCCTTCCTTAAGAATATCAACAAATAATACTTTCACCTACGCTTGTTTATGATTAACGGCGTGATTTGTTGATATCGTGCAAATATCAAGAATTATGAACCAAAACCGAAGCCTTGAAATCCAAGGGCTATTCTGGTGCATAAACCACGAGCAGAACACCGTGACATGAAGCCAGACCGATTGTGCCGGGTCAAGTTGCCAACGATAGACGATCGCGTGGATGTGCCTATATTAGCCGACGATAATGGCGAAAGGGCTTAGGCTGAGGCCTTCTTGCCCTGAACCTTGACGAGGCGCTTCTTGATTTTCAGCGCTTCTTCGCCAAGGCGGCTGTCGCGGGTGCCGAGCAGCCAAGCGTCAAGCCCGCCATTATGCTCGACCGTGCGGATGCCGTTGGCGGTCAGGCGCATCGAGACGCGCGTGCCGAGAATCTCGGACGGGAACGAGCAAACCTGCAAATTCGGCTGCCAGCGCCGACGGGTCTTGTTGTTGGCGTGGCTGACATTGTTGCCAAAATGCGGCTTCTTGCCGTTAACGGAGCATACACGTGACATAATTCTTTCGCGGGAGAACCCGGCCTTTTCATTCGATGTGTTTCGTTCAACAAGTCCCACCAACCCGGCGAAACAAGCGCACCTACGCGAGCGGTTCTTATAAAAGCGCAAGCATCGCGAGTCAAGGATCGCGCAGACGCGCAAAAAAAGGGGCCGTGATTGCTCACGACCCCCGATTTTAACCTTACTTGGATTGTCGGCTTACGCCGACGAGCGATTTAGAAATCCATATCGCCCATGCCGCCGCCCATGCCACCTCCGGCACCAGCGCCGCCGCCTGACTTCTTCTCAGGCTTTTCGGCAATCATGGCTTCCGTCGTGATGAGCAGACCGGCAACCGACGCCGCGCTTTCGAGAGCGATGCGAACGACCTTGGTCGGATCGACGATACCGGCCTTGATCATGTCCGTGTACTCGCCCTTCTGCGCGTCGTAACCGTAGTTGCTGTCCTTCTGGTCGAGCAGACGGCCAACCACCACCGAGCCGTCAACGCCGGCATTTTCGGCGATCTGGCGGGCGGGAGCTTCGAGCGCGCGACGGACGATGTCAACGCCACGGCGTTGATCGTCATTCGCGACGCGGACTTTTTCGATCGAGCGGATGGCGTAAAGAAGCGCCGCGCCGCCACCGGCGACGATGCCCTCTTCGACCGCCGCGCGGGTCGCATGCATCGCGTCGTCGACGCGATCCTTGCGTTCCTTGACCTCAACTTCGGTCGCGCCGCCGACGCGGATAACCGCGACGCCGCCCGACAGCTTGGCGAGACGTTCCTGCAGTTTCTCGCGGTCGTAGTCGGAGGTGGTTTCTTCGGTCTGCTGCTTGATCTGGGCGCAGCGGGATTCGATGTCCTTCTTCTTGCCCGCGCCGTCGATGATGACGGTGTTGTCCTTGTCGATGCGCACCTTCTTGGCCGTGCCGAGCATGTCGAGCGTGACATTCTCAAGCTTGATGCCGAGGTCCTGCGAGATGACTTGACCGCCCGTCAGGATCGCCATGTCTTCCAGCATCGCCTTGCGACGGTCGCCAAAGCCGGGAGCCTTGACGGCGGCGACTTTCAGTCCGCCGCGCAGCTTGTTGACGACGAGGGTCGCGAGCGCTTCGCCTTCGACTTCCTCGGCGATGATGAGCAGCGGCTTGCCCGACTGAACCACGGCTTCCAGCACCGGCAGCAGGGGCTGCAAACCGGAGAGCTTGGATTCGTGCAGCAGGATATAGGGGCTGTCGAGTTCGACCACCATCTTCTCGGCGTTGGTGACGAAGTAGGGCGACAGATAGCCGCGATCGAACTGCATGCCTTCGACGACATCCAACTCGGTCTCAAGGCTCTTGTTTTCCTCAACCGTGATGACGCCTTCATGACCGACGCGCTTCATCGCATCGGCGATCATCTTGCCGATTTCGACTTCGCCGTTGGCGGAGATGGTGCCGACTTGCGCGATTTCCTCGTTGGTGGAAACCTTCTTGGTGCGCGCCTTCAGATCCTCGACGATCTTCTCGACCGCAGCTTCGATGCCGCGCTTGAGATCCATCGGGTTCATGCCGGCCGCGACCGCCTTGACGCCTTCGCGGGCAATGGCTTGCGCCAGAACCGTCGCGGTCGTCGTGCCGTCACCGGCCTTGTCGTTCGCCTTGCTGGCGACTTCGCGCACCATCTGCGCGCCCATGTTTTCGAACTTGTCGGACAGCTCGATCTCCTTGGCGACGGTGACGCCGTCCTTGGTGATGCGCGGAGCGCCGAAGCTCTTTTCGATAACGACGTTGCGTCCCTTGGGACCCAGCGTGACCTTGACGGCGTTGGCGAGAACGTCGACGCCGTTCATCATCTGATCGCGGGCGTTGACGGAGAATTTAACTTGCTTAGCAGCCATTGTTTTTGATCCTTGTGTGAATGAAAGTTTTGAATTCAGAGATTGGACACCAGAAGCGGAAGGCTAGGATTTTCTTGCCCCAACCTCATCGCCTCCAGCCTTGCCCTTACGCGGCCTTCTTCGCCTTGGCGGAGTGGCCTTCGATCACGCCCATGACATCGGACTCTTTCATGATCAACAGCTCTTCGCCGTCGATCTTGACTTCGGTGCCGGACCATTTGCCGAACAGGATGTGGTCGCCAACCTTGACGTCGAGCGCAACGACCTTGCCTTGCTCATCGCGAGCGCCCGGACCGACGGCGATGATTTCGCCTTCCTGAGGCTTTTCTTTGGCGGTATCGGGGATGATAATGCCGCCGACGGTGCGTTCGTTGGATTCGATGCGCCGGACAACAACGCGATCATGGAGGGGGCGAAATTTCATGCGTAAGCTCCTTCAGGGTTAAAAAGTTAATCGTTCCGTTTCGAAAGTGAAACCATAAGAAGCAACGGCGATAGCCGACTGCTTTCGTGATGGAACTCAGATAGGGTACATCCACCCCCATTTCAAGGGTTTCTTAATCATTTTTGACGATTATGGGTGTCCTTTCGGAAAAACCTGAAGGTAAGCGCTTACTTCGAAGCCGATTCTTCAAACACCCCAAGCGAGTAATGGTTTATGCCCAGCCCCCCGCTCCACGAGGCCGCCGCTCAAGGCAACATCGCCAAGCTAAAAGAGCTTCTGTCTGCGAAAGATTGCGATGTAAATCAAAAAGATACTGCAGGAGAAACGGCGCTCCACCGCGCCGCTGCCAGCGATAAGGTCGCCGCAATAAAGCTGCTTATCGACCACAAGGCTCTGGTCAATGCCACCAGCCCAAAAAGCGAGACCCCCCTTCACAAGGCCGCCGCAAACGGACACAGCAACGCCATTTTCGCTTTGTTCGAAGGCGGCGCGATGCTCGACCGCCTGACAACCAATCTGGATTCGTCGTTGCATTTGGCAGCCCGCAACAATCACGCCGATGCAGTTCAAGGTCTGCTCATGCTTGGCGCCAAGAGACGTCTGAAAAACCGGCAAAAGCAAGATGCCAGAGAACTCGCGAAAAGAAGCGGTTGCGCGGAAGCCCTTCAGGCCATGGAAGATTACTACAAAAAGTTGAGTTTCATAAACAAGATCAAATACTTGTTTGCCAAGTAATATCCCGTCCATTTCCCTCAAGCGCCGGAATTAACATTTTCTTTAAAGCTTGTTTGTTAACATCCTCTAATGGAAATTTGTGGGCACAGCGATTTCCGCAAGCAGCTTCAGGATTACCGCCTGACGACGGCGGAAATCATCTACCGCATGCCCGACCACCCCGCGCTGTTGCAAAGCTATATCTGGCAGGAACTGGACATCGCGCCGCGTTTCCCGATCCTGCATCAATTCCTGCATTTCTGGGAAGCCAAGCTTGACGGCAAGCTTTACATGGTCAAAGTCGCGAACGAGGCGCTGATCACCCCCGGCGAGTTCCGCTATCACAGCGGGGAGTTCGTGCTGAATTAGCAGAATTTTGGGAAGCGCCTTCCGGTTTCCCGGCCTTTGAGCTACCGCGCCACCCAGATCATGATCATCTGACGACCTTCGAAGCTTGGCTCGGCTTCGACCTTGGCGATCGGATCCAGCTCGACGCGCACGCGAGCGATGACGGCCTGCGCCACTTCCTGATGCGCCATTTCGCGGCCTCGGAAACGCAAGGTAATCTTGACCTTGTCGCCTTCGCCGAGAAACGCCTTGGCGCTCTTCATCTTGATCTCGAAATCGTGATCGTCGATGTTGGGACGGAGCTTGATTTCTTTCAGCTCGATCGTCTTTTGCTTTTTGCGCGCCTCGGCGGCTTTCTTCTGCTGTTCGTATTTGTACTTGCCGTAATCCAGCACCTTGCAAACCGGCGGATCGGCCTGCGGCGAGATTTCGACGAGATCAAGCCCGGACTCCTCGGCGAGGGTTATCCCCTCGCGCGGAGTCATGACGCCGAGCATCTCTCCATTTGCATCAATGACACGAATTTGACGGGCAACTATTGCGCCGTTGATACGAGGGCCGTTGTCTTTTTCGCGCCGGGGGGCCTCGCGATCCCGGCTAATGGGTGGGCGAACGATGGGTCTGCTCCTTAGAAAAGTTTACTCTCAGGACATAATTGCCCGAAACAAGGTGCGTACCATGGGAAAAATCGCCGTTTCAGTCAATGGGAGATTGCAAAAAACATCGGGAAATTCGATTCATTTTCCTAAACCGGGGTTTTCAAGGCACAATGGAGGGGTGTTTGGGATAAAGACGATGCGCGCAATCCTTCTTAACGACTTTGGTCAACCCGATGTGATGGCTTGGGGCGAGTGTCCCGTGCCGGAGCCCAAGGACGATGAAGTCCTAATCCGCGTTCAGGCCGCAGGAATCAACCGCGCCGACACGATGCAACGGCAAGGCAAGTACCCGCCGCCCGAAGGCGCGAGCGCAATTCTGGGCATGGAGGTCGCGGGTGAAATCACCGCGCTCGGCACCTCGGTGCAACGCTGGAAAATCGGCGACCGCGTTATGGCTTTGCTGGCGGGCGGCGGCTATGCCGAATACGCGACCGCGCCCGAAGGCCAATGCCTGCCCGTTCCGGAAAATCTGACGATGATCGAAGCCGCCGCGCTGCCTGAAGCTTTGGCAACCGTGTGGGCCAATCTGTTCGAAGCCGGAGGATTGAAGACCGGAGAAACGGCGCTGATCCACGGCGGATCAAGCGGCATCGGCAGCTTTGCGATTCAAATGGGCAAGCTGCACGGAGCGAAAATTTTCGCCACGGCAGGAACGGCTGAAAAGTGCGAGGTCTGCCGCAAGCTTGGCGCCGACCTTGTCATCAATCACCGCGAACAGGATTTCGTCGCAGAAATTTTGCGCGCCACCAAGGGACGCGGCGTGGATGTCGTACTCGATATGGTCGGCGGCGATTATGTGCCGCGCAATCTCGAAGCGCTCGCGCCGCGTGGCCGCCATGTCAGCATCGCGACGCAGAAAGGCCGCAGCGTTTCAATCGATCTGCGGCTCGTGATGCAGAAGCAACTGGTCATCACCGGCTCGACCCTACGCGCCCGACCACCGCAGGAAAAAGCCCGTTTGCTGCGCGCGATTGAAGCGCAAGCGCTGCCCTGGGTCGCCTCAGGACGGCTTAACCCATTGATCTATAATGACTACAAAATAAATAATGTCGTGGAGGCGCATAAAGTGATGGAATCCGGCGCGCATTTTGGTAAATTGGTGTTTGAGGTCGCATCCTGATCGCAGGTTTGCACTTTAATTCGATCCCTGAAAAACAAGTTCGCGGATCGTCCGGCGGCAGAGACGCGGTCGGATAAGGATGATGTTTGTCTGAAGAAGACCGCGCATTGAGAACAAAAGCACTTGGAACGAAAGCACGAGGAGAACGAATATGCCCCAGCCGCCCCTGATGCCCAAAGCGACCGCCGTATGGCTGATCGACAACACCAACCTGACCTTCGAACAGGTCGGGGATTTTTGCGGTCTGCATAAGCTCGAAGTGCAAGCGATTGCCGACGGCGAAGTGGCGATCGGCATCGTCGGACTTGATCCCATCGTGAACGGACAGCTTACCGCCGAGGAAATCAAGCGTTGCGAAAACGATCCGCGCGCGCGTCTGAAAATGATCAAGAGCGATCTGCCGTTGCCGGAAACGCGCGTCAAGGGACCGCGCTACACGCCGATTTCCAAACGCGCCGAGAAACCGGATGCCATCGCCTATCTGGTCAAAAATCATCCGGAGCTTCTGGACGCGCAAATCGCGCGTCTCGTCGGCACAACCAAGGACACCATCGCCAAGGTGCGTGACCGCTCGCACTGGAATTCAAGCAACATCAAGCCGCACAACCCGGTGCTGCTGGGGCTCTGCAAACAGGCCGATCTGGATGCCGCCGTCAAGCGCGCGCAACGTCGCGTCGCGCGCGAAAACAAGAAGGCCGGGATCGAAGACGAACCGCCGACAGCCCCGCAGCCGGACAGCAATCCCGCAATCGACATCGGCTCGCAGGATCAACCGGAGATCGATCCCGAAGCCATGTTCCGTGGTATGGGCTAATACACAGCCGCCTGACGTGTCAGGCGGCTTCCTGCTCCCCGTCGGCAAGACGATTCATGTCGTCTTTCAGCGTCAGCTTAAGGGCCTTCAGGCGGCGGAGCTTGGCCTGATCGGGCATAGGGCGGGATGATTCGGTAACAATTTTAAGATCGATTTCGGCGTGACGTTTTCTCAAAGACTCAATCCGCTGTGCAAGCGCCATAAGTGCCTCCCGCTGTTTGGATGATGAACAATCAACGATAGGGCATCCTACCATATTTTCTGGATCGCCGGGCGCAGAATCGGGGCAATTTTCTGTCGCATGCGGCTCGACAGGTCTGCAATTTTCCGGATTGTTGGTAAATTTCCTTTAACCAACATAACGAGGAGAAAGCACATTGAGCTGTCAAACATAAATTTTTAGTTGCATCGATCCTACAGCGTTTTTCTGAATTGCTTTCAAGCTCTTTATCCCTCAAGATACCAATTATAGAAAATAAATTGCTACAAAAAGGTTTTACGATGATCGATTTTGAAACCCTGCAAAACAAATATGGCTTCGTCGTCGCGCATTCGATCCTGATGGACCTTGAGCGTCACGCGAACCTGAATTCCGCCGAACTCGCCGCCGTCGATCCGGAAACCCGCCTTCAGCAAGCCGTCCATATGATGGAACAACAGGCCGCCTAAGGATCGTTAGAATTGTCACCAAGGCAAATCCCCAGCCCGCGCGCCGTGCGCACCAGCGAGCCTGATTTCTCCACCTTCTGGTAATGTTTGACCGCCTCGGCGAGCGGCACGTCGATCACTTGCCGGTTCGACCACGCGACCATACGATTGAATTTTCCGGCGGCGATCAATTCGACCGCATGGACGCCGAAGGCCGAAGCGATCAACCGATCTTGCGCGCTCGGCTGGCCGCCGCGCTGCACATGCCCCAGCACCGTCACGCGCGTCTCGGCTTGGCACAATTCGGCGATCTGCGCCCCGATCACATGGCCGATGCCGCCGAGCCGTTTCTGCCCGCCGTAAAATTCGTTCATCATGCGCCCGCCTTCCTGCGTACGCACCGCCTCCGACACGACGACGAGGGCAAAGTTGCGCCCCTGACCGCGAATATCCTTGATGTGCTGCGCCACGCGCTGAATGTCATAGGGGATTTCGGGAATGAGAATGACATCGGCTCCGCCCGCGATTCCCGCCGCCAGAGCGATGTGACCGGCGTCGCGCCCCATGACTTCCAGCAGCATGATGCGGTCGTGGCTCGCAGCCGTCGGTTGCAGCCGGTCAAGCGCTTCGGTCGCAACCGCGACGGCGGTGTCGAAGCCGATCGAGGTTTCCGTCAATCCCAGATCATTGTCGATGGTTTTCGGAATGCCGACCAGAGGGATGTTCCCAAGCGTGGCAAGTCGTTGCAAGATGTTCAGGCTACCGTCGCCGCCAATGCCGATCAGCGCGTCGCAATTCAGCGAACGAAACCCCTCCAGCATGTCCTGCGACAGATCACGGACGCTGCCGTCCGGCATCGGCCATGAAAAAGGATTGCCTTTGTTGGTGGTGCCGAGGATCGTACCGCCTTGGCGCATCATGATCGTATCGACGCTCTGAACCGACAGCGACAAGGTCTGCGGCGGACGCCCCATCAGCCCATGCGCGCCTTGCTTGATGCCGACAACCTCCCAACCAAGCGCGGCGGCGCGCAGCACCACAGCGCGCAACGCGGCGTTTAATCCGGCGCAATCGCCACCGCTGGTGAGAAGCGCGATGCGTTTGGGCGAACCCGTCATTGCGCAGGCCCTACAGGAGCGCCATTACCCGGAGTGGCGGGAGAATTGATATCAGCCGGAGGAATCGCTTGCCTCAGCAGCACGATGCTGATACGGCGATTGCGCGCGTCCTTGGGGTCGTTCGGCACAAACGGGTCGCGGTCGGCGAGACCGGAGACGCGCGCCACGCGTTTTTCGTCGACACCGGCCTGAACCAGATATTCGCGGCTGATGTTGGCGCGTTCGGTCGAAAGCGTCCAGTTGTCGCGCGGCGAACCGGCGGAAAACGGCGTGCCGTCGGTGTGGCCGGTGACGGAGATATTGTTCGGCAGACGCGCCAGCACCTTGCCCACCAGCATCAGCAAATCGCGCGCGCGTTCGTAAGGCACCGCGCCGCCGGACGGAAACATCGAGAATTTGTCGCGGTCGATGATCTGAATCCGCAAGCCCTCGGAGGTGCGGTCGATCACGATCTGGTTGGAGAAGCCGCTTAATTCAGGGTTGGATTCGATCGCTTGCTTCAGCATCGCCTCGGCTTGCTTGAACGTTTCTTCTTCGCGCTGCATGGCGGTGGCCATGGCCAGTTCGTCCTTACTCAGATTCGTGGTGTTGGCGGCAGCATTCGCTGCGCTCTGATTGTTCGGATTCTTCGCGTCTTGTCCCTGCGTCGCCTTGCCGTTGTCGGAACTCGGATTTTTACCGCTTGTTTCCTCATCGCCCTGATCGCCCTGACCAACCGTCGGGATGGTTTCGTTCTGCGTCGAGGGCGGCGAAGCTTGCGAGATCTGCGCGCCGGGTGCGGTAATCGTCTGGCCGCCCATGACTCCGCCCGCGCCGGATTCGGATCGGGCGATACTGGCCGGAGCGAAATAGTCGGCGATGCCCTTGCGTTGAATGTCGGTCGTAACGTTCAGCAGCCACAACAGCAAAAAGAACGACATCATCGCCGTAACAAAGTCGGCGTATGCCACCTTCCACGCGCCGCCGTGATGGGGAGCATGGCCGCCTTTCTTTTTGCGGCGAATGATGATGACGGGAGCTTGGGAAGAGTCGGCCATCGTGATCCCGATCAGGCGCTTGGCGCCGGCAGCGCCGACGTTGCTTCTTCAACTTCGGCAAAGGTTGGCCTTACGCTGGTCAGCAGTGTCTTGCGCGCGTATTCGATCGACACCGACGGCGCGCACCCTTGAAGATGCGCCAACAGGCCGGATTTAAGGCATTCGAGATATTTGCTCTCGGCCTCAAGAACCGCCTTCATGGAATTCGACATCGGCCCGACATAACCGTAGGACATCCACACGCCCATAAAGGTTCCGACCAGCGCGCCACCGATCAGGCGCCCCAGAACCTCCGGCGGTTCGGTGATCGATCCCATGGTATGAATGACGCCCAAAACCGCCGCGACGATGCCGATGGCCGGCAACCCGTCAGCGACGTTTTGCACCGCCGTGACCATGGCGGCGTCTTCGCTGTGATGCACCTCCAATTCCTGATCCATCAAAGCCTCGATCTCATAAGGCTTGTCGGAACCGAGCGTGACAAGCCGCAGATAGTCGCAGAAAAAATCGGTCGCATGATGATTCGTCTGAAAACCGGGAAATTTCTCGAACAGGGAGCTGCTCCCCGGATTTTCTATATGTTGTTCGAGCGCCAGAAGCCCCTTGGTTTTGGCAAGCTTGAACACCTGATACATCATGCAGAGAAGCTCGATGTATGACCCCTTGCCGTAGCGCGGCGGTTTAACCAGAAGACCGAAAGCGCGCAGCGTGCGCTTGATGACGACCGACGGGTTGGCGATGATAAACCCGCCCGCCATCGTGCCCCCCATGATGACGATTTCAAGCGGCGCGGCCTTGGCCAACACCTGCATATGCCCACCCTGAAGCATATAACCGCCCAGAGTGCAGACGACGACGGTGAGGATGCCGATTATGAGATTCATGCGGGGATGCCACGGATACGCAAAAGGGACGCGGGAAGGCCTGAGATCAAGACCGAAAGGCCTCGAACCACAGCTATACTTGCGTCAGCTATCGTTAAAATGGCTTTAACGCGATTAAACGTCTGAAAAAACGCAAACGACGATTAAGGCTTCAGGGTCAGATGCGGGATTCCCTGTTTGTCGAATTCCGCCGCCGTGCCGGTCAGATTGATGTACTGGACATTGATCCACAACGGCGCGAGGTCGCGGTAATGCGGCGAGAACAGATGGCCGGATTCGCCCGTCGTGATCATGAAGCGCGAACGCGCCGGATCGTCCAGATCATAAACCGCGCGGTAGCCGCCGCCATGCGCGCGGGCAAAAGGATGATCGGGATCGAAATCAAAACTGCCGCCACGATCCAGCGTGTAAAAATCGCCGCTTGAGGGAAGATCGATATCGGCGCGATCGCGCAGCCAAGGAATATGGGTAAAGACCTTGTTCTTGAGCAAGGCGCGATGCTCGGAGCCCCAACGCCACTGATCGATATCCGCGCCGTTGCGCTGCGTCAGCATTGCCAAAGCCTGATCCAAGGCTTTCATGATGACATCGTCGCAGGATTTGGTCGCGCACCAGTTGCTGCCGTTATGCGCCAGAATAGCGGCGATACCGGTCGCGGCGTAAGGTCCCCGCCCACGGACGACCGAGCCAAGCCTGTCGGCGAAAAGCAGGTGATGCATTTCATACAACCACGCTTCGAAAATCAAAGGCTCGGCGCGATCCTTGTCCATCGTTCCGTCCCAACCGCGCAATCTCTCCAAAGCCGATCGCGCGAACGGGTTCTCCGGTTTCTGCCGCAGCAGATAGGGCAACAGCTGCCGCGCCGCCATCGAAACATGATCGGCCTGCAAATCCGCCGACATGTCCATCGTCTGGCGCTGGTTGTTCGTAAAAAACTCCTGCAGCCGTTTGGCGCGATACGGTTCTTCCCAATCGACGCCGAGATAGGGTTTGGAATCGGCGGGAACCAACGCGTTGTTGGCATTGAAAATCACGCCGGGGGCTGGATTGTAAAGACGCGGCAACTGCTCGAACGGCACGGTGCCAACCCAATCATAGGCGCCGGACGCGCCGTCAACCGGCGTCAGGCCATTGCCTTTTTTTCGGAGAGGCAGAAGGCCGGGATTGATAAAGCCGATATCGCCTTTGACATCGGCGAAAGCCACATTTTGCGGCGGCGCCTGATAGAGGTTGAGCGCGGCGAGAAAATCCGGCCAGCTCATCACGCGGTTGATGCGCATAAGCGCCTCAGCCGTGGTGTCCTGCGCGCCAAGTCCGGTAAAGGCCAAGGCCATCACCTTGCCTTTCCCCGCCAACGCGCCCAGCTCCTGATCGATGTCCGAGAGAACCGGACCATGTCGGGTCGCGCGCACATGGATCGTCACGTCCTGCAAGCCTTTGACGTGAATGACTTCGGTGCGCGTCTCGAACGGCGCGGCGCCTTTTGGAATCAGGTAGCGCAACGGGTCTTTCGGATCGACCGTTTCGACGAACAGATCCTGCACGTCGCTGCCGGTCGTCGTCATGCCCCAAGCGATCGCGTTGTTTTGCCCCAGCAGCACGACCGGCAATCCCGGCACGGTCGCGCCCGCGACGGTCAAATCGGGCGTCACGATCCGCGCCAGATACCACAAAATCGGGATGCCGAGCGACAGATGCGGATCGTTGGCGAGAATAGGTTTGCCGGTATCCGTGCGCGCACCGGAGATCGCCCATTCGTTGGAGGCCGCGTGATCGAGCGAGGTCCATTGACCGAGGCCGCCCGATGAATCCGGGTCGATCCCTAACGCTCTGTTCTCCGCCTTCTGTTTTCCGCCTTCCTCTTTCGGTACCGTCACCGGCGCGCCGCCATAGGGCGGAAAAAGCGCGCGCATCTGAGACGGAGAGAGTTTTTTCGCCAGCGTCGCGCGCAGAATTTCCAGTTTGTAATTATGGCTGAGTTGCAAGGCCATCAACTTGCCCCACAGCAACGAGTCGGCGGGAACCCAAGGCTCAGGCCGAAAGCCGAGCAACGCGAATTCCGGCGGCAGACTAAAGCGGTGCTGATCGATCCATTCATTGACGCCGCCAGCATAGGCGGTGAAGTAATCCCGCGCTTCGGGCGAGAGCGCATCAAAACTGCTTTGAGACAGGGGATAAAGGCCGAGCGTTCGGATGAATTTATCGACGCCGATCATCGACGGTCCGGCCACTTCGGATAACCGTCCCTGTCCGGCGCGGCGCTGCATCTCCATCTGGAACAGGCGGTCGCTGGCGTGAACATAGCCGAGGGCGCGCGCGGCATCGTCCATCGTCTTGGCGAAAATATGCGGCACGCCGTGCGCGTCGCGATAAACCCGCACCTTGGCGCTGAGGCCGGGAACCTCGACAAGCCCGGATGTCGCCGGAAGCGTGCCGTAGAAAATCCAGCCGACCGTAACCACAGCGCCGATGGTCACAGCGATCAAAACCGCCGACGCGAGAATCAGGTTACGATGGAAAGGGCGCATGAAACGGATTATCGTCAACAATCCGTAAAGAAGAGGTGAAAAGATATATGCAACCGATTCTGAAACACATCCTCGGCCAAAGCCCGCTCGGATTTCATCGCATGGCCTATGCCGAATGGGGCGAGGCGACGGCGCGTCCTCCCGTCATTTGCGTGCACGGGTTGACGCGAAATGGACGCGATTTCGACTGGCTGGCCGAAGCCCTGCAAACGACGACCCGCGTTTTTTGCCCTGACATTGCCGGTCGCGGCGCAAGCGATTGGCTCGGCGATCCGTCGCTTTACGGGTATCCGCAGTATGTCGCCGATATGGTGGCCATGATCGCCCGCACCGGCGCGGAACAGGTCGACTGGGTCGGCACGTCCATGGGCGGCATCATCGGCATGTTGATCGCGGCGCAGCCGAACAGCCCCATCCGCCGTCTCGTCATCAACGATGTCGGCGCGTTCCTTCCGCTCGCCGCGCTGAAACGCATCGGCGGTTATGTCGGGCAGGATCCGGCCTTCGCCGATTTGGCCGCGCTTGAGGCGTATCTGCGCAAGGTTACAATGGCGAGCTTTGGCATCACGCGCGCCGAGGATTTCCGCCATCTGGCGCACAACAGTTTCCGCACGCGACCCGACGGCGCGCTGGCGCTCGCCTACGATCCGAAAATCGCCGACGCGTTCCGCGCTTTGGATAAAGACGTCGATCTCTGGCCGGTCTATGACCGCATCCGCTGCCCGACCCTGCTGCTGCACGGCGCCCTGTCCGATATTTTGCCCAGCGCCGTCGCGGAGGACATGACGCGGCGCGGGCCGCGCGCGTCCTGCGTCACAATCGAAAATGTCGGCCATGCTCCGGCGCTGATAGACCCGGCGCAAATCCGCGTCATACAAGATTTTCTTGGCATTTGAGGCAATTGCTTACCGCCGCCGATAAGACGATTTTGGTTCGAAAATCGAAATATTATTCAATCCTATATTAAATCGAATTCTCTATGATGCGAACATGGTTTATAATGCGGCTTCAATCTATCCCCCTCCGAGTTCGTTGATGAAGAACGCACGACTGATCTTGTTTACAGTGGCTTACATTGCCGGTCTTCTTGGCCTCGCCGTGGCGGGCTATATCTACGCCGATTACAAAATCGAGACGGTGCGCCACGTCAATGATACCAATAAAAAATTTGAAACGGATGTCGCCTATTTGGATCTTCCCCAATTCGCCATGACGATCCATTCCGGCGATAACGGCGCCAGCCACAATGTCCGGATCAATATCTGCCTTGAGGTCGAAAAAAGATATGCCAGCCAGTTGGAGGATTACTCGCCGCGCATTAACGACCGGATCGTCAACTACATCCAGAATCTGGATGACCGGGAATTAACGGCGCCGCGCGCTTCGGCGCATTTGCGTCCACGTCTGCTGGAAATCGCCCGCGCCGCCAGCAACGGCACACCGATCATCAATGTTATTTTCCGGCAGTTTCTGGTGGTTTAGGATTGTTATCGTCCCTTCGTCCGATCCACCGAATTAATCGCCGTGTTGGCGCGCAACGCCGCAATGATGGTCGTCAGCTGCTTGACATCCTTGACTTCGACATCGACGAGAACATCGAAAAATTCGGATGACCGGTTGATGACCTTCAAATTGGTGATGTTGCCGTTGTTCTTGCCGATCACGGTCGTCATCGCGCCGAAGCTGTTCGGCTTGTTGGTCAGAACGACATCCAGCCGCCCGACCATAGTGCGGTCCTCATGCCCCTGCGCGCCGTCGTCCCAGCCGACGTCGATCCAGCGCTCCGGCGTGCGCGCGAAACTTTCGAGGGTCTCGC